>JBAXCY010000205.1:0-4540 GCA_037141235.1 Acidimicrobiales bacterium | reverse complement strand
ACTCGTAGACCGATCCCTCGAGCGGCCACTTCGACGACAGCTCGGCGAACACCAGCGCCACCACCAGCACCAGCGCCAACAGGACCGGAAAGGCGATCCACGACCCCAACCCACCCAGGGCGACCACCGAGGGGACGATGGCGAAGATGGCGATCGGTCGAAGATTGACCAGCGACAGCGCTGTGACGGTGGACAACGAGAAGCCCCGGCGTGCCGATCGAACGTCTACGTGCCCTGATTCGGAACCCTGCGGCCCGGCTCGGTTGACCCCTGGGTCCCGCATGAATTCCTCCGGCTGATCTTCTGGCGTGCGGCGCTGTAGGCGGCCAGCAGACTGACACGGTAGTCGCCGACGCTTGCCGTCTCGTGGCAGTTCTGGGCCGGTGGCTGCCCAACCGGGCCTACAGTGCAGTGTCCGAGAGCCCGCCGAGCCCGCCGAGTCTGCCGAGTCTGCCGAGTCCGAGAGCCCGCCGAGCCCGCCACACCAAGGAGCGACCCACGATGAGCAAGACCGTCATGATCACCGGAGCCGGATCAGGATTCGGCAAGGGCGCCAGCCTCGCCCTCGCGGCGCGTGGCCACAACGTCATCGCCACCACCGAGACCGAAGAGCACGCAGCCGAGCTGCGAGCCGAGGCCCCTCAGCTCACGGTGGAGAAGATCGACATCACCACCGATGACGTAGCCAAGGCGGCGGAGTGGGACATCGACGTCCTGATCAACAATGCCGGCGCTGGCCAGACCGGCCCGATGGCCGACGTCCCCATCGACCGGGTCCGTCGGCTGTTCGAGGTCAACGTCTTCGGCACCCTGGCCGTCACCCAGGCCGTGCTGCCCCGCATGGCCGCCAAAGGAGCGGGCCGGATCATCATCATGTCGTCGATATCTGGGGTGCTGTCGGCTCCGGCGTTCGGGCCCTACTCGATGACCAAGCACGCCCTCGAGGCCATGGGCAAGGCCATGCGGCCCGAGCTAGCCGGCCAGGGCATCGACGTCTGCCTGCTCAACCCCGGCCCTTACCTCACCGGATTTAATGACCGGATGGCCGACTCGATGTGGGAGTGGTTCGGAGAGGATGCCATCAACGCCGCCTCCACGCCGCTCTACGCCATGATGCGCGACTTCGTGAAGAACGACCAGCGGGACCCGATCGAAGTGGTCGACAAGATGGTCGAGCTGGCCGAGGCCGAGACCACCGAAGAGCACAACTTCGTGCCGCCCGAGCTGGCCGCCTTCATCGGCGGCTAGGGCCGACGAGCGCTTCGGTGTCTTTTCTGGATATCCCCGTGGCGCGATGCCAACAATCTGGGCGAAGAAACCCCTGGTCGGGCGCGTGTTGTTGGACAATCGAAGAAATCTGAACAATTCGCTCAAGTTGGTAGATGTTCGTGCCGATAGAGGGGCATAGGGGCCTGCGCGCTGGCTAGTAGGCGTGCCCGTTGGCCGGAGGGGACGCTTCTACGCTTGCGGTGCGCCGTCTCGAGCACGACGACGCTCGATGACCACGGCTCCCGTGCGCCATCCCACCAGCCCGAGCCCGACGAAGGCCAGAGCCACCACGATGAAGGCTCCCGCCGCCCCTTGGCCGGATACCAAGCGCAGCACCATGGCTGTGCCCACGCACACCAGCCACACCACCACCCCCGTCGGCACCAGCGCGGCCGGTCGGTGCCATGCTCGGATGACGGCCCAGCCGAGCGCCAGTCCGACCAGGAAGGGCCAGGCCGTCTCGGCCACGCCAGCCAGGGTCACCCCTTCGGTGTGTGAGTTCCGGCCGATTGCCACGAAGAGCAAAACCCAGCCGACGTCCAGAAACGCAGCCACCCATGGGTTGGTCCACTGGCCCGTTACGTCTGCACCAACCGTCGGCCTCGCCCTGCGTGTACTCATCGGCTGATCAGAGGTCGCGCATTGCCGGGTGCTGCCTGGCCACCAGAGGCAGGAGGAGGCGTCGAGGTGACAGCCAACCGAACGCCGCCGAGGCCTTGTTGGGCAGGCCAGGGATGGCCACGGCACGATTGGCGTCCATTGCTTCTACACCCGTCCGGGCCACCTCATCGGCCACTACCCAGAACAGCTTGGGCATGGCTTCGGCCATTTCCGAAGGGTCGATGCCGGCGGCTTCGGCGAACCCCGTCTCCACCGGTCCTGGGCACAGGACAGTCACAGTGACTCCCTGCGATCGGAGCTCTTCACGGATGGCGTGGCTATAGGAGAGAACGAAAGCCTTGGACCCCCCGTAGCCGGCCTGTCCCGGTATCGGCTGGAAGGCCGCCGTCGAGGCCACATTGAGGATGCAGCCGCTCCGCCGTTCCGCCATGCCGGGGGCGAACAACGAGCAGAGGTGGACCACCGCTTCGACGTCGGTGCGGATCATGGCGATCTCTCGGTCGGGGTCGGAGCGGTAGACGGGTCCCAGCGTCGAGAATCCGGCGTTGTTGACCAGCACGTTGACCTCGAGGCCCAGGTCGGCGAGACGACCGGGTAGTGCGCTCCGGGCGTCAGCGTCGACCAGATCGGTGGCCAGCACCTCGACTCGCACGCCGTGGCGAGCAGCGAGGTCGTCTGCCAAGGCCCGGAGCTTCAACTCGCTGCGGGCCACCAGAGTGACGCCCAATCCTCGTGCGGCCAAGAGTCCGGCGATCTCCTCGCCGATACCAGAAGAGGCTCCAGTCACCAGGCAGGTGCGGTCAGGTCGGGGGGCAGGCAGGCTCATAGGCTCCGAGCGTACGCCCCCCTGTGCCCAGCCCGTCCGGCGCCCATTTGGCCGCTGACATCAGTGCCCGGGCCGTGCCCGCGCCCGCGCCACAAGTTGCCGTCAGCGCCCAGGGCCGAGGCGATCAACGGGTTGCTCTTCGACCCGGTCGAGATGGAGGACCCGTCGGGCGATCCGCCAACCGTCGCTCCCCCTCCTGTACTCATCGACGTAGCGGAGGTACCAGACGGTGTCGATACCGGGCAGGTCGGCCGGATCACGGCCTGCGGGGCCATCGGGATCAACCGGAGCAGGACTTAGGTGATGCGCGATGCCAGTGATCTCACCGGTAGCCCGGTCGCCGCCGCCGTCACTGTCGCCATGACTGTCGCCGTCACTGTCGCCGTCATACGTCGCCCTCACCACCTCATGGCGGGTGGAGTGGTAGCGGGCCAATCCCGAAGGAACCCGCTCCAGTGCTGCACTGCCGGCGATGCAGATGGTCGGCGTGTAGCCGTGGGCAGCATCAGGAACCCAGAGCTCGCCATCGGCCACAAAGAGGGCGGCGAACCCCGAGCCGTCGAGCCGGTCCACGCATGCGGCATAACTGATCGACAGGTCACGCAGTGCGGCAGCGTCCGCTATCACGGGGCCGAAGGAAGCCCAAATCGTGCCGCAAACGCCGACACTTCGTCGGCTAGGCCGTCGAGGTCCACGCTCATCGACGTGGACAGCAGCATCCGATCGACTCCGGCCGCTTCGGCGGCAGCCACCTCCTCTTCGGTGGTCGTCGGGAGGTAGCCCGACACCGACAGTTCGATGACCTCTGGGTCACGGCCGGCATCGACTGCGGCCTCTCGCATCTGGGTCACCCGGAGGGCGAGTTCGTCGGGGGTGAGCCCGAGCGGCTGAAACCCGTCACCGAGGCGCCCGGCGCGGCGGGCGGCTGCCTCGCTATGGCCTCCTATGTGGAGCGGCACCGTGCCGCGCTCGGGCTTGGGGAACGAGTGGGCGTGGCTGAACGACACGAACTCACCCTCGTAGGTGGCCCCTTGCGGTCCCGAGTCGGCCCACAACACACGCATGGCCTCGATGGTCTCGTCCGTCCGGCGCCCGCGGGTCCGTGGGTCTGCGCCAGTCGCTCGAAGCTCTTCTTCCATCCATCCCACCCCCAGACACATGCGGACTCGCCCCTTGGACAGCACGTCCACTGTGGCGATCCGTTTGGCCAGGACCACTGGCGGGTGGTTCGGGACCACCAGTACTCCGGTGGCCAACGTGATCCGGTCGGTCACCGCAGCCAGGAACGCCATCAGGTCGAGCGGATCAGGGATCTGACAGTCATCAGGAAGCGGCATCTTGCCGGACTTGGCGTAGGGGTAGGTGCTGGTGTACTCCGAGATCACCACGGCGTGTTCGACCATCACCAGCGACTCGAATCCGCACTGCTCCACATGCTGGGCGAACGCCGTCATCCACTCTGGGTCGGCGGTGGCGCCGGTGCGAACCGGGGGGATGATTCCAAACTCCATGGGGTGGCTCCTTCGCCATGGCATGGTCACTGATGGCGGATGCCATCGGCCAAGCCGCCCTTGGAGCGTAGACATGGTGAGCCCCGGGTCGCCACGCCAGCGCGCTGTCTTTGTCGATCTGCAAGCAGTCGGCGTATCTCCCGACGTGGTGACCCGAGCTGATCGAGTCCAATGGCTACCCTGGACAGCACGGCTGCATGGCTACCCTGGATGGCACGGCTGCACGGCTGCTATCGCCGGCACTGGACCCGGCGAGCCGGAGCGACACGACACCTCACGACACCAAACACCATGAACCATCCCGACCCGAACC
>JBAXCY010000204.1:0-4552 GCA_037141235.1 Acidimicrobiales bacterium | reverse complement strand
ACCCCATCGATGGACGGTGTGAGCGTGCTCGCCAGCATCACGAGGCACCGCCGCGGTTCAGAAACGTGACCAGGGCTGGCGCTGGATATGGTCCGGTACCCGGGCGCCACCCGGCGTCCAACTTCTGGTCGGCGATGCTTCCCTCCTCCCAGATATGACACGAGTCCCTCGCCCAGGGACTACCCGTGCCTCCGGCCCCAGCCAGCAGGTCCTCGGACTCGCCTCGGCTGACCGACAACGCCCGACCCGACGTCACGGCTTGGATCACCACTGGGCCCAACGATCGGGCCAGATGCTCCAGGTGCGTGCAGCCCCGGGGACCGCCAAACCGTTTCTGGACCTCTCGGGTGTAGCCCCGGACGACACTGAGGCCGACCAGTCCAGCAAAGGCGGCTTCGATCGTGGGGCACTCTTCGTGGGGATAGACGAACATGTCGGCGGTGGCCGCCACGATGGTGAGGTCTGCGTTGCGCACCCGGACCCGCAGCTCTAGGTCGTGCACGGTCGATACCGCGCTTGCGTCCTCGGCCCATGGACGGGAGTCGGTCAGCCTGCCCACCACCACCAGATCGTCCTCGATTGCATACGCCTGGTAGTCGATCAGTCGCCGGTGGAGGGGTATCGAGCCAGCCTCGGGACGGGGCACCTCGGTCACGAGTTGCCCCCTCGGTTGCTCCGTCGACGTGATCTGCGGAATGTGCGCACGAGACGATCATGACCCGACGGGGGGGCAGGACCAAATCCCCGTCTGGCGCGAACGATGACACGTGCGTAATTACGGCGTTGTGATATCCTTAAAGTCCAGGTTGACCATGAGGTTTAGGTCACCATGAACCTTTTGTCGAGGTAAAGGATCACTATGGCTCGTAGCTTCACAACAACAGCAGCCCCAGACCAGGAGCCACCTGCCGGCTCCAGAGGTAGGGGACCGGCCACGGGATTGAGCAGCGGTCCGGCCGAGGGATTCCCGGGCACTCAGGTGTGCTCCATCGTCGGTATCACCTACCGCCAACTCGACTACTGGGCCCGGACGGGACTGCTGCGACCATCGATCTCGGATGCCACCGGTTCGGGCAGTAAGCGCCGGTACTCCTATGGGGACGTTCTTGAGCTGAAGGTGATCAAGCGTCTGCTCGATGCCGGCCTGAAGTTGCAGCAGGCGCGTCAAGCCGTCGAGTGCCTCCGCGGCGACCTCGGGGTCGATCTCGCCTCTGCTCAGTTGGTCCTGGCTGACAGCCGATCGATCTTGGCCACCTCGAATGGCGAACTAGTCGACCTGTTGGCGGGCGGCCAGGGTGTGTTCAACGTGCTGCCGCTATCGGGTGTGGTATCTGAACTCGATGCGGCCATCGTGGAGATGACTGCCTCCGTGGCAGAACGTTCCGTGCCTGACCAACGGCACCCAGCCGCTTCCTACCTCGCAGCAGGCGGAGCTGCACAGGCGTGAGGCCTGCAGCCGTCACCACCAACTCTGACGAGCGGGTCGATGCAGTGCAGGTCCAAGGCGTTCGGTTCGCCCACGAGTCCGAACAGCGGTTCGCCCGCATCCTCGACTTCTACGGGGTGGAGTGGGAGTACGAACCGGTCGAGTTCGTGCTCGCATGGGGGAGCGACAAGCGACCGACATCCGCCTTTCGGCCTGATTTCTGGCTCCCGAGCCCAGGGCTGTTCGTAGAGGTGACCACGCTGAATCAACCCCTGGTGACCAAGAAGAACGGCAAGATGCGTCGGATGGCTGCGCTCTACCCTGACGTTCGGGTGACGCTGCTGTACCAACGTGACACCTTGGCGTTACTGTCGAAGTACGGCTTAGCCGGTGGCGGCACCCCACAGGTAGCACGCACCGCCTGACTGTGGGCGGGGATAGCCTGCCGGGGTGACAACTCCCCTGGATGATCCGATCGACGAGAGTGCCGACCGTGACCCGATCCTGAGACGCACGGCGCTGTTCGAGGCGCACCAGGCTGCCGGCGCCAAGTTGGTCGGTTTCGGTGGATGGGAGATGCCTCTGGCCTACGAAGCCGGCACCATCGCCGAGCATCGGGCGTGTCGAACCGATGCCGTCGCCTTCGACGTCAGCCATCTCGGCACGGTGCGTGTGTCCGGGCCTGATGCCTACGATCGCCTGCAGTCGGCCCTGACCAACGATCTGGCCAAGGTACGGCCTGGTCGGGCCCAGTACACCCACCTGCTCGACGAGGCCGACGGATCGGTCATTGACGACATCATCGTGTGGTGGGTGGATGACGAAGTCTTCGACGTGATGCCCAACGCCTCCAATACCAACCGAGTGGTGTCGGCCATCGGGGGCCAGGACACCACCGCCAACCGGGCCATCATCGCCGTCCAAGGGCCGAATGCCCGAGCCCGTGCGGCCTCGGTGCTGCCCGAAGTGGCGAATGTGGCCCGGTTCGGCGTAGAGCGGATCACCTGGCAAGGAGCCGAGTGTGTGTTGGCCGGCACCGGGTACACCGGTGAGGACGGCTTCGAGGTTGCCGCACCCGTCGAGGCAGCACCCGCACTGTGGGATGCCATCTGTGCGGCTGGGATCACCCCCGCCGGCCTGGGAGCGAGGGACACCCTGCGGCTCGAGGCAGCCCTGCCGCTGCACGGACATGAACTGGGTGCGGGCATCACGCCGCTGCAGGCTGGGCTGGGTTGGGTAGTCGGATGGGACAAGGGTCCGTTCCGAGGACGCCACGCCCTGGTGGCTGAACGCGAAATGGGCATCGCCCGTCGACTGATTGGAATGCGCACCGAGGGTCGCCAGCCGCCGCGCGAGGGTGCCGTGGTGATGAGGGGCGCCGAGCGCGTGGGCACGGTCACCAGCGGCAACTTTTCGCCGATGCTCGAGCACGGGATCGCTCTGGCCTATGTCGAAGCCGACGTCGATTCGAGCCCGGGGGCCGTCTTCGATCTCGAGCAACGAGGCAAGCGCCGAGAGGCGACCGTCGTGGCGACCCCATTCGTCGCCTCGGGCCAGTGGGCTCTACCGCGGTGATCCGTGTAGCGCTATACCTTTCCTACGATTCGATGCGCTGACGGAGGTCGTCATGGACGGAATCTTCACCACCCGGTTCGTGGGCCCGTATCTCAAGTTCCACAAGTACGTCTACGAGAAGTCTGATGGCCGGATCGGCAAGCACTCCGGTCGCGTGCCAGCACTGTTGATCACCACTACTGGGCGCAAGTCCGGTCTGCCGCGGACGAACGGCCTTACCTACTGTCGCGACCGAAGCGACATCATCGTGGTGGCCTCCAACGGAGGCAGTGACCGCCCACCCGCGTGGCTGTTCAACATCGAGGCCGATCCGGCCGTGACCGTCCGGGTGGGCCGCCAGGTCTTTAGTGCCACGGCACGAGTTGCTACCCCGACCGAGCAGGCCCAGCTGTGGCCGCTGGTCAACCGGACCAACCGGGGCATGTCGAGAATCTTCCATCCCGGCGTGGCTGGTCGCTACGACGTCTACCAACGCCACACCACCCGGATCATCCACGTCGTCATCATCTCGCCGGATCGAGCAACGACCGCTGGTCAGAAACTCCCGACCCGAGACCTCACCTCGGACTAACCGGTGGGCGGCTCCACGGCCAAGGGGCTGGCCGTGGGTTCATGCACTCCGGTGGCCATCCAGGAACCCAAGAGGATCAGTGGGAACCCCATGAGGATCCCCCAGGTCAACGGTTCACCCAGAACCAGCACACCGAGCACGATGGCCACTGCGGGGTTGACGTAGGTGATCACCGTGCTGCGGGCCGGCCCTACCTCCACGATGAGGTCGAAGAACAGCACGAAGGCCAGTGCCGTGCACACCAGGGCCAGGCCAGCCACCGCACCCACCACCTCGAGGGACATCGACGTGGGGAGATGAGTGAGGGCGAAGGGTGCGTAGATCACCGAGGCCATGGCCATGGACACCGTGATCACCCCGATGGCAGGCAGATCGTCGAGCTTGCGCGAGATGATCAGTGGCCCGATGGCGTAGCCGATGACCGGGATCAGCACCTCGATCACCGGACCCAGCTCGGCCCCTCGGAGGTCCACACCGACTAGGACAACGACCCCGGCGAAACCGACCAGCAGACCCATCACCCGGCGCTGGTCGAAGTGCTCGTAGCCGAGTGCCCGATAGAGGATGGCTCCCGTCAGAGGCACCGAGGCCACTAGTAGCCCGGTCACCGAACTAGTCAGGTGCACTTCCGCTCGGCTCACGAAGAGCCAGGGGATCGCCAACTCGGCCACCGTGAAGGCCAGCAGCCATCTCCAGCGGGCCACCAGACCGTGCAGTGCCTGGCGATGGATGGCCAGAGGGAGGAGCACCAGGGCGGCGGGGGCAGTCCGCATGAAGAGCAGCGTGGCTGGCGATACTTCACGGACGGCGATCCTGATGAGCAAGTACGGACAGCCCCAGATCACCGACATGACCAAGAAGAGCAGCCAGCCGCGTCTCGTCATGTTGTCGGCGCGGCTCCCTTAGGAGACGGCCATACCCACGACCGGCTTGTTGAGCGTCAACGCCCCGGTCGACCCCAAGAACGACGCATCGCCGTA
>JBAXCY010000203.1:0-4646 GCA_037141235.1 Acidimicrobiales bacterium | reverse complement strand
AGGACCCGCAATGGTCCTTCACCCCCGAGCCGGCCTTCGGGCAAGAGCCAGGGCTTGGCATCGACAAGCCCCCGGAGCCCGTGCCTCGGGTGTGAGTGGAGCCTTAGGCCGAGGCCTCGACCAGCGTCATGACTCGTTCGTCACAGTAGGTCTGTTGTGGTGACCGCGAGAATCCGCCGCTCGAGTTCGCAATGCTCGTCCGCAGGACCTAGCAGCGGACATCTCCAACAGTTCCAAGCGCCACACCTCGACAACCCAGGCCAGTGATGCGCCACCGATGACGGTCGCCGCTCACTCCACCTCTGGCGGCAGGTAGTAAGCGTTCAGCGGCCGATCCCGGTACTCGAGTGCCTCGGCCAGCGACGGGCTGCCCGCTGCCCCTGCCGCCAGGGCATCGTGGGTAGCGGCACGGTTGTTCTCGTATACCAAAGCCTCATCGGCGGCCTCGGGGTTCACCCACACGGCGGCGATCAGCACCAGGGCATCTACCAGTTCCGCTTCGATGATCCCGTCGGCCACCGCCCACAGGACACCAGAGGCCACTCCGGCTTGGGCCGGCCCCCAGGTCAGATTGGAGTGCGCCTCGTCCTCCAAGATGGCCTTGTTGACGAAGAGCGTCATCGGCTTGGCCGGGATGCCTGGGCGAATGGTGGTGAGGAAGGCGGCATGTCCGGTCCGAGGGGTGGCGAGAGCGGTGGCCCACGCCGTCTCTACCGGCCCGCCCTTGGCCCCCAGCACGGTATTGAGATGGGCAGCTTCAGGACCGGAGCCGACGAACGCCTCGCCGATCTGGGTGATGAAGTCGATCATGGGGAGTCCTCCTCGGACAGGGCGGTCAGATGACTGAGTGGGCGGATGACCCGGCGGTACTCCGTGATCATCCCACCGGCCAGTCCTCGGGCGGACTACCGAACGGTTCAGAGCGCCCGTATCGGTCCTGGCGCAGCAGCGTGCTGCCGACGGTGTCCGGCGCCGTGTCGTAGGCCAGGAGGCCCACATGGCGAGGGCTGCCGCTGCCCACCGGGCTCACCCGGTGGAGCGAGTTACGCCCCTCGAACACGAGCAGCGTGCCGGCCATCATGGGCACAGTCACTACGCCCTCGCGTTTGCCCGACAGAGCCTGAGCCACCTCGTCGTACTGCTCGTCGTCCCCCGTGCGGATCCGGGGATGGACCTCGAAGTAGCCGCCGTCGTCCGCCGTCTGGATGGCCAGCGATACCACGAAGTCGGTCTGGTCGAAGTGCCACTGCAGCTCGTCGCCCTCGTGCATGACCGCTAGGTTCAACGCTCCGAACGGATCGGCGTAGCGGTGGAGGGGTCCACGATCGAGGATCGCCTCCACCAAGACGCGCAGTGGCTCCCACTCGTAGAGTCGGCGCAGCAGCGACGACTGAGGCATCAGGTCGTAGGGCACAGCCCCCACGGCATAACGGCCCCACGTCAGTCGAGGGTGCCCGTCGGGCAAGCTGAAGTCCGGGTACTCCAAGTAGGCCGTTCCCTCCCCGGCCGAGTGGTGGGCTCGGGGGGCAAGCACTTCGGCATCTGCCACCAATGCCTCGATACCGGTGGGACGCAGAACGCCCGGGAGCTCGACCATGCCGGTGCCCGTCAACTGCGTCCGTGCGTGCGCCACCACCGACTGGAACCCTGACAGAGAGGGGTCGAGTACCGGGTACCGGTCCAGATCGACGATATCGACCAGATCGATAAGGGGAGTCTCCCGGGTTGCCATGGTCAGCGTCCGGGACTGTAACCAGTCGGGGCTAGCGGATGACCCGGCGCACGCCGCCTGCCGTGGCCAGCGATGGGTCCGACGTGTCGATGAAAGTCGGTACCGGGACGGCGTCAATCTCCTCGTGTCCGTCACCAGGCTGTCCCGGCGCCTCCGTGGTGGTGTACTCACCCTCGGTCGATCGCTCCACGATGAGGGCCCGCTTGCGTTTGCCGATGCCCTCGGCCACCCGCATCTCGTTGCAGATTCGACACGTCAAGAAGTACGCCACGATCGGCGCCAGCGGCACGAAGAACCGGAAGAACCACAGCACGTCCTCCAGCGGCAATTGGAAGAAGTTGGCCATGACGTCGGTGGAGGAAGCGAAGAACACACCAAAGAGCAGCGTCAACATCGCCACACCGGCCGCCGTGCGCTTGGGACGGTCGCGAGGACGATCGAGCAGGTTGTGATACTCGTAATCCTTGGTCCAGATCGACTCGACAAACGGCCAAACCATCAAGATCGTGAATATCAGACCCGGGAAAACAACGGCGGGTAGGAATACCTCGAGCGGAAGGGTGTGGCCCCAGCCGACCCACTCCCAGGCCGGCATGATCCGCGCCGCGCCGTCCAGCCAGCCCATGTACCAGTCGGGCTGCACCGCATAGGAGATCTGGAACGGTTGGTACTGGCCGAACTGCCAGATGGCGTTGATCTGGGCAAATCCTCCAAGGAGGAAGATGACGGCGAACGACATGAAGAGGAAGCCGGTGGTCTTGGCGATGAAGTTCGGGAACATCGGCGAGCCGACAACGTTCTTTTCCGTCCGGCCCTTCCCCGGGAACTGGGTGTGCTTCTGCTTGATCAGGAGGCCGAGGTGCGCAGCCAGCAGGCCGACCAGGATGGCCGGGATGATGAGCACGTGGATGACGTAGAAGCGGGGGATGATCACGCCGCTGCCCGGGAAGTTACCCCCGAACAGGAAGAAGGCCAGGTAACTACCCACCACCGGTATCGACTCGACAATGGAGAAGGCGATCCGGATACCGGTACCCGACACCAGGTCGTCAGGAAGCGAGTACCCCAAGAAGCCGTTGAGAATGCCCAGGATGAGCATGAGCACGCCGACGATCCAGTTGAACTCACGGGGCTTGCGGAACGCACCGGTAAAGAACACCCGGGCCATGTGCACGGCGATGGCGCCGAGGAAGATGTCGGCGGCCCAGTGATGGGCCTGGCGCATCAGAAGGCCGGAGCGGACGTTGAACGAGAGGTCGACGGTCGAACCGTAGGCCTCAGAGACGCTTTGGCCCCGCAGCGGCACGTAACTTCCGTTATAGATGATCTCGTGAGCCGAAGGCACGTAGTACAAGGTCAGGAAGACCCCGGTGCCCAGCAGAATGATGAAGGAGTAGAGGGCGATCTCCCCCAGCATGAACGACCAGTGGTCGGGGAAGATCTTGTCGAGGAACGAACGGCCGCCCTTAGCCGTGCCCAATCGGTCATCGAACCAGTTGAGGGTCTTGTCAATCATGGGCGCTCCCAGAATCCAGGGCCAACGGCTTGGTCGAAGCTGCCGTTCGCCCGCATCTGACCCGTGGAGTCCACGGTGATAGGCAGCTGCGGCAGCGGGCGAGGTGCCGGACCGAACTGCGGGATGCAGCCAGCGTTGACGTTGAAGATCGACTGGTGGCAGGGGCACACCAACTGCTGTGTCACCTGCTGGTAGAGACCGACCGGACAGCCGAGGTGGGTGCAGAGCTTGGAGTAGGCCACGTACCCTTGGACGCCCCACTCGGTGCGGCCCGGGGAGGAGAGCGGGTACGGCGGATCGTTCGGACCAAGATCAGCCAGACGTATGAGGATCACCTGATCAGGCGAGGAGCCCTCGTGGCCCTGGGGAAAGACGGTGAGGACGCCGCCGGTCTCGAGGTCGTCGACCTTGACCGTCCGTCCACCCACGGTGACCAGCTTGCTCCCCTTTTGCCAGTTGGTGGTGAAGAGCGAGTCTTTGGTGGATCCTTGTGTACCCTCCGACTTGGCCGGCTTGGGGCCGAGGGAGCGGACCCCGGGGATCAGCAAGGCGAGAGTCATGAGGCCACCACCGACGGCGAATATCCCGAGCAGCATCTTGCGACGTTTGACCTCGATACCGCCACGGCCCGTGATGGCGGCGTTCATGGCGGTGCGCTCGTCGTCGGTCGAGTGGAAGTCATGACGCTCTTCGACGAACGGGCCGGGAGGCATCAGATACTTGCCCCAGGCGATGGTCCCGGCACCCAGACCGGCCATGCCGATCCCGAGGGTGAGCGCCTCCCACTGGGTGCTGGCATTGACCCAGTAGGCAATGATGAAGGCGACGAAGCCGGCTATTCCGACGACCATGGACAGGGCGGCGATCGCCTCCATGCGCTTGGGGTTCTTGGCCAGCGGCTGGAGATGGGGGTCGTCCATCGTCGCTGGAGTGCTGTCGATACCTGGTGTGCTGTCGCTCACGAGCGGTCTCCGATCCAGAAGCAGACCAGCATCAAGAGGCCGACACCGATCAGAAGTCCCACGAAGCCCTCGCCCACCGGGCCGATCCCACCGAGGCCGACGCCTCCTGAGTTGTTCGGGTGCTGCAGCACCCCAGTCACGTAGGCGGTGATGTCGCGCGCTTCGCTGTTGGTGATGTTACCGGCTCCGAAGCGGGGCATGTTGCCCGGACCGGACCGGATGGCTTCGACGATCTGCGTGGTCGTGGCGAGGTGCAGGCTCGGGGCATAGGCGCCCTCCATGAGCACATCACCAGCACCCGAGATGGTGTGGCAGGCGGCGCAGTTGAGGGTGAACAGGGTGTTGCCCTGCTCCAGGTCGGCCCCTGATGTCTTGACCAGGGGGATCTGTGTGCCCTCGCCCGGTGTCAGCGACTGGACCCATGCTGCAATCTGCA
>JBAXCY010000202.1:0-4653 GCA_037141235.1 Acidimicrobiales bacterium | reverse complement strand
CTGGCCGTAACCTTGGGTGATCCCCCCGCTACCGGTGCCATGCGGACCCTTTTGCTCAGAGAGGAACGGGTCCGCCATCGCGCATCCGGACAACCCGGGCGGGCACGCCTACAGCGACCGAACCGGGTGGCAGATCATGGGTCACCACGGCGTGGGCCCCGACGACGGCACCCGATCCGATCGTGACCCCACGCGTGATGGTGGCCTTGGCCCCCACCCAAACGTCATCCCCGATCAGCACTGGGGCCGAAATCCGGCCCTGGTGAAGGATCGCTGTATCTGTATTCACAAAGGCATGGTCGTGGTCACGGATGGAGACCATCTCTCCGAAGAGGCACTGCTCGCCGATGATGACGCTACGTTCCACGGCAATAGTGCAGTGATGGCCGAAAACGGAACCTGCCCCCACCTCGAGGTGTCCCGAACTCTCGAGGGTGAACCCGTGGTCGAGCACGCACCTATCACCAAACCGCACATCGGCCCGCCGGCTAACGGCGAAATGGGAACCGGAACGTACATCGCAGAGGCGACCGAAACTGATCCGATGGTGACGGACGCGGGCGAAGGTGAGACCCAGACGACGACGAAGGTAGCCACGGAACCGGGAAAGACCACCGAACTCCCATGGCCCGGCGCCAGCCACTGATAGGTCAGATCGGGCTTCGTCCGATCCGTTCAACTGCGAGGCCACTACATCACCATACTTGGACGGCACACACGCCCACGTCTCGGCGGCTGGACCCTGTCATGGCTAACCGCCCCTCGTCGCCAACGACGCGCCAACAGGACCAAATTCCCACCTCTGCAGGGCCCCGATGCGCGAATCAGCGGGGGTCGAAACCCCCGCTGGCCTGCGTGCAACTCTGGTCGGGCTGCCCGGATTTGAACCGAGGACCTCTGCGTCCCGAACGCAGCGCGCTACCAAACTGCGCCACAGCCCGTACTCCGTGGTCGACCCGAGGGCCGTCCGTGGGACTCGCAGATCCTACCCGACGCTGGTGCGGTCGGTCCCCGGGTCATCGGGATCGGGCCGCTCAGCGGTTTCGTCGGTGTCCGATGAGGTCCGCTTCACCACCACCTTGGCGATCCGGCGCTTGTCCATCTCGGCGATCCGGAGCTGCCAGCCAACCATCTCATGGACCTCGCCCTCGGCCGGTATGTGCCCGAACGCATGAAATAGGTAGCCGCCCAAGGTGACGTACTCACCTTCGGGTAGGTCGATGCCCAGCTGATCGGCCAAGTCGTCCACGCTCACTCGCCCGTCCACTAGCCACCGCCGTCCGTCCACCCGGACCACGTCGGGCTCTTCGTCCGGATCGAACTCGTCGGGCAGATCACCGACCAACGCCCCCAAGAGGTCCTTAACAGTGACGACTCCCTCGATGCCGCCGTGCTCGTCGACCACCACGGCAAACGCCCGCCGCTGCCGTCTCATCTCGGCCAGCACATCGAGGACCAAGCGCGACTCGGGCACCAGGAACGGCTGGCGCAGTCGCCGAGCCATATCGATGGGATCAGGAGAAGTATCCCCTTCCTGTCCATCTCCGACCGTCAACCCAGCGCGGAACAGGTCGTTGACGAACAGGACCCCGATCAGCTCATCGAGGTTGTCGCCGCACACCGGAAAGCAGCTGTGACCCGACTCGCGTACCGCCTTGGACACGCCCTCGACGGTCAGCGGGATGGTGAGGGCGACGACATCCACCCGAGGGGTCATGACCTCGCCGACCACGGTGTCGCGCAGGTCGTGGAGCGCATCGATGATGAACTGCTCTTGGGCATCTGCTCCGCTGTTGACCGGCAGCCCGGGGGCCTCGGTGCTGGCGGCCTGACCGCGCAACTTTGACCGGCGTCCCGGGGATCGTTCGCTCTGGTCTTCAGTTCGACGGAACACGGACAACGCAGTGACCCGCTCTGTAGTGGGTGGACCCGTCAGCTGCCGGAGGCAGCGGGTGCGGCGACGACGGACAGCGGGGTGTAGGACTCGTCGTAGTAGGTGCCGCCATCGAGGAGGGCAGCAACGGCTCGGCGCATGCGGATCGGGTCGAGGGGCTTCACCAGCCACCCCTCGGCGCCGGACCGCCGGGCCAGAAACACGTCAGGACGACGGTCGAGGAGCATCAGGACCGGCACGTGGGCAAGCTTGCCGTACGAGGCCTCGAGGTGGAGTTCCAGGGTCGTGGCCATCCCGCCCATGTTGCCCATCTGCATGTCCACGATGACCAGATCGGGCATCGACTCGGCCACCAGAGCCATGACCTCGGGGCCCGAGCGGGCCTCGACGATGGTGATAGCAGGATTTCCGGCCGTTGCGGCGATCTCGGCCCGTACGGTGGGCGCATCACTGGCCACGAGGATGGTCGACACGAGCCAGAGGTTAGCGCCCCATGAGCCGGGACCCACACGGCCCCACCACCCTTGGGGTATGTGCCAGGTCGATCAGGCCCCGTCCTGCCCGAACAGCAGTTCGGCCACTGTGGCCAGGCCGGCCAGATCGTGGACGTCGCCGTTGAGCAGGGGCACCCGGTAGACGGGGGCAGGAGCGACCTTGGCCACCAACCCGGCGTAGACAGACTCTTCGCGATCGGACGCCAACGTGTACCCAGTCAGGTTGTCCACCAGTGCAGCCAGCGCACCGGCCGGCCCACCATCTCGGTGCCCGATCGGCGCACCGTAGGGGGCTAAGGAAGCGAGCTGGTCGTCCGAAGCGAACCGCGGCTGGACCCGGTTGACGATGAGGGCAGTGGCCGACATCTCGGATTCGGCCAGCTTGCCGGCGAAGTGCACCGCCTCGTCGACCGAGTCGGCCCGAGGTGAGGCCACCAGGACGAAGGACGTGCCCGGCTGGACGAGTAGCTCCCGCACCCGGGCGGCCCGAAGTCGGAACCCCTCCTCCATCCCTTCGAAGGCCTGGAAGAAGGCGACGGCATCGCTGACGATGTCGGCCCCGGCCACCTTGGAGATGGTTCGCAGGAGGGCGCTGGCTGCCACGCCCATCACCCGGAGACCTACGCGCGTCGGCGCCATCACCGCCTGGAACACCCGGTTCTCCAAAAAGTGGGTGAGCCGGCGCGGGGCGTCCAGGAAGTCGAGGGCGTTTCTCGACGGCGGGGTGTCGACGACCACGATGTCGAACCCGCCTTCCTCCACCAGTTCGTAGAGCTTCTCCATGGCCATGTACTCCTGAGTGCCCGAGAGGGTCCCGGTCAAGTTCCGGTAGATCCGGTTGACCCGGATGTCCTCGGCTTGCGCTTCCGAGTCGGAGTACCGGGAGATCAGGTCATCGAAGGTGCTCTTGGGGTCGAGCATCAGCGCGTACAGCTCGCCCGGCCACTCGCCCTCGATCCGGGTTGGCCGATTCGACAGTTCGTCAATGCCCAGCGAGTTGGCCAGACGCCGGGCCGGGTCAATGGTCACTACGCATGCGGTGCGTCCGAGCTGAGCAGCCTGCAGGGCGATTGCCGCCGAGGTCGTGGTCTTCCCCACCCCTCCCGAACCGCAGCAGATGACGATCGACTGCTCCCGGACTACCCGGCTGATCGTCATTGGTGGAGCGGAAGTCGGTGCCGGACCAGTGGTACTCATCGGACCGCCTCGACCGGGCCATGGAGGGCTTCGATACCTGCAGCCAGGGAGTTGCTGAGGGTGTCCAGCTCCAGGGGTCCGATGGCATCGGTAAACAGAAAAGGCACCCTGAGCTGGGCGAGTGGGAGCTCGTCGGCCAGACGCCGGATCTGCTCCTCTTGGAGAGCATGGCGCCGTTGACGGAATTGGCGGGCGGACTCCATGGTGGCCAGAAGTTCGGGTTGGAGGTCGACTCCCGCGGCCGCGGTCGTCTCCTCGGCTGGTACCTCGAGGCCGGCCACAGATGGGTAGCAGGCGTTGATGATGATCGGCCCGAGGGCGATCCCGACCCGATCCTCGAGTTGGTAGGCGGCCTCGATCACCTCGTTGACCGGCATCTCCTCAGGCAGCGTGACCAGGGCCACCTGGCAGCGGGCTGGGTCTGACAAAAGAGCAACCACATCGGCGGCCTGGCTGCGGATCGGCCCACCTCGTGCCGCGTCGAGCAGTCCGGCGGCCGAAGACAGGAAGGTCATGGTGTGCCCGGTGGCCGGAGCATCGACCAGGATCAGGTCGGCTACCCGGCTCTGCTCGATCTGCTTGATCTTGCCGAGCACGAGGATGTCGCGGATTCCGGGGATGGCTCCGGCCACGATGTCGATGATTCCTGACGACAGCAGCCGTTTGGAGAACCGCTTCATGCCGTGATCGTCCAGGTACTCCAATAGGGCGTCATCAGGCGTGATCGTCCGGGCGTGCACCGAGCCAGGCGGAATGACGGCTGATTCATCGACTGGACCAGCACCTAGGTCGGTGGCCCCGGCGGCATGCAGGATCTCGCTGGCGTAGCCGAGGCCCCCGGCGCCACCGAACGCCGTGGATAGTCCGGAGCGGCCTTCGAGTTCGACGACCAGGACCGACAGGCCAGCTCCTGCGGCCAGGTGGGCCAAGGTGGCGACCAGGGTGGTCTTGCCGACCCCACCCTTCCCGGCCACGATGACGATCCGGCTTTGGTTGCAGAAGGAACGAATGTCCATGACGCCTTGAGCGTACTGTCCGGCCCCTGTTGCCACGCTCCACCTCTAGGAC
>JBAXCY010000201.1:0-4661 GCA_037141235.1 Acidimicrobiales bacterium | reverse complement strand
GGTAGCGGAGAACAGCTTGGTGCCGGTCGAGCTGGAGGTCAGGGTCACCGTCTGAGCCGCGGTGGTGGCATTGCCGAAGGTGTCCTGCTCGGCCACGGTGATCGGGCCGACGTTGGCCGACGAACTGGTTACACCCGAGACCGCTGCCGAGGTGAAGACGTACTTCGATGCCGCTGCCGCAGTAATCGTTTCGACCTGGGTGCCCGAAACCAGGCCGGTGACGGCCGCCGTAATGGTCGGGGTGCCGGCCAAGGGATCGCCGTAGTAGAAGGTGGCTGACGAGGAGTTGGCCGGGATAGCCACCGTGGTGATGGACGCCCCGCCCGAGGTGAGGGAGAAGGACTCGGTGCCAGCCGAGTTAGAGGTCAGGCTGACCGTCTCGGCCGTGGTGGTCGGGTTGCCGTTGACGTCCTGCTCCTGGACCGTGATCGGACCCATGTTGGCCGTAGTGCTGGCCGTTGCCGACAGCGCCGTCGAGGTGATGACCAGCTTGTTGACCGCACCGGCGTTGATCGTCTCCACCTGAGTGGCCGAAGTCAGGCCGGTGGCGGCTGCGGTGATGGTCGGGCTACCGGCCTTGGTGTCCTGGTAGTAAAAGTTGACCGACGAGGAGCCGGCGGGGATCGAGACCGTGGTGGTGGCAGTTCCGCCCGAGGTGGTGGCGAACTTGATGGTGCCAGTCGAGTTAGAGGACAGCGTGATGGTTTCGGCGGTGGTGGTGGCGTTGCCGAAGCTGTCCTGCTCGGCCACGGTCACCGGGCCGAGGGTGATGGTGGAGACAGCCGTGGCGTTCAGCGCCGTAGAGGTGATGACCAGCTTGTTGACGGCGGCCGCGGTGACCGTCTCGGCCTGGGTGCCCGAGGCGAGCGCACCAGAGGCGGTGATAGTCGGGGTGCCGGCCTTGGTATCGCCGTAGTAGAAGGTGGTCGACGAGGAGCCAGCGGTGATCGAGACCGTGCTGGTGGACGACCCGCCCGAGGTAGCCGAGAACAGCTTCGTGCCGGTCGAGTTGGAGGCCAGGGTGACCGTCTGGGCCGTGGTGGTGGCGTTGCCGAACGTGTCCTGCTCGGCCACGGTGATCGGGCCCAGGGTGGCGGTGGCCGAAGCCGTACCCGACACCGCCGTCGAGGTGATGGCGTACTTGGACGCCGTACCGGCGGTGATCGTCTCGATCTGCGTGCCCGGCGTGGTCAGACCCGATGCGGTGATGGTCGGGCTACCGGCCTTGGTATCGCCGTAGTAGAAGGTGGTCGACGATGAGCCAGCGGTGATCGAGACCGTGCTGGTGGACGACCCGCCCGAGGTAGCCGAGAACAGCTTCGTGCCGGTCGAGTTGGAGGCCAGGGTGACCGTCTGGGCCGTGGTGGTGGCGTTGCCGAACGTGTCCTGCTCGGCCACGGTGATCGGGCCCAGGGTGGCGGTAGAAGTAGCGGTTCCGGATACGGCGGTCGAGGTGATGACGTACTTGGAGGCAGCCGCTGCGGTAATCGTCTCGCTCTGGGTGCCTGACGCCAGTCCGGTGGTGGACGCCGTGATGGTCGGGGTGCCGGACTTGGTATCGCCATAGTAGAAGGTGGCCGACGAGGAGTTAACTGGAATGGAGACCGAGGTGATGGACGTCCCGCCCGAGGTAGCTGCGAAGACCGCAGTGCCGGTCGAGTTAGACGACAGGGTGACGGTCTGGGCGTTGGTGGTCGGGTTGCCATAGGTGTCCTGCTCCTGAACGGTGATGGCACCCAGGGTGGCTGTGGCCGATGCCGTCCCGGTCACGGCAGTGGAGGTGATAGCCAGCTTGTTGATGGCACCGGGGACTTGGACGGTGGTGGCGATCGAAGTGGTGTTACCCACGTTGTCGGTACCGGTGAGGGTGTATCGATAGCAATAGCCGACAGTGATACCCGCGGGCTGGGTCGTGCCGGTCACTGTGGTGGCTATGGTGAACGGTCCACCGGAGCCGGCTGAACCGCAGGTGTTGTTGTTGTAGGTGGCCGACTGGACGGTGAGGGTGCTCGAGGCCATACCGGCACCGGAGTCGGTGTAGTCGGTCCGGGTCCCGATGGTGAAGGTGGTGACACTCGTCTGGCTCGAGGTACCCACCGAGGTGGCCCCGCTGGCGTTGACCGTCAGTGCGCCGCCGGTCGGCACGGCAGTGTCGGGGGTAAGGGTGAAACTGAGGCCCGATGCTGCGGTACCCGCCCCGCTGGTGGCCGACACCGACTGGGGGCCGTTGCCAGTGGCCGCACTGGTGAGGGTGTAGGTGACCGAAGCGGTGGTCGATGTAGAGGCTACCGAGCCCTTGGTCCATCCGGTGATGGTCGGGAAGGTCTGGGTGCTGATGCCCGAGGTGGCCTCGATCACGGTCAGGGTGAAGGTGCCGACGGGGCTACCGGTGGCCCGGTAGTAGACGGTCGAGCCAGTCAGGCTGATGTTGGCCCCGGTAACGGCCGACACGGCCAGGGTGGGTGCACCGGTGTCGATCTTGGCCACGTTGGTCGAGGTGATGGTGGCCTGATTGCCGGCTGCGTCAGACACCTGGTACTCGTACTTGTAGCAGCTGCCCGTAGCCACCGATGTGTCGGTGTAGGGCGAGGCGAGCCCCGTGGTGCCGATCTGGGCATAGGCACCGAACGTTCCACACGTACCTGCGGCCAGAGGGGCCGTGGCCCGCAACAGCTGGCCGGTGGTGGCGTCGACCCCGGTGAGGGCGTCGGTGGCGCTAAAGCTGACCGCCACCGAAGTGGAGGTGAGGTAGCCGTTGGTGTACGAAACCGACCCGGTGGGCGCGGTGTTGTCCACGGTGACCGGGTTCGAGGTGCTGGGCCCGCTGACGTTGCCCAGATTGTCGGTTCCCACAGCCACCACGTGGTAGCTCCCATCGTCCGGTGTGGTGGTCCAGGTGACCGGATACGTCGGACCAGACGTCGAGCTCCCGACCGAGACCCAGTTGGCGCTGGTGCAGGTGCCGGTGAAGTTCGGACAGTAGTAGTAGGCCACTGCGCTCACCCCGGATCCGATGTCGGTGGCGGTATCGGTGATCAATGAACCGTTACGAGCCAGGACGGTGATGTTGACAGCCGACGAGGCCGGGGATGAAGTCACCCCGGCAGCCGATGCCGTAAGGGTGAGGCCGGCGTTGGCCGTGTTGATGGTGACGGCATCGAACGTGGCCCGTCCGGTGGTATCAGTGGAGGCGGTGGCGCCCGATGCGATGGTGCCAGCCGACGGGGTGAGCGTGACGGCCAGCCCGGTGGTGGTCGCCGGGTTGCCGTAGAGGTCGATGACCTGCACGGTCACACTGGGTGCCATGACCTTGCCGGCATACGTGCTGATCGGCCCTTGGACGAAGACCAGATGGTCAGCGTTGGCTGCAGTGATGTTCTCGGTCTGGCTCCCCGATGTCAGACCGGAGGCGGCCGCGGTGATGGTCGGGCTGCCGGCGTTGACGTCACCGTAGAAGAAGGATGTCGACGAAGATCCGGCCGAGATGGTGATCGAAGTGGTCGTCGACGCACCAGAGGTTGAGGCGAACACGCCGCCGGCCGAGGTGGTGGAGAGAGTGATGGTCTCGGCGGTAGTGGTGGCGTTATTGAAGGTGTCCTGCTCGGCCACAGTGATGGGGCCGAGTGTGGCACTCGAGGATGCCGCACCGGACACCGGGGTGGTGGTCAGAACCAGCTTGGCGACGCCCGCCGGGGTGACAGTCTCGGTCTGGCCGCCCGAGGTGAGTCCACCGGAAGCGCTGATGGTCGGAGTGCCCGCCTTGGTGTCGCCGTAGTAGAAGGTGGCGCTCGAAGATCCGGCGGGGATGGAGACCGTGGTGACAGCCGTACCGCCTGCGATGGTGGCGAACTTGGTCGTGCCGTTAGAGGTGGAGGACAGCGTGACGGTCTGAGCCGCGGTGGTCGGGTTGCCCAGGGCATCCTGCTCGGCGACCGTGATGGGGCCCAGGTTGGCAGTTGCCGACGCAACTCCGGACACAGTGGTGGAGGTGATCACGAACTTGGTGGCCGCACCCGATGTGACCGTCTCGGTCTGCATCCCCGAGGTCAGCCCGCTGGCGGCCACGGTGATGGTGGGCGTGCCGGACTTTGTGTCGCCGTAGAAGAACTGCGCCGACGACGAGCCGGCGGCGATCGACACCGAGGTGATGGACGAGCCACCCGAGGTGGCGGAAAACGTAGCGGTCCCGGTGGAGTTGGAGGAGAGCGTGACCGTCTCGGCGGTGGTGGTCGAGTTACCGAACGAGTCCTGCTCCGTCACCGTGATCGGACCAATGGCGGCTGCCGACGATGCTGCACCGGACACCGCTGTCGAGGTGACAGCCAGCTGGCTGACGCTGCTGGCGATGATCGACACGCTCGAGGTGATCGCTGAGGTAAGGCCAGAGCCAGCGGCCGACAGGACGTAGGTACCGGCAGCGGCTGCTCCAGTGATATTGCATCCGGTGAAGGCAGCCACACCAGCGATGGCCGCGTTGGCCAGGCCACCAACGTTGGTGCACGCCAAGGTACCCCGGGTCGTTCCACCATTGGCTGGTGCATACGTACTGATGGTCAGGGTCACGATGGAGGTATTGGCGGTCACCACGTTGCTATTGGCATCCTCGACCGACACCGACGGCTGGGTGGCGAAGGCGGTGCCCTCGATGACCCCGCCCACCG
>JBAXCY010000200.1:0-4672 GCA_037141235.1 Acidimicrobiales bacterium | reverse complement strand
GAGCCCGACCCGGAGTCAGAGCCCGACCCGGAACCGCCGGTGTCGGACTTGGCCGGAATGGTGGCTGTGGAGTCACTGCCACCCGACTTGGACCCGCTGCCCGATCGGCTGTCGGTCTTGTAGAAGCCGCTCCCTTTGAACACGATGCCGACGCTGCCGAACACCTTGCGAACCGGCGAGCCGCAAGTAGGACATTCGGTGAGTGGGTCATCGTGGAAGGACTGGACGACATCGAAGTTCGTCGCACAGCTCTCACAGCGGTATTCGTAGGTGGGCACGCGCGGTGTTCCTTCCGGTCCTGGTCGGCGTTCGGCTGGCAGTCTACCTGAGCGAGTGCCAATGCCGTCCTATGGACACCGACTCCCGTAGACTGGCCCACGTGATCGACGGGAGCGCACTGTGACCGACCGGAGCTTGAGCCACCTGGACCCTTTTGGTGGGACCCGTATGGCGGACGTGTCGCCCAAGGAGGCGACGCTGCGACGAGCGTTGGCTCGTTGCCGAGTGGCGATGAAACCGGAGACGACGGCCCAGGTGGCGAACAACGCCATTACCAAAGGCGATGTCCTGGCCGCGGCTCGGGTGGCTGGCATCCAGGCCGCCAAGCGGACCGCTGATCTGGTCCCGATGTGCCAACCGCTGCTGGTCGGATCGGTCCAGGTCGACTTCACCATCGGCGACGACTACGTGGAAGTCGAAGTCAAGGTGGAGGCCATCGACCGGACCGGGGTGGAGATGGAGGCGATGACGGCATGTGCCGTGGCCGCCCTCACGGTCTACGACATGTGTAAGTCGGCAGACCGCACCATGAGCATCGACCAGTTGATGCTGTGGGAGAAGACCGGTGGCAGCTCAGGCCAGTGGAAGCGCGAGCATTCGCTCTAGGAAAGGTCGCCATCCGACCGGGGCCACTGCATCCAGCGGAATCTTGTGGTGGGAACTGACTAGCTGCGGATGGCGGAGCGCAGATCGCGCAGTGACAACTCCGATGTTGCTTCGCCACCACACTGCGCACAGTGCTCCACGTGGCGCCAGCTCCGCAATAGCCGGGTACCTTCCGGATTCAGGAGAACGACGAACGACTCGGACTGCGGGTCGATCTCCACGCCGTAGCACGGGCGCCACTCGGTAGTAGCGGGCGCTCCGGTCTGGTGGGCCGACTTGACCACCCGACGGAACCTCGAGTTTTCCCTGTCGATGATCCACGTGCTGTGGCACGACTCGATGAGGATCTCTTCCACATTCCTATTATCACATGAATTGGCGGAAATCCGGTCACAATCTCTATGTCAGTTGGGTGACAGTTGCCACCCTCACCATCACCATCACCCTCGCCTTTGACCCTGTGGCACTCTGCAAGTGCGTGTCAAGCGGTCGCTGACCTGGTCAATCGATGTCGGGCACCTTGGTGGGTACCTGTACCTCCACCCTCGTGCCCCGGCCAGGCTGGGATCGGACCTTCAGGCGTCCTCCCACCAGTCGGGCGCGCTCACTCATGCCGGGAAGGCCGAGGGAGTGGCCATCCTCTGGGTGGATCTCGTGTTCTTGGTCGAACCCGACGCCATCGTCTTCGACTCGCAGCCGCAAACGGTCGTCGGCGAACTCGAGCGAAATGGTGACCTGGCTGGCCGTGGCATGGCGCTCCGCATTGGTGACCGCCTCTTGGGCGATGCGGAACAGGGCTAGTTCGACTGCAGGGGGAAGCCGGCGCTCCGAACCGCTCACGTCGAACTGGCCCTGGAACCCTTGCCGGTCGGTGGCTTCGGTCAGCACCTGGTTGATAGAGGCCACCAGACCTAGATCGTCCAGAACGGAGGGGCGTAGACCCTTGGCGAGCGACCGGAGCTCGGCGACCGTCTCCTCCACTGTGGTGCGCAGCGATGCCAGGGTGGGGGGTGCCGTGCCTAGCGGGCGCTGGGCGGCATCGAGTGAATCGATCTGTCGGCACAGATGGATCAGCGTCTGGAGCGGTCCATCGTGGAGCTCTTGGGCGATGTGGCGCCGCTCCTCTTCTTGGCCGAGGACCACCTGTCCTGCATATGCCTCCATCAGGTCGTGGCGGCGGGTCTCGGTGGTGACGTCCTCGAAGATGACCTGCACGCGCCGGTCGCTGCCGGTTGAGCCGACCAGGGTTGCCGTCGGCCGGTACAAGACCGGTTGCCCGTCTACTTCGTAGGCGACGGGTCGGACACGCTCCTCGGCGTCGAGGTGCTCGGCATCCTCGGACGGCGTGGCGGCCGACGGCGTGGCGACTGACGGTGCGCCGGATGGGCCACCGCCTGACACCAGGTGGGCCAGGACGACAGCGGCCGCCTCCGGTCCCACCACATCGACCAGGCGCCGGCGCGGCGGTACAGCCGTCTCGGGCGCCAGAGGCCGAGTCTCGTGCGTCGATGACCCAAAGGCCCGATCCGCTGAGGTGTTGGAATCGACGACGTAGCCGTCGGCATCGACAATGAGGATGGGCGATCGATTGGACTCGAAGATGTCCTCGTAGAGCATCTCGGCGCGCAGGCGGGCCTGCAAGGCGGACTCGGCTTGATCGCGAGAAGTGGCCTCCGCTGATACCTGCTGGCCGATCAGGCCAGCCAGCACGGCAAGCACGACGACCTGGAACACCTCGGCCCACAGGGCGCCAATGTCGCCGTGCTTCGCCGCCTCGGCGAATCCGGGAACCGACAGCACGGCGATCCAAGCGACAGTGGCCAGCCCTCCCACCAGTCCATACCGAAGGGCGGCGATAACCACAGGGACGAAGAAGATGGCGATGGTGGAGAGCTCGAGGACCAGGTTGGTGGGCGCCAGATCGAACGACACCGTCATGGCGAGTCGGATCAGCACCAGGGCCAGTATCACGACCTGGAGAATCCAGAACTGGGAGTCCGTCCAGGGAGCGATAGCCGATGGCGGCCCCGAGGGGCCTCGAGTTGGCACCGCAGGCAGGCTGCTCGTCGTTGGTGGCAGAGCGCTGACCGGACCGGTCATGGAGTGTCGCTCACAGGGTCCGCTCCTGGCCCGCCTTGGGGATCACGGATGAACAGGCTGTTGGCCAGTGCGTAGTGGACCAGCTCGGTGCGAGACACGATGCCCAACTTGTCGAACACGCGGTTGAGATGCCCCTCGACGGTGCGGGGGCTGATGCTGAGCTGTTGGGCGATCACTTTGTTCGCCATTCCTCGGGCGACCAGGCGTACGACCTCGGTCTCGCGGGCGGTGAGCTGCTCACTGGGATCGACTGCATGGGCGGACAGATCCTTTTCCCCTCGACCGTGAGGGATCCGAGTACTGCGGCCGGCTCCGGCTCCGGCTCCGGCGCATGCGTCGCGCAAGGCCGTCACGAGCTCGTGGCTGGGCATGGTCTTGAGCAGGTAGCCGGATACTCCGGCGGCCAAGGCGGCCCGGACGTAGTGCTCGTCGTCGTAGGCGCTCAAGATGACTACCACCAGTCCGGGGTGGTCGTTGACCAGTTGAGCGGCCAAATCGATCCCATTGGTCGTCGGGAGACGGATATCAGTAATGACCAGTTCAGGAAGGGTTTCAGCGACGACCACCTGCGCCGAATCGGCATCGGCCGCTTCCCCTACCACCACGAATCCCGAGGCATCCTCGAGGATTCCGCGCGTGCCGGCCCGCAGTAGTTCGTGATCGTCCACAATTACTGTCCGATAGACCGACTCGAGCCCGGTCATGGCGCGATCAGCCCGGTCATACCTGCACAGCGGGATGGCGTGGTCGGGCGCTTCCCATGCGTCCATCGTAGGTGGATCACCTGGCGACGGCGAGGGACACAGCCATAGCGACGGCCAGACCGGTGACGAGGGGCACCGAGGCGATGGCTAGGACCCATCGCCCCCAACTGCGACCAGACGACTCCATCGCCAGCGGACGCCGTCGTCGATTCCACAGCACCACCAGACAGGCGAAGGCGGTGAGGATCCAGGCCACCAGGCCTGCCACTGTTGCAGCCACGGCGACGGCGCCGAGTCCGCCCAACCAGCAGCCAGCGGTAGCCAGCAGAGTGCGTCCATGACCCCGAGGGTCACGGCAGTCCGGGTCGCGGGATCGCAGCACGGCGAGGGTGACCGTGGCTACCACTAGACCCACCAGCGACCAGACAAGCACACTCCAAGCGTCGAGCCACATGGCGGCACCGATGATGAGCGTCTGGCCCAGAGCCGCTCCCGTGGCCCCCACCGACAGCGGCGCCCGCGGCCCACCTAGTTCAATCAGGCTCACGGCGATCACCGTGGCACCCAAGACGCAGTAGCCGCCAGACAGCAGCGAGCCGTGCCAGGCCCAAGTCACGAGGGCGAAGACGGCGGCGGTGGCCCCTTCGACCAGGGGATACCGGGCTGAGATGGGCTCGTGGCAGGTGTGGCACTTGCCTCGAAGGGCCAGCCATGAGGCCACCGGGACGTTCTCCCACCACGAGAGCTGGCGATCACAGGTCGGGCAGAACGAACGGGGTTTCGACACCGATAGGCCGAGCGGAACGCGGTACACCACCACGTTCAGGAATGAGCCAACTCCCAGTCCGAACAAGGCGGCAACGGCGATCACGAACCACTCGGGCTCTCCACGCAAGCCGGTCACCGGACTGCCCCGGTAGGGACTGATCCGGTAGGGACTGATCCGGTAGGGACTGATCCGGTAGGGACTGATCCGGTAGGGA
>JBAXCY010000199.1:0-4705 GCA_037141235.1 Acidimicrobiales bacterium | reverse complement strand
CCAGGGCTCGAACGGCCAGGGATCCCAGAGCCACAGGGGTGGGTCGAACTCGGGCAGTCGCGACGGCCGCGGCTGATCTCGCTGACCACGACGAACTCCTGACCGACCACGACGGTCCGCGACCGGAGGGCGACTTGCCCGTGACGGTGGGGTAGTCGACGGGTGCATTGATCGGCACCCAAGTCGCTGCCTATGCTGGTCTCGTGGAGTCAGGAATCCGCCCCTATATCGCCCATGTGGACGAGGCCCCCGTCGAGGCGTGGGATGGGATCGTGTCGTGGCGCACCTTGTTCAGCGCCGATCGGACCCCGACTGCCGGGATGACCGTGGGGGTGGCCGAGATCCCGGTGGGTGGGACCGTGGACGGTGCCGAGCACCGCCACGACCAGCACGAGGTCTACTTCGTCCTCAGCGGATCGGGCCGGGTCCTATTGGACGGCTCGTGGCACACGGTGAGCAGAGGGGCGACCGTCTTCGTGCCGGGCGGAACCCATCACTGTGTGGAGAACACCGGGGACGAACCGCTGGAACTCCTGTATGTGCTCGACGCCGACTCCTTCCACGAGGTGGAGTACGTCTTTCCCGACGAAGGGCGCTCAGATATCGACAGAGCCGCCCCCGCCTGACCGATCCGGACGACCGAGCGCGGCGTCATCGGGTGGTCCTGGCCGTGTGGCAGTACCGTATGCGACATGGTCCGGCCCGCCACACCCGCCAACCCGTCGAACGCCTGGAACCATGTGTCGGGCGGTGCATGAGCATGGATGAGCGCGCAGCCAATCTGTGGTTCGGGAAGAAGGGGGGCAAGGTGGGATTCGGCCCCCTCAACTGGCAGGGTCGGGCGGCATCGTTCCTCTACGCATTCCTGGTCGTCGTGGCTATCGTGGTCTACTCGCAGTTGATGCTGACGGTGCTGGTGGTGGTGTTCTACTCGGTGATCTTCTTCTTGGTCGTGGCTATCAAGTCCGACCTCATGAAGGGATGGCCTCCTCAGAAGTGAGGCTGGCGATGGCGACTGGGCCGGTCGGGCCAGATGGGCCGGTCGGGCCTACTGGCTTCAGAACCGGGAGGCCAGGACGGCGACACCGTCACCGGACAGATGCGAGATGGCTTGGTGGCGCCCACACAGCGCTGCACACAGGGCGGAGGCAGGGCCGCTGACGGTCGAGGATCCGGTCCCGAACCGCAGGTCGAGGTCGGTGGCATCCACGGTGAGCCCGGCCACGCGCCCCTTGGGTGCGAAGGCCGTGGCCCGGCCGCTGGTCAACCAGCCGAGCGCCACGGCCAGTGCCTCTGGATCGACCGGTACGGCACGACCCAGCGGCTGGAGCATGTCATCTCCGTGCACGATGACATCGGTCAATGGGGCCTCGGGGCCGGATCCAGGAGGTGTGAACCGCGATCCGGCGTGGGTGCGGAGCCCAGCTATGCACGCCGCAGGGTTCAGCGAGGCTGCCAGATTGCGAGCCACCCGGTCGAAGCCGCCATCGAGGCTGCGGGCTCGGGCCACGGCGAGGAGGACGGTGGAGAGCGATGCTGACCACGGGGCATTGAGATGGGCGGCCACCACGTGGATCGACCATCCGGTACACCGTGATGGCAGCTCCCAGTCATCAGGCCTGATCTGATCGAGGGCGTCGGCCAAGTGGAGGCGCTCGGCGACGATGAGGGAGAACGTGTCCATGGTGCTGGTCAGCGCCGGTCAGTTGGCAATTGGGCAGCCGGCAACGGGGCAGCCGGCAACTGCTCAGCCGGTAGCCGGTCAGTGACGAGCCGACCCCCGAGGAGGATGGCCAAGAACGCATCCGGGTCTCGGAGCACGTTGACATCGGCCACCGGGTCTCCGTCGATCACCAAGAGGTCGGCCAGCTTGCCAGGGGTGACCGTTCCGAGTTCGTCGCCCATCCCGAGCACTTCGGCACCGTTTCGGGTGGCCCAGGTGAGCACATCGAGTACCGGGATTCCGATCTCCTCGACGTAGTAGGCGATCTCCTCGGCGTAGGGTCCGTGCGGGAACCCGAGCGCGCCGAAATCGTCGCCCAGCACCAGGCGGACCCCGGCGGTGTTGGCCACCGGAAGGATGGCAGCCATGGCCTCGATATCGGTGCGCATGGCATCGGTGAACCCCAAGGAGGCACCGCCCATCGACTCCAGGAACCGAGCCGGAAAGAGCATGGAGGGCACCAGGGGCGTATCGGTGGCGAGGAGGCGTTCGATGCACTCGTCGTCCATCCCGTCCCCGTGGTCGACGATGTCGATCCCGAGGTCGAGCGCCATCAGCAGCGCCTCTTTGTTGGCGATGTGGCCCCGCACCCTGGCACCGCGCTGGTGGGCGGCATCGATGGCCGCGGCAAGTTCTTCGGCCGAGACCTCGGTCTGCTCACGTGGGCCGATGGTCCCGTGGCCCCCGGTCACGAAGATCTTGATCATCTCCGCACCTTCTTTGATCTCTTGGCGGACCGACCGGCGGAACTCGTCAGGGCCGTCGCTGCGTCGGATGGCTCCGAGGGCACCGACCTCCCAGTGGGTCGGGAAGCTCAAGTCACCGGCATGTCCCGTTGTGCTGATGTCACGGCTGCACGGAACGAGTCGGGGCCCCTTGATGAGTCCTCGGTCGATGGCCGTCTTCATGGAGGCATCGATGGCGAACGGGGCGCCAGCACTCACCGCACCGGTGAACCCGGCGAGCACTAGTCGCTCGAGGTTTCCGACGGCCCGCACGACCTGCATGGCCATCGGCTCCTCGAGTCCGAAGGGGGCGGGAACCGATCCGAGCCGGTGGTACGTAGCGTGGAAGTGGCAGTTGACCATCCCGGGCATGACGGTCCGGCCGTCCAGATCGACCACCCGGTCATCGGGCCGGAGGTCAGCCGCGGTTGCAGCGCGGTCGGCCTCGACAGAAGCGATGCGGTCGCCGTCGACGACCACGGTGGCGTGGTCCAGGACCGTTCCGTCGCCGATCACCACATGGGCATCGGTCAGCACCAGCCGGGTCACCGGGGGTCCCATCTGCTCGTTCCTCGAGCCGTGCCCACCGGATCAGCTGCCCATCACCGAGCGGCGGCCGCCGATGTCGAGGATGTGGGCATCGGCACCGGTGATCCGCGACACGTGCTCCTCCATGAAGGCTGTCTCGTAAGGCTGGGCCTGATGGGCCTCGAAGTGCTCGACGGTCTCCCAGCACTCGAAGAAGCGGAACCGGTCCGGATGCTCGACGTCTTCGGCCCACCAGTAGTCGATGCAGCCAGGATCCTGACGGCTGCGGGCACTGACATCGCGCAGCGCAGCGAGGGTGAGGTCTCGCTGGTCGGGTGGGAACTCGAGGTAGCCGCTAAGTGCGTGCATGGGTGGCTGTCTCCTATTGGGCGGTACGTGGGTTTGATCGAACGGGTCTGTCGTGGTGCCAGCGGTGGGCGTGGCCACCGATTGCCGCTCAGGTGGCCGCACCGGAACGGGTGACCACGACGGAGCAGGGTGCATGGCGGACGACGTAGTCGGATACCGAGCCGATCAGCGAGCGGGTCAGTCCGCCCCGCCCGTGCGTCCCGATGACGATGGCCTGTGCCTGCAACTCGTGGGCCAGTTGACAGATGGCCGAGGCCGGCTCGCCGGTGATGACCCGCACCTCGACCTCGACCAGCCCGAGACGCTCCTCGGCTGCAGTCAGAACGTTGCGGGCCGATTCGTGCGCCTTGCCTACCGCCAGGTCGAACTCGCGGGCGGACAGGTCGGATCCGGGGTGTGCGGTTCCCGTCAGTACATCCGGATCGGGGGCGTCGGCCACCGTTACCAGGACGTAGGCGGACGCTCGTCCGAGGAGATCGAGACCGGCGTGGAGGGCATCCATGGCCTGGTCGGAGCCGTCGGTGCAGAGCAGGATCGGAGCGGCCATGGCGCCACCGTAGCAATGGCACCCCTCGGCGTGACGGGTCACCGGCGCCATGGGGTAGCGGCCCGTCTCCGCATGCTCCGAACTGATTACCGCTCTGCCGGTATCAGCTCTAACGCCGCCCCTGTCGCCGACTTTCGCGTCGGTCCAGGCGCTGGTCTCGGATCATCCGCCTCCCCAACATGTCGGCCAACGCCGTCGACATCCAGATGATGAGCGTGGCGAACAGGAGGGTGGATGCCCCGTGGATATGGAGGCCGGGCACCACCAGGTTCACGATGACCAGGGAGATGACGGTAGAGGCAATGGCCAGCAGCCCGGCCAGCGCTACCGACGGCTGGCGGATCAGCACCCGCAGGGCCAGGAACTGCACGGCGATGTGGACGAGCCAGAAGATGACGGTCGTCTCGACGATGGCGCTGATGCTCACCGAGAGGCGAGGGAGCACGGCTGCCGAAACGAGGATCCCGGCACCTGCACCGGCTAGTCCCATGGCGATCCGGATACCCCAGCGAAGCAACATGGCCTGCACCTTTCCGCGTCCGGCAAGTAGAGCAGGCGACGGTCGCCAGCAACTGAGGGACAACGCCGTCGGACATCGCCGTCGCCCCATCCGAGTCAGCACAATTTACCCCCTGATGCCGTCTGTGGCACGACCGGGCGTCAAGGGGGTATCCCCGTTTCCGGGCCACGTGCGTGGCATCGTCTGTTGGGGCAGTCCAGCCGCTCGGTTCCGGGGAGTCCCTGGCGTCGAGCCAGAGGAGGACCACGATGCGAACTGCTGCCTCGACTGTCACTCGCCGCCCTGCCCGCCAC
>JBAXCY010000198.1:0-4719 GCA_037141235.1 Acidimicrobiales bacterium | reverse complement strand
ACACTCGGGCCCACACCACCGACAGGACGGAGTATGCAGATGGCGAACCAGATCCCACTGGTCGACTACCTAGTGCTGGGGGACGAACCGCACCTCGTGGCTAACGAGTGCACCTCATGTCAGGCCCGATACTTCGACCGGCGCAATGCCTGCGCCTCGTGCGGACTCACCGAGTTCCACTCGGTGACCATCCCCACCGACGGCGAGGTCCGGGCCTTCACCATCGTGGCCTTCGCCGCCCCCGGGATCCCCACGCCCTATGTGGCAGCCATGGTCGACTGCGGAGGCACCAGCGTGCGGGCCAATCTGATCAACGTGCCTGCTGACCCTGACCATGTGTCGCTCGGGATGCAGGTCCAGTTGGCCACCGAGCTCATCGGGACCGACGACGAAGGCACCGAGGCGATCGGGTTCGGCTTCGAACCCAAGGAGGGTTGACCATGGCATCCGATGACCTGTGGATCCTGGGGATCCACATGACGAAGTTCGGCAAGCACCCGGATAAGGACATGGTCGATCTGGCCTCAGAGGCCGTCCTTGGTGCCCTGACCGATGGCGGGGTCACCATGGCCGACATGGGGGTCATCGCCGCCGGCAGCCTGATGGCTGCCAGTGCTGGCATCGGCCAACAGCTCCAAAAGCAGCTCGGGCAGACCGGTGTCCCCGTCTACAACGTGGCCAACGCCTGTGCCACTGGAGCGACCGCACTGCGGGTGGCCATGATGGCCATCAAGTCCGGTGAGGCCGACATGGGTCTGGCCTTCGGGGTGGAGAAGCTCTCTGGTGCTGGACTGCTGAGCGGCGGGAGCCGCAAGGACGACTCCGGAGTCTTCACCCCTTCTGGCCGGCACGGAGCGGTGGCCCCGGTCGACGGCCGCATCGGCACCGAAATCATGCCCGGCGTGTTCGCCCAGATCGGCATGGAGTACGGACACCGCTACGGCGGCACCAGCTTTGAGCTCTTCGCCCGGATCAGTGAGAAGAACCACTCCCACTCGACGCTCAACCCGTTGGCGGCCTACTCCAAGAAGATGTCCCTTGAGGAGATCATGGGCGATGTCATGATTGCCTACCCGAACACCCGCCCCATGTGTTCCGCCAACTGCGACGGCGCGGCAGCGGCCGTAGTGATCAGCGGGGCCAAGCTCCGGACCCTGTCGCTCGGCCAGCAGCGCCGGGCGGTCAAGGTTTCGGCCTCCGTGCTGACCAGCGACCCGTGGGAGGAGTCGTGCCAGATCCTTCCCGACGTCAACACCCTGACCCGCAATGCCGTCACCATGGCCTACGAACAGGCTGGCATCGGGCCGTCCGATCTCGACTTGGTGGAACTGCACGACTGCTTCGCCACCGCGGAACTCGTCCACTACGACAACTTGATGCTGTGCGAGCAAGGCGGTGCGGTCGACTTCTTCAACTCGGGAGCGACATGGCGCGACGGCTCCATGCCCGTCAACGTGTCCGGAGGGCTCGAGTCCAAGGGCCACCCCATCGGAGCCACCGGGATCGCCAACGTGTGGGAGGTAGCCACCCACCTACGCGACGAGGCTGGTCCCCGTCAGATCGAAGGCGCCACCGTGGGCATGACCCATGTCATCGGACTCGGATCGGCCTGCGGTATCCATATCTTGGAGAAGGCGACGGTCTGATCCGCAGAGCCAGTGGCCCTCGTGGCCTTGGCGGGCGGCGTATCTGGCCGACCCGAGCAGCCAGTGGCGACGGCCGGGATCGGGAGGCGGGCGTCTCTTCCGTCAGCCGCCGAGCAGCACCCCGAAGATCAGGCCACCCAGGGCCAGCATCACGGTGCCGGTGGCCACCAGGCCGAACGCATGTCGGCCGGTCAGTCCATGGGGTTCCATGGTCAGATGGAGGCGCCGAGAAGCCCGCATCCCGATGAGCCAGACCAATGCACCAATCCCGACGATCGCCAGTGCGATCGCTCCCAAGGAGCCGTCCAGACTCCAGACCCGCCGGGCCAGTACCGCGGCGGCCACCACTACGGCCAGGCCCGAGCGGCCCCAAGCCAGTTGCGTTCGTTCCGGCGAGAGCCCGTCGTCGATCTCACCGTCGATGATGCGCTGCGGTTCCCGGGTCGTCACCGTGTGCCTACTTGGATCCCCTGATGACCAGAACGATGGCGATGATCGAGATGATGCCGATCCCAACGGCCAGAACGGCGGTCATTCGAGATGAGGGAAGGGGCAGTCCGCGACGCATGGCCGACTCGTTGGCCTTCCACTGCCGGAAACTGGTCATAGCCACCAGGGCGCCGAGAGCGATCAACGGGATGCCCAAGATCTGTCGTCCACCGGCAATGTGGAACTCGGGCAAGAGCTGAGTGGCGGCCACACCCGTGGCGATCAGGGCCAGTGCCGTCCGGTTCCAGGCCAGGAATGTCCGCTCGTTGGCATAGGTGAACCGGACGTCAGGCTCCCTGTCCTCGTGCCCGTCGTCTCCGGCAGCGACGACTTCGCCCGCGGCACCTTGGTCCATCTGGTTGTCACTCATCGTCGCTTCACCGAGATGCAGCCTACTGATCGAGGGGGGGCAGCTCGATGGTGGTCAGGTCCTCAGCCAGCACAATCTCTCCGGCGAACTCACCGCGGGCCTGGTCGATCCACTCCTGCTCACCACCTGGCTGCACCGGCGGCACCATGTGGGTGAGGACCAGAGTGCCCACTCCTGCCCGCTCGGCGGTGTTGCCGGCCTGGGGAGCGGTCGAGTGGTAGTCGAGGACATCGATCAGGCGAGGAATCCCCAGCGCCTCGATCTGGTCCCGACGGATCACCGTGTGCACCAGGGCGTCCGCCCCGGCGGCCAGAGTGTCGAGGCCCGCACACGGGATGGTGTCCCCAGCGATGACCACCGACCGACCACCGTCATCGATCCGGTAGGCCACCGTCGGATGCACCGGTGCGTGGTCGGACGGAGCGACGGTGATCCGCACGTCACCCTCTTCGAAGACCACGCCTTCGGACACCTCCATCACCTCGGTGTTCGGGTTCCAGCTCAGATTCTCATGGTGGGCCAGGCGGTAACCGATGTCCTGCTCGAGCATTGCCTCAGTCTTGGCCACCAGTGCGGCCGTGCCGACGGGGCCGTAGACGGTGAGCGGGGTCGGGACGAAGGACATGGCCCACCGGGTAGTGATGATGTCGTTGAGGTCGGTGATGTGGTCGCTGTGGAGGTGGGTGAGGAATACGGCCTTAAAGGCGACGGCACCCGAGAATGCTGCAGCCGCCCGCAGCAGCACGCCACGACCGGCGTCGAACAGTAAGTCGCCTACCGACGTGCGGACCAAGGTCGACGGTCCGGCGCGGTCAGGGGCGGGGATAGGACTGCCGCTTCCCAAGATCACTATCTGCATGGTGCACTCCTCAGGTCGGGTCGGCACTACCGGGCCGGTGTTCTTCTGACAGACCATATGACACGAACCCACCCGGGGAAAGCCGATCTTGTTGGGCCCGTGGATTCATTCCCACCAACAGGTTCGGCCTCGGTAGCCTTGCCGGGTGCCGATCTACCGTGACCACATCGTCCCCAGGCTGGTCGGCTTCGTCTGTGGTTCGTCATCTCTTGGGGGAATTCGGGCTCGGACCACAGCCGGCTTGGACGGTCAACTGCTCGAGATCGGGTTCGGATCGGGTACGAACGTTCCCCACTATCCCGCCGCGGTGACCCGCGTGCTTGCCGTCGAGCCGTCAGCAACGGCATGGAAGATGGCGGCGGCCCGGATCGGTGCGGCCTCGATGCCGATCGAGCAGATCGGCCTCGACGGGCAGTCGATACCGCTGGAGGATGCCAGCTGCGATACCGCACTCTGTACGTTTTCGCTGTGCACCATCCCTGATCCCGGGGCGGCACTGGCCGAGGTGCGCAGGGTTCTGCGGCCGGGGGGCCGGTTCCACATCCTGGAGCACGGCCTAGCCCCAGATGCTCGGGTTGCCGCCTTTCAGCGCCGGTTCGATCCCATCGAGCGACGGATCGCTGACGGGTGCCACCTGAGCCGTGATCCACTGGCCCTGTTGCAGTCCGGTGGGTTCACACTCGACGATGTAGAGCAGAAGTACGGGGCCGGCCCGAAAGCCTGGTTCTACCTGACCCGAGCTTCGGCGGTGCGATCGTGATCCCCGCCCTGGGGCGACAATGTCCGACTAGGAACCAGGAGGGGGCCCCATGACCACCATTGAGTCAGTCAACAAGCGGGTCGACGAACTGGCCGACCGGGTTGACGCGGCCGAGTCGGTCCTGGCTATCCATGCGCTCAAGGCTCGCTATGGCGAGGTGGTCGATGCCCGGTTCGTACGAGGAAAGCAGGTCGGCCCGGTCGTCATGAAAGATCAGGCCACCGAAGCCGCGGCGCTGTTCACCGAGGATGGGGTGTGGGACGGCGGCCCCGGACTCGGGATCGCCCGTGGCCGCACAGAGATCGCCACACGCTTGGCCGAGCCGACGTTGATCTTCTCCCGGCATCTCTTCGTGAAGCCCCAGATCGAGGTGCGTGGCGACCAGGCCACCGGCCGATGGGACCTGCTCTGTCCGTGCACCCGACTCGACGGGACGGCTGTATGGATGTCCGGGTACGAGGACGACGTCTACGCCCGGGTCGACGGGGTGTGGCTGCACGCCTCGATGGTGCTCACCACGGTGTTCGCCTCCCCTGACGGCGAGGGATGGCCCCGGATCCTGGCCTGACCTGTCGGGTCTGTCGGGTCTGTCGGG
>JBAXCY010000197.1:0-4725 GCA_037141235.1 Acidimicrobiales bacterium | reverse complement strand
GACCCGGTGAGGCGTGGCCTGGCTTAGATGACGGCTCGATCAGGGCCCGATCAGGGCCCGATCAGGCGACGAAGTACTTGGCTTGCGGGTGATGGCAGATGATGGCTGTCGTCGACTGCTCAGGATGGAGCTGAAAGCCTTCGCTGACCTCGACGCCGATTCGGTCGGCACCGAGCAACTCGACCACCTGTGCGTTGTCCTCGAGCCGAGGGCAGGCCGGATAGCCCCACGAGTAGCGGCCACCCCGGTACTTCTGGCGGAACAGACCGGTGAGGGTGGGGCCGTCCTGGTCGGCATAGCCGAGCTCCTCGCGAATGCGGTGATGCCAGTACTCGGCCAGCGCTTCGGCCATCTCGACTCCGAGACCATGGAGGTAGAGGTACTGCTGGTACTCGTTTTCGGCAAACAGGCGAGCCGCCTCTTCGGACACCCGGGATCCCATGGTGACGACCTGGAAGCTGGCCCAGTCCGCGTCACCCGAGTCGACGGTCCGGAAGAAGTCGCTGATGCACAGGAACGGGTCTTCGACCTGGCGAGGGAAGGCGAAACGCATCTGCTCGGTCGAGCGGCTCTCGTCGGTCCAGATCACCAGGTCATCCCCGTCAGCGTTGGCGGCGAAGTGCCCCCACGCCACCTGCGGCACGAGCAGCTGCCCGGCCTTGGCCGTGGCCAACTCTTCGCGCAGCCGCGACCGCACGCGAACCTTGAACGCCGGGTCGTCTTCGCCGGCCTCGGGGCGGAACCCCCACTGATTGCGGAACAGCGCCGTCTCGTTGAGGTAGGTGGCGATGTCGTCGATGGCCATGCCCTTGGCCACACGACTGCCGACGAAGGGCGGGGTGAACAGTGGGTTGTCGTCAGCCACCTCGGGGGAGCGCTTTGGCAGGCCTTCGCCCCGGGCCCGAGCCTCTTCGGCCGCCTGCTTGCGCTGCTCGCTCTTGCGGGGGCCGAGATCTCGGCCTCCGATGGTGATCCCGAACTCGGGGTCGTCCTCGCCGTTGCGGGTCATCTCCACCAAGCGGTCCATGGTGCGGAGGCCCTCGAAGGCATCCTTGCCGTAGAAGAGGCGGCCGTCATAGACCTGGCGCAGGTCGCGCTCTACATAGGTACGGGTGAGGGCTGCGCCCCCCAAGATGACGGGGATGTGGGACAGACCCCGGCGGTTGAGCTCTTCGAGGTTCTCGCGCATGATGAGCGTGGACTTGACCAGGAGGCCACTCATGCCGATGGCGTCGGCGCCGAACTCCTCGACAGCGGCGACCATGTCGTTGATGCCGATCTTGATGCCCAGGTTCCGGACCGTGTAGCCGTTGTTGGTGAGGATGATGTCGACCAGATTCTTACCGATGTCGTGGACGTCGCCCTTCACGGTGGCGAGCACCATGGTCCCTTTCCCACCCTGGTCGGCCTTTTCCATGAAGGGCTCTAGGTAGGCGACGGCCGTCTTCATAGTCTCGGCCGAGCCGAGCACGAACGGCAGCTGCATCTCGCCGCTGGCGAACAGTTCGCCGACGGTCTTCATGCCGGACAAGAGGAAGTCGTTGATGATGATCAACGGGGTGAGGCCCTGGGCCATGGCCTGGTCCAGATCAGCCTCGATGTCGTTGCGGTCGCCATCGATGATCCGGGCTTCGAGTCGGCGCTCGACGGTCCAGTCGGAGCGGTCCTCGATGACGGTGTTGGACGATGCGGTCGCACCATCGAAGATGGACAGCAGTTCGGTCAGCGGGTCGTAGCCCTCGGAACGCCGGTCGTAGATCAGGTCCAGGCACACTTCGCGGGCCCGGTCGTCGATCTTGGCCAAGGGGAGGATCTTGGACGCATGGACGATGGCGGCATCCAGTCCGGCCTGCACGCACTCGTGGAGAAACACGGAGTTGAGCACCTGGCGGGCTGCCGGATTGAGCCCGAAGGACACGTTGGACAACCCGAGCACGGTATAGACACCCGGCAGCTCAGCCTTGATCCGCCGGATCCCTTCGATGGTCTCGATCCCATCCTTGCGGCTCTCTTCCATACCAGTCGACAGAGGGAGAGCCAGGGGGTCGAACATCAGGTCTTCGGGACGGAGTCCATAGCGGTTGACGGCGACGTCGTGGATGGCCTTGGCCGAGCGCACCTTCCAGTCGGCCGTGCGGGCCTGGCCCTCTTCGTCGATGCACGTACAGACGACAGCAGCCCCGAACTCCTTGGCCAGAGTGAGGAAGGAGTCGAGTCGGGTGCCGACCGCGTCGCCCTCCTCCAAGTTCACCGAGTTGATGACGGCCCGGCCGCCGATCCACGACAGGGCGGTCTCGATGACAGGTGCCTCAGTGGAGTCCACCATGAGCGGTGCGGTGGACTGGGTAGCGAACCGAGAGACGACCTGCTCCATGTCGGCCACCCCATCGGCGCCGGTGTAGTCGACACACACGTCGATCAGGTGGGAGCCCTCCTTGACCTGGTCCTTGGCCATGGCCACGCAGGTGTCCCACTCGGCCTCGAGCATCGCCTCGCGGAACTTCTTCGAGCCGTTGGCGTTAGTGCGCTCACCGACCACCAGGAACGAGCTGTCCTGAGTGAAGGGCACGTGGGTGTAGATGGATGCCGCTCCCTCTTCGCGCCCAGGGGTGCGTATTGCTGGTGTCAGGCCGCTGCACGCGGCGACCACGGCGGCCAGGTGGGCGGGGGTGGTGCCGCAGCACCCACCGATGACCGAGACGCCGAGTTCACTGACGAACTGGCGGTGGTACTCGGCCAACTGATCGGGCTGGAGGTCGTAGTGCATGGCCCCGTCAACCACCGAGGGAAGTCCGGCATTGGGCAGGCACGAGACAGGGATAGTGGCATGTCCGGTGAGATGGCGCAGGGGCTCGAACATCTCGGACGGACCGGTGGCGCAGTTGAGGCCGATGACGTCGATGTCCATGGCCTGCAGCGCCACCAAGGCGGCACCGACCTCGGTGCCCGGCAGCATGGTGCCGGTCAGCTCGATGGTCACCTGGCACTGGATGGGGAGCTTCACCCCGGCCCGCTTCATGGCCCGACGGGCGCCGTTGATGGCGGACTTGGCCTGGAGCAGGTCGAAGACGGTCTCGATGATGATGAGGTCGGCCCCGCCCTCGATGAGGGCGTCGCACTGCTCCTCATAGGCATCGCGCAGATCGGCGTAGCGGGTCTGGCCGAGCGTGGGGAACTTGGTGCCGGGGCCGATGCTGCCGGCCACCCACCGGGGCTTTTCTGGGGTGGAGAACTCCTCGGCGGCGTTCCTGGCCAGTTTTACGGCGGCTAGGTTGAGCTCGCGCACCCGGTGGCCCTGGTCGTACTCGGCCAGCACGGGGGCGAAGGCGCCGAAGGTATCGGTCTCAACGACGTCGCAACCGACCTCGTAGAAAGACCGGTGGACCTGCTCGACCGCATCGGGCCGGGTGATGACCAGGAGCTCGTTGCAGCCCTCGAGGTCGGGGCCACCGAAGTCGTCGGCGGTCAGGTCGGCCAGCTGCAGGTTGGTCCCCATGGCGCCGTCGAAGACGACGACCCGTTCAGACACAGCCTGGAGGTAGCTCGATTCAGTGCGGTGGGGAGCCATAGCCCTACAACGATACCGGGGTGGGGGCACACTCCGGCTGATCAGGGCTGCAGTGCCCCCTAGCGGCCCCCGGTTGCGGTCTCCAGGATGGGTGATGTGTACCGTTGCTGCGTGGGTGATGGGCGCACGGTGGTGGTCGTTTAGCATTGGCCGGGTGAGGACATCGTGCTGAAGATCTACACCCGTACCGGCGACGACGGGACCACCGGGCTGCTCTATGGAGGCCGAGTGCGCAAGGACGCGGCACTCATGCAGATCACCGGCACGGTCGACGAGGCCCAGGCCGCCATGGGCATGGCCCGTGCCGAGGCGGTGGCCGGTTCCGAACTCGACGAGTTGCTGACCCACTTAGAGCGAGAGCTCTACGTGCTGATGGCTGAGGTGACCACCGATCCGGAGCATCGGGCCAAGTTGGTGGCAGGCAAGACCCTGGTGACCGAAGAGATGGTTACCGCATTGGAAGAACGGATCGACGATCTGATCTCTCGGGTATCCATGCCGACCGAGTTCGTGATTCCGGGGGCGAACCGGGCTTCGGCCGCCCTCGACCTGTCCCGCACCATCGTGCGCCGGGCGGAACGCCTCTTGGTGTCGTCGCCCATCGAGGGATCGCTGGCGGGCCGTTACATCAACCGGCTGTCGGATCTGTTGTGGGCTATGGCTCGGTGGGCCGAGGGCGAGGACCACCTGCTGGCCCGTGGCGCCCCCCGACGGGCGGCGGCCGGCGGCGACGCTGGTGGTTCTTCTGGTTCCGGTGACTCTTCTGGCTCTGCGGGCTGACCACTTCCGGGCCAGCTACTCGTTCTCTTCCGCCTGTCGTTTTCTCGTCTACTGATCGACATCCCGATAAAACTGGAGTGCTGACGTGATCACTGTGACCGCACTGTCCGGCAACGGACTCCCCGATGATCTGGCAGCAGTTGGCGTACCCGTCCACTCCACTGCTGATGGACCAGTGCTGGCCTGCGACCCATCCGTCGTCGACGGTGTGACTCTTCCGGCATCGCTCGACGCCGTATGGTGCGAGCGCCAGGGGTTTACCGGCAAGGTGGCTCAGGTGCTGGTGCTGCGGTCCATGGGCGCAGCTGTGGGCGACGCGCCGGGTCCTGACGTGGTGCTGGTCGGACTCGGCTCCGCTGATGCTCTGGCTGGCGACA
>JBAXCY010000196.1:0-4767 GCA_037141235.1 Acidimicrobiales bacterium | reverse complement strand
CACAAGACTTTCGGCCGGGTGCATCACAACTTCGTCAACCATGGTGCCGCCGACACCAAATGTCGAGATCAGCCCAACTCGGCTCGGCAACCACCCCTTGAACCCGTCACCCATAACGTGCACGGTCCAAACGGGCCGGCGCCCCGCTGACACCCAAGATCGAACGATCGGCCCCTTACTTCTGGCACCAAGCAGATCCCCCTTCGAGAGGAGCACGCCTCGGACCCGGGAGCCAATGTGCTTTTTGCTCACGAGATGGTCACTCTGCGTGGTTGACGGGGACCGACCGTGCTTCCGGATCGCACGCTAGGAAACTCTTGGGCCTCACGGTACTTCGGTCCAGTAATTACTCGGCATCTCATGGACAGGTCCAGTTGACCAAGGCGAAGGCCATGCACTGATCGGATGCTCCGAGGCACGTCCCATCCCCACGGAGAGTGAGTGGTGGCGGCATCGCCGTCCCATGTGTGAAACAGTGATTATCAGTAAACTCTTTTGATCATCACGCATTATTTTATCGTGGGGTTACCGAGCAGCGGCTCTCCACCCTCAAACGTCGAGCCAAATCGGCTGGCCTGGAACATCAAGGGGAATCACGCAATGAAGAACATGAGCAGGTTCATGAAACCGAAGAAGCTCTTGGGACTGACGTCAGTCATCTTGACCCTGACCATGGTCTTCAGTATCACGGAATTGACCAGATCTGATGCTACGGCGGGGGCGGCCGCGGTCAGGGCTGCGGGCGTCATCCACACCTACCCTTCCCATGGGTATTACAACAGCGATGTCGCCTCGGACGCCACGCACGTCTGGGCAGTGGATCGTGGAAACTGGGACTACGACATCGTTGGCCACGTCAACGAAATGAACGTCTCGGATGGTTCCCTCGTCCAGACCATTCCCGTAGGCAACCTCCCTTCCGCTATCACCTTGGACGGCACCCACGTATGGGTGTTCAACGGTGGAATCTATGGCGACTGGAATAATCCGACCATCACCGAGCTGAACGAATCAGACGGTTCGTTGGTCAGGACCATCTCCTTGAGGGGAATGGGCGTCTCTGGTGGTGGGGGGGGCGGTGCCTCGATCTCCTCAAACGGATCCGACGTGTGGGTTGACGGCGGCACGAATGGCGGCGGTGGCATAGGAGCTGGTGGTTTAGGCGGAAACGCTGTTCATATCGACGCGGCGACTGGTGCCGTTGTCGGGCACATCTTCCAACCCGACGGGAGTGGACCCCTGACGATCAACGGATCAACGTTGTGGATCGCCTACGGCGGTCACTTTGGACCAGCGCACCTCCAGAAGTGCGACGCCTCGACTGGTTCCATCCTCGACACGTTCGACTTGACGCCGTTGGTGAACAACCACACCGCCCTTGAGCTGCGAACCCGGACAACTGCCGTGATGAGCGCCGTCATGGCGTACGGATCGCATGTTTGGATCTCCCATGGCAGGCGATGGCTAGCCGAACTCAACGCTTCTGACGGTTCGGTGGTCGAAGACCTCGACACCGTGCCCGAACTGGGCAGCCAAGCAGATCCACCACTACGCCATATCTATACGAACGGAATCTACGTGTGGGTCGGATATGAGGCGATGGGAACCTGGGGAGTTGGCATTGTTTCGGAGGTCAGTGTCGCTACTGGTGCATTGATCACGAACATTCAGACGTACACGTCGGCAAGATTCCTCTCATGGGACGGTAACCACTTGTGGGCCCTCGGACCGAACGCCTTACCTCTCTGGGAGATCGACCCCGGGAACGCCCAAGTCATCGCCTTGGGCACCCCACCTAGCGTGGTGGGAGTAGGGGGTCCCGCATATACACCGACCACCACCGGAGGCGGGTCGTCGAGTCCAGTGATCGTCACATTGGATGCTTCGTCGACCGGGTGCGCCATGACCGGTGGAACTGTGACGTTCGTGTCGGTCGGCACTTGTGTGATCGATGCCAACCAGGACGGGGACGCCAACATGGCGCCGGCACCTCAGGTCCAGCAGTCGATCAGTATTCTGCTGTCGCCCACTCAGCCCACTATTGCCAACCTGCCCACCAATGCCGCATTGTTCGGCGCATTTACGGCGTCAGTGAGCACGGACAGCAACGGCGTGACCTCAGTGGCGTCCTCTACGCCGTCGGTCTGCACCGTTGATTCTTCGAACAACGTCAGCTTCGTGGGTATCGGGACGTGCACCCTGACAAGCAGTGTGGCCCAGAGCGCTATCTATGTGGCCGGGAGCGGTATGCCCCAGAGCTTCGCAGTTGCCCTGGCAACCCCGACCGGCCCCACAATCTCCAACATCCCCACATCGACCCCGGTGGGTCAGTCATTCACTCCATTGGTGAGTACGAATAGCGACGGAGCGACCTCGGTGGCTTCGAGGACGCCGCGTGCGTGCACCATCGATTCCGGCGGCGTGGCGCACTTCATCCGGCATGGCCTGTGCACTTTGAGGACGTCGGTGACGGCCACCGCTTCCTATCAGGCGCAAATCGGGGCAAGCCAGAGCTTCGAAGTGCAGATCGTGCCGATCATTCGCTGGGTGAAGCCCTTGTCCATCCCCTATGGCACCGCACTTAGTGCTGCGCAACTGAATGCCAAATCCTCGGTTCCCGGCATCTTCACCTACACCCCGGACTTCGGCACCGTCTTGAACGGAGGGGTGCAGGCCCTGAGCGCCAACTTCACCCCGACCGACACGACGAACTACGTGGGTGGAACGGTCACCACGACCGTCAAGGTCAAGGCTGCATGGTCACACACCGAACTGACCGTCACCAATCCCACCGCGGCCTACGGCTCCGAGAGCTCGACCGTCTTCGGAGTGACAGTTACCGGACCTGCTGGGGCACCGATCGTCGGTACGGTCAACGTGAAGGTCGGATGGAGTTCGGGATGCACCATCACTCTGACTAGTTCTGGGACAGGAACCTGCTCGCTCGGTGACGGCCAGTTGAAGCGAGGCAACTATGGAGTAATGGCCCTCTTTGTCCGGAACGGCAACCAGGTGGGCTCTCACTCTGCCGTGACGAATATTGTCATTACACCGTAGCGACTGACTATTGGAAGCCGGCCCGGTAGCGACGTGTCCAAGACACGTTCCTTCCGGGCCGGTTCGCGTTTTCCTCGGGAAGGATAAGGGGCCGCGAATGAGCGGTCTGGATCCAGGGCCTGGATTGGGACACGTCGTCATGGATGCCGAAGCCCCTGGCGGCGAACCCCTGCAGGTCCGTCTGCCAGAACGACCGGTTGCTGGCAGCAGCGGCCATGTACGTTGCGTACCGACTCGTCCCTTGAGCCAGCCGGTAACGGATGGTTCAGACGACTCCCGAGGCGGGTGCTTCACTACTTCGTGGCGTCGCGGTCACTGACACCAAGTGTCGAGTCCGGTCCGCCTCAACTCGGCGACCAGGATGGCGTCAGTGCCCGAATCGGCGGCCAGTGTCTGTGCCGTAACCAGTTGGGGCAGGGCTGCGACCATTGGGGCCGGTGCCGGATCCCCTCCGCTGTCTGTCCCTTGAGGCAGCGGCATCTCGGCACGCAGAGCCGCCGTGTAGGCCGACGAGACAACTCCGTGGAAGCAGCCGATCGATGACTGCTCGGTCGCGACGTCCAGCATCACGTAGTGGTAGATCCCCTGGGGATAGCCGGGCATCGGCGAGTAGATCCCGTTGCAGGCATCGAGCCGAGTGGGACGCACCTTTGCTCCACCTTGGGAGACGTTGTCGTAGATGCCGAAACCGTCAAAGGCGAACCCCAGCAGGGTGGGCGCGTGCGTCGCCTTCCTCTTAGTCAGGTTGCTGACGATGCAACCAGGAAGGCCGTGGTAGTGATAGGTCACAGGGCCGGGCGGCGGGGTGAAGTGACCGTTGCAGGCATCGACGAAGGCGCCGGTGTGGCCGTCCTGGGTCAGCGTGAAGTTCGCCGAAAGCGCCACGGTGGAGGCGTCTGCCTCGTAGGCGTTGAAGAAGATCGCTCCGTTGACGGTGACACCGATCGGACCGAGGGCTGTAGTCGTCGCCTTGGCGATGTACTGCGGCATCGTCGGGATGGTGAAGGACAGCTGCGCCGGCCGAAAGAGGGAGGCCGAGGTGACCACCTTCGATGTCGCGGCTGTCGGGACGGCGGTGCCGAGGTAGGTCGGGATGGCGTAGTACTCGGGGAGTGTGGCTGCCGGAAGCCCGTCCGACGCGAACGTCCATGCGCCGTCCTTCGGGTAGGTGACGTGAGTGTTCGAACTCCACTGGGCACCGGTGATGGCTGTCAACTCACTCCGCGGGGTCGCAGGCACTACGGCGGGGTGAGTTGACGTCGTGGATGGGGCTGAGGCTTGCCCGCTGGCACAGCCTCCGAGGAGGCCGGCCAAGGCCAGTGCCGCTACCCCAGACCAGAGCACGTGTCGCTCTGGCGGATGCATGTCATGAGCTCCCTTCGGCCCTTCGGGGCCACTATCGATCGTCACGTCTAGCGAACTACTGCGCTGGCGTGCGTGGAGCACCAGGATCTCCGGGAGGGGGACCGTCACCAGGAGGCCGGCTCCCCGGTGGGCCCCCGATCTGGATGCCTCCAGTCGGGTGTTTCCAGTCGACCGTTGCGTTGGCTTTGAGCGGCACCTCCCAGACCAGGCCGAGGCACATCTCGTCGGAGGTGCCATCGCCCCAGGTCACAAAGTGCGGGGCGAGCTTGCGTAGTTGCGGAAGCTCCTGAGCCAGCGCCGGGTTGTAGGTGCAACTGACCTTCAGCGTGTCGCCGGGTGCGACCT
>JBAXCY010000195.1:0-4876 GCA_037141235.1 Acidimicrobiales bacterium | reverse complement strand
ACCACCGCCACCGCCACCGCAGTAACGAAGACAGAACCACCCCTGCCGACTGCGGCAGGGGTGGTTCTATGTGGCGGACATGGTTGCCACCTTGGGACACCACTCTTGCTGTTCGGATGGGTTCGAAGTCCTGACTGGGCGTATAAGCGATTGGCCGACCCTGGCCTGATGGGCCCCACGCCTCCTGATTCGTCCATCTGGTTCATACGCGTCAAGGCGCTAGTCCTAGGCGCATGCACCCCATACGCAGCCGTTCCTGACATATCGTCGTAACTCATGACCAACAACTCGAGCCGTGGCTGGTGGCAACTCGGCAGATCTGCGAGGTTCGTCCCGGCGGTGGCTGTCCTCGGCCTGTCGATGCTGGCTGGGTGTGGGAGCAACCTCCTCGGGACGTCGTCATCCACAGGAGGACCGTCAGCGGACGGCACTGCATCGGAGAGCCCCTCCACGACGGTCCCCGTGAACGGTGAGGTGGCCGTCGCATTCCCGGTCGTCGCATGCACCGATCCAGCCAATGGAGGCACACCCATCAAGGCGACAAGCGGGTGGAATCCGACCATCCTGCTGGCACCAGTGCCCACTTCGCTGGTCGGGAAGGTCGCCTTCTATACAGACGGCGTGCACACTGTCCTTGGTCCGAGTGGGTGGACCTGCGCCCATGTCGGCCCAGGCTCTTCCTCGAGCCCCGGCACCTCTGGCACCTCCGGGCAAACATCACCCGGCGGCCAGGGCAGCAACGGGGCATCTTCGGCCACTCCTAGCTGGGGCCAGGATGCTGCCATCGGGGCATCGGGGACGACAACGCTCGCCGTGTTTCCCCCTAACGACCCCAACCCCCCTACGAGTGGCCCCCCGGCACCTGGCACCGAGGGCATCTTCGCCACCTTCGCCACCACGGCCACCAACGCTGGTATTCAGCTCGTGTGCCCGTACTTCACCCTCCCACCGTGGCAGACCCAATCAGCCGGGTGCTCCACACCCAAACCCACCGGTGAGACCACCAACGTCCTCACGCCTGATGTCACCGAGATCACTGATCCGGCAGGGCTGGTCGGGAGTCTCGCCGCTTCCGGAGGCCAAGGGCCGACCTCGGGTGTGGTCCTGTTCCCCCAGATCCCATCGGCCATCTCCAATGGCACCCCGATCGCGGTGGCGATGGAGTCCTGTGCCCTGACGGCGGCAACCCTCTGCGCGACGATTCTGTCCGACTTCGATGTCCGCGAGTTCCCCGTTCCTGTGTCCCGCTGAGCGGTCGCTCGGCTCGCCGGACCAGACCCGCCTGGCACTCCGCTTTCGACCGGTCTGCAACTGATCTGCACTCGTCTGCCTACCACTGGGCAACCGATCTCCTACCGAATGGCACCAAGCCATGACCCGGGTAGAAACCAAATACTCACGCTTCGTGACTTTTTGGGCTAGATCGGGCACGAACCGGCCCAAATTGTTACCAAGCGTGACAATAGTTGACCTGCGCCGCCTCACCCTTTAGGGTCGCCCTTGGTAGCCACCAATTGTCGGAATAGTGGAGACCTCGTGGTGATCGTCGCAGGCCATCGTCCAGCGTCGATCGGACTACGGACGGTGGATCGACCGGGATGCCGAATGGCTCCTTGGACAGCGGGACGGGGGCGACCATGGCGAAACCAAAGACAGACCGCAATGGCGAGGCGGTTGACCAGATCGACCGACCCGCCCAGCCATCAGATCGGGTGAGCGGCACAACAGTTGCCGACGGAGATCGACCGTCCCTCGGAGCCTTGTCGGCTAACGGCGTGGCCTCCATGTCCACCACGGACGTGGGCGCCCACAAGGCGAAGACCAGGTCCACCCGGATGCAGCGACTGGCCGGAGTGCTCGCCGTCATTGCCGTCCTTCTCATCGTGCGCGACCTGGTGGCCCCCGAGATGTCGTTGTCCGTTCCGTCGGTGCCGTCGGGCCTCACCCCGTACCTGCTGCCGCTGGGGCTGATCCTCCTACTCACCGCGGTGATGGTGGTGCCGATGCTGGCCGCCGGCAGGTCACCGCACATCCTCTACCGGCCCGAAGAGCTGACCATGACCTTCGACGACGTGCGCGGATCGGACGGGCTGGTCGAGGAGATCACCAAGACCCTGAATCTCTTCCTTGCCTATCGCACGTTCAACGAAGAGATGGGTGGAACCCCGCGGAAGGCCATCCTCTTCGAAGGACCACCGGGAACGGGCAAGACGTACATGGCCAAGGCCATGGCTTCCGAGGCGGGCGTCCCGTTCCTCTTCGTGTCTTCGTCGGCGTTCCAATCCATGTTCTACGGACAGACCAACCGCAAGATCCGTGCCTACTTCAAGGAGCTCCGCCGCCAGGCCCGTCGCGAGGGAGGCGCCATCGGCTTCATCGAGGAGCTCGATGCCATCGGCGGTAAGCGCGGGTCAGGCTCCAGCCATGGCGACGGCATCCCCGGGGTGGTCAATGAGCTGTTGATCCAACTTCAGTCGTTCGAACAGACCCCCTGGACGACCCGGATGCACAGCAAAGTAGCCAAAACAGCGAATGCCTGGCTGCCCGGCAAGCTCAAGCTTCGGACACCGACGCACACCCCAGCCAACATCTTGGTGATCGGAGCCACCAACCGAGCCGACGACCTGGACTCTGCGCTGGTCCGGCCTGGTCGTTTCGACCGCAATATCTACTTTGGACTACCTGGGCGCGCTGGACGACGGGACATCTTCGACTACTACCTGGATAAGAAGGCACACGAATCCGAGATCGATGATCCCGCACGCCGCGACACGCTGGCCGCCATGACTGCGGGGTACTCCCCCGTGATGATCGAGCACCTGCTCGACGAAGCCCTGGTCTGGGCGCTACGGCGCGGTGCGCACCAGCTTTCCTGGCAGGACATCCAGCACGCCAAGATGACCGAGGAGATCGGACTGGCCCAGCCGGTGGAGTACACCGAGGCCGAACGGCGGACGATCGCCACCCATGAGGCCGGCCATGCGACGGTGGCCTGGCTGGTCGGGAAGAGTCGCACGCTCGAGGTCCTGACCATAGTGAAACGCCGTGACGCACTCGGCCTGCTCAGCCACTCCGACACCGAGGAACGCTTCACCATGACCCAGACCGAGGTCCGAGCCATCATCGACATCGCCTTTGGTGGAATGGTGGCCGAAGAGATCTTCTTCGGGGAGTCGTCCACTGGTGTGGCCAGCGATCTCCAGGCCGCCACTCTCAACGCCTGTCAGATGGTGGGGATTCTCGGCATGGGGAGTTCGCTCATCTCGGTGGCTGCTATCGAGTCGGCCAGCGGGGGCGTCGTCGGAAAGGTGCTGGCTGACGAAGCCCGTCGATCCGAGGTCGAGGCGCTACTGACCAGCTCCAAGGAGTCTGTGGGCCAGATGTTGGAGGAGTACCGTCACGTGGTGGAGGCACTGCGCGACGCACTCCTGCTGCGCAGTGAGCTCATCGGCGAGGACATCCTTGATGTGATCCGCCAGGCCCAGGTCCACCCGGATGCGTCGAGCGTCGATCCGCTCGAGGGACGACGGGTCTCGGTGGGTGGCCCATCGGCCTCCTCATCGACACCCCGGATCTCCTCGGTGCCTCACATCACCCAGCCGCCATCTGGGCCGCCGGCCTCCTGAGTCCTCAGGCAGCAACCCACCGGGTCCCACGGGCAACCCGCTCGGACTTCAACTATCCGTTGGTTGCACGGCCCGAATAGTGCCCCACCCATCCGCTGTTGTGGGGCACCATCCCTATGCGGGCGATGTAGATGGGCGCCACTCGTAGCAAACGTCAGGGGCTCGCTCTTCGTTGTCTCTTTCCGTGCGGATAGTGGCGACGAATCCGTGTGCTTCGTAGAAGCGTCGGGCTCCCAGATTGCCCTGGAACGTCCAGAGTTTGAGCCCGGCTGGACGAAGGCCCTTTGCGTGTGCGACCAAGGTCCCGCCGATGCCCGTTCCGGTCACTGTCGGATCGACATAGATCTGATCGATCCATTGGCCGTCCAGGACCATCAGCGCAACGAGGTCACCATGAAGGTCAGCGACCCAAACCTCGCGGGAGGGAATCACCACTTCGTTGAACCACTGGCGCACGTCCTCGTCGCTGTGGACGATTGGAGGAATTGACGGAGCAGATGCTTTCCTGGATCGGAGCCACAGATCGGCCACGGAGTTGGCCTCGGCCAGGATCGCTCGACGAATATCCATGCCACATCATGTCTCCGTCCCCGCGTCGTACAGGCAATCCGTGTCGCCCAGGCTGAGTGGGTGGACCGCCATGGCGATGACCCCGCTGGCAGATTCATCATCGTGAACAAGATGCCCGGAAGTGGCAAGTCAACGCTCGCAATCGCGTTGGACCCCCACCTGAGCACCATTGCGGTCATCGACAAGGACGACGTCCCGCACGCCGATTGCGTAGCTCTTCGATCTTTCGAACGCCATGCAGATCCACTGGTCGTGTGACCCGGAGGTCGCAGCGTGGCGCTACTTGAGCCGTCGCCGACATTATGCCCATGGCGGTCATCTGAACATCTGGTCATCTGATCACCCGCGACAGTCTTCTGGATCGGTTCCGGTCGATACGAGAGTTGGGCCCGATCCGACTCTCCACGTTCGACGTTGTTGATACGAGCAATGAGGAGGGCCTACCTGCTATCTCGGCAGTGCTCGAATGACTCTGATGCAGGTCTCCAGTCTGGATTGAAGCTCCCGATGCTCGAGACAACCTCCTTGTGGTTACCCTCACAGTGGCAACCACCGAGAGCAATTGGTGGGCTCGGCTGGCAGACCCCGCTCATTTGCGAAGAGGAGACCAAGGCCACCGCCCATCTCATGTCGATACCATCGACCTGGACCATCCAACTGGACCATCCAACTGGACCATC
>JBAXCY010000194.1:0-4893 GCA_037141235.1 Acidimicrobiales bacterium | reverse complement strand
CGGGTCATCGGAGTGCCCCGGCTAGCCCGGGTCGTCGCAGACTCGACGGTGCCGACCCGAACAGACAGACCGCGTCTGCCTGCAGGGACGCGACGAGCCCTTCCCCTGCAGCTGCCCCTTCGGTCAACTGCGCCGGGGTCCCATCCACCATCTGACAAGGGTTTCCCGATGCCGCTTCCGCTCCGCGGGCGAGCGCGGTGCGGGACCTCAGCCACAGGGGATCATCTGCGGCGACGGCCTCGGGGCGGACCACGAACAGATCGATGTCGGAGCTGGAGTTACCGTCGCGACGGGCGAAGGAACCGAACAGAAGCACAGCAACAGGGGCAGGCTGCATCTGGGCGGCCAGGATGGCGATCCGATTCTCCAGCCGATCCATTGCTCCGACTGCTTCGACCAGCGGACCAGCGAGCAGGTGCTCACGATCGAGCCAGTAGCGAGTGGCGTTTCCGACAACTTCGCTACCCAGGATGCCTTCTTGGACCAGCCGGGCCAGTTCCTTCAGAACTCCGGCATGAGCCCGGCCAGCCGCCTGCTCGATGGCGTAGCCGGTGAGCGGCACCTGACTGCGCGCCAGGACGTACAGCAAGTCTGCGGCCACAGTGGGGGTGATGCTGTTCAGCGGGTTTGATGGGTTCACGGGCTCCTCCTGTCCGTCGATAGGTCAGTATATTGCCATTAGTGTCATTATACTGACTTATAGCAATCAGTGGCCACCGTGTTGCCAGGTTCGGAACCAGGCCTCACCATCGGCGCCCTCGACCACGTCGAGTTGCCCCAGGTGTCCGCTTGGGCGGCCAAAGAGGGGTGGAACCCGGGCTTGTGCGACCTCGATGTGGCCTGGGCGCTCGAACCTGAGGCGTTCCTCGCGCTACGGCTGCACGGGGAGTTCATCGGAGTGGGGACAATCTTCGTCCACCCACCGGACTACGGGTTCATGGGGCTGTTCATCGTCGACCCCGCCCATCGAGGTCACGGACTCGGCACCAAATTGTGGACCTACCGGCGCGACCTGCTGATGGAACGCGTTGGGCATGGTGGTGTCATCGGCATGGATGGGGTGTTCGCCATGGTCCCCTTCTATGAGCGGGGCGGGTTCGAGCTCGCCTATCGGGATCTGCGGATGGAGGGGACCGCACACGGACTGGTCGATCCCGACGTGGTGGATCTCCACGTAGGAGGACCAGACGTCGGAAGAGCAGATGCCAGCGAGGCAGGTACCGACGACCTGGCGTGTGTCGACCTGGCCCGGATGGTGGCATGCGACCGCTCCACCTTCCCGGTGGACCGGACCGGGTTCCTCGGTCTGTGGCTCACCCGTCAGGGCGTACACACGGTCGGGATTATCGAGGACAGCAACATCGTGGCCTTCGCTACTGCTCGGCCGTCTCAGGTCGGCTACAAGCTCGGCCCAGTGGTCGCCGACAACCCGGGCCTGGCTCGGCGGGTCGTCGGCACACTCCTCGACCGCATCGACGGCCACCCGGTGCAATGGGACATGCCCGAGCCCAACCTGGCCGCCCTATCGATGGCGTCCGACCACGGGCTCCACGAGTCGTTCGGCTGCGCTCGGATGTACCTCGGTGGTGTGCCCGATATCGATATCGACCGACTGTTCGGCGTCACCTCGTTTGAGTTCGGCTGACCCCCTCTCGATCCCACTGGGTCCGATGGGCGTGACCGCTGGCACCACCACCTCCAGCACCACCACTCACACCTCCTGACCCGTGCGCACCGGCGGTAGGGTGCGCGCATGCGCCTCTCCCATCGGCATCCGTTCGGACCCAAGTGGCAGGGCCGGTGGATCTGGCACCAGCGGCCGGACATCCAGGCCGTCACCGCCACACGACCGGTGCTGGCCGATCCGATCGATACGGTCGCTCTGTTCCGCCGCACCGTTGCGCTCGAGACTGCCCCCATCCAGGCCACCTGCCGCCTGTGGGTGGACGGGCGCTACGTACTGATCATCAACGGCACCGAGGTGGCCCGTGGTCCGGTGCGCTCCGACCCCCGGCGTGCCCACTACGACGTGGTCGATCTGGCCGGACTGCTGCACGCCGGCAGCAATGTCATCGCCGTGACAGCCCGCCACTTCGGTGAGGCCACGTCGTGGTGGACCCCAGTTCCCCCGACGTACTCGCTCGGTGCTGGCTGCCTGGTCTTCGAGGCTGCCATTGACGACCAGTGGATCGTCAGCGACCGATCGTGGACGTGCGCACCAGGTGAGGCCTGGACCCCGGTACCCGTCCCTGGCGATGTGGCCTGCCTCCCCATCGAATCCTTCGACGCCAACTTGCATCCGCTCGGCTGGGACTCCCCCGAGTTCGATGACGGCCCATGGCGGAATGCTGTCGAGATCGTGCCCTTCCACACCGGGGCCACCGGCGACCCCCGTCCACCCAGCGAGCCCTTCGGCATGCTCCGGCCTCCGGTGCGGGTTGCTCTCCCCTTTGGCGCACTGCACCACGCTGTGTGTACCGGCCAGCAGTCGGGACGTGGCGCGCCCCCCGTGGGTGACCCGGTCCACCAGGTGCTGGCCGACGAGCAGGAAGATGCCCGTGGGTCAGGGACCGGGTCCGAGGGCACCGACCATGGCGCCTCGGTGATCCGCATGGCGTTCGACCTGACTCGGATCGCGGCCGGCTCGGTAGTGCTCGAGGTTTCGGGGGCCACAGCCGGGACCATCATCGACGTCGCCGCGGCCGAGCACCTCGATGCCGCTGGCCGGCTCGCCACCTTGGGCCAACACGCCGGCTTCCGCTACGTATGCCGAGGTGACGGACCCGAGCGGTTCGAGACCTTCGACGTGATCGGCACCCGATACCTGCACGCCTCGGTCCGCACTCATGGCGGTCCAGCACCATCGATCGAGCTGTCGATCCAGGACCGCCATCGCCCCCGGCCCCTGGGGGCATCATTCGAGTGCTCGGACCCGCTCCTCGAGCAGATCCACCAGACCGGGCTGCGCACGGTAGACCTCTGCGCACTGGACGCCTACGTCGACTGCCCGACCCGCGAACAGCGAGCCTGGACCGGGGACTCGGTCGTCCACCAGATGGTCGACCTGGTGGCCAACCCCGACTGGTCGATGGCCCGGTGGCACCCCGAGTTGGCCGCTTCTGCCCGGTCCGACGGGATGCTGGCCATGGCCCCGGCATCAGATTTCTGGGCCGACGACCGGACCTTCGTGCCCGACTGGTCGCTCCACTGGGTCCGGTCGCTCCACAACCTCTACCGCTACACCGGCGACCGGGAATTGATTGCTGAGCTGTTGCCAGCAGCCGAACGGACGGTTCGGTGGTTCGAGGCTTACTTGGGTAGCGACGGACTGGTTCACGATGTGTCGGGATGGGTGCTCCTCGACTGGGCCAGCGTCTATCCGTCCGGCACCTCGTCGACGTTAAATGCTCTCTACGCACGCGCTCTCGAGGACATTGCTGACATGGCCACCTGGCTGGGCAACGACGGCACCGCGGCGTGGGCGGGGGCTCGCTACCACGGGGTGCGGGCCGGGTTCGAGGTGTTCTTCGACCCGGACCGAGCCGTCTATGTCGACCACATCGTCGACGGTGTGCAGATGCCTGAAGCAGCCCAACACGGAGGTGCGGCTGCCCTGGCCGCCGGGCTCGTCCCCACCGACCGGATCGACCGGGTGATCGACCGGCTCACCGACCGGTCACGTCTGATCCGTCATTCGTGGGTAATGGACTCGGTCACCGTAGAGGGCGGCTCCACCGGGTTCGTCCACCTGGTCACCGGATATCCGCGGCCGACCTGGGACGCGGTGGAGCAGATGGTGGAGGCCGAACCGTTCTTCCGTTACGTGCTCCACGACGGTCTAGCTCGAGCTGGGCGGGCCGATCTGATCGCCGGGCTGTGTCGTGACTGGGAGGTCTTCTTGGACGCCGGCGAGACGACGTGGCCGGAGTGCTGGGTAGGGGGCACCCGGTGTCACGGATGGTCGTCGACGCCGACCCGCGACCTGATCGTCCACGTCCTCGGGATCACACCGGCCGACCCTGGGTACGCAGCTGTGCGGGTGGAGCCGGCCCTTGGTGGCCTCGAGTGGGCGCGGGCCACGGTGCCTACCCCGCATGGGCCGATCACCGTGGAGGCACGGGCCGATGGAACCGTCGAGATCGACAGCCCGGTGCCGGTGGTGGGTCGAGACTGACCCGATGGCCCATAGCCTCACGCCCTGGCCCGCCAAGCCGACACCGAAGGTTGGGACCTCGACGCTCTGATCGCACGGCATAGGGAAGACGACGATGATTGAGGGCACCGACATCCAGATCTAGGTTCGCACACCAAAAAGGCGTACATCTTTCTGAACATCTTGTTGTACAGATAGATGTACCTGATACAGTGGTTCGCATGACGAGCCCGTACACACCGACACGTGTCCTTGATACCTCTGAGGCCCGGAAAGGGCTCTCGAGGCTTGCGGCCAAGGCTCGCGAGCAGGGCGCTCGCTCCGAGATCGTATTCTGCGGGCCGTATCGCCACCCCGATCTGGCGATCGTTCCCGCAGCGCTCCTCGAGATCATTGGCCCGTACATCGAGGACATCCTCATCGCCGAGCGGGTTTCCACTCGCCGCGCCGAGTACCAGGGTGGTGGCGTGTCGCCTGACGACCTCATCGAGAGCCTGGGCGTCTCGGATGAGGACGTCGAAGCGGCTGTGGCACGGATCGAAGCCGCCAGCATCAGGTAGTGACCTCCCGACGACCGGCCCGCCGCGTCAACGTCTGGCCTGCGGCGCAACAAGATGCCCAACGACTGAACGATGATGACCCTCGCCTGGGCGTAGAAATAGCAGCGATCATCAGACTGCTCGAACGAGGCGCAGACGGCTACGACCTCCAGTCGATGCCCAAGTACGGCGACTTGTCGG
>JBAXCY010000193.1:0-4906 GCA_037141235.1 Acidimicrobiales bacterium | reverse complement strand
GGGCGACCAACGGGGTCGGCAGCGATGCCACCCAGCCGTTCACCCTCACGGTCAATGCGGCGCCGACCATCACCTCAGGTGCGAGCAAGGTCTTCGTCAAGGGCGTGGCTGGCTCGTTCACGGTGACAGCCACCGGCTACCCGGCCCCGACCTTCTCGGAGACGGGGACGCTGCCCACCGGGATCACGCTGAATAGTTCTGGTGTGCTCTCGGGTACGAGCACGCAGACGGGTTCGTTCCCGGTGACCATGACGGCGACCAACGGCGTGGGCACTGATGCCACGCAGAACTTCACGGTCAACGTGGTCGCAGCCCCGGTGTTCACCTCGGCGAACAACGCGACCTTCACCACGGCTGGATCCAACTCGTTCACGGTGTCCGCTAGCGGGTTCCCGGCTCCGACCTTTGCGGTCACCACCGGGACCCTGCCTTCGGGCGTGACCCTGAACTCGACCACTGGAGTCCTCTCGGGGACGCCGGCGGCCACGGGGGTCACCTCGGTGACTATCACGGCGACCAACGCCGTGAGCAACGCCACGCAGAGCTTCACTCTGACCGCCAACGCCGGACCGGTGATCACGTCGGCCAACTCGACCGGCTTTGTCGCCACCGTGGCCGGCACGTTCACAGTGACAGCCTCCGGCTACCCGGCCCCGACCTTTACGGAGACGGGTGCGCTGCCTGCCGGAATCACCCTTAACGCCACGACCGGGGTGCTGTCTGGCACCACGACTGCAGCTGGCACCTACGTGATCGCCCTGAAGGCGACCAACGGGGTCGGCTCCGGCGGTACACAGGTGTTCACTCTGACGGTGGCCACGGCCGTCCCGACGTTCACCTCGGCATCGAGCGGAACAGCGGTTGCGGGGACTCCCTACAGCTTCACCATCCGGGCTATTGGGGCATCACCGATCACCATGTCCACGGCGAGTACGTCGGCCATCACGGCGGCTGGGCTTACGTTTACGGACAACGGCGATGGAACTGCCACAGTGGCGGGGACGCCGCTGGCCAGCGCCGCTGGCCTGAAGACCTGGACCTGGAAGGCGCAGAATGCTGCCGGGAAGACACTTCAGGGATTCAACCTGGCGATCAACTTGGCGCCCTCGATCACCAGTGCGGCGTCCAAGTCGGTCAAGACCGGAGTCGCGTTCTCCATGACCATCACCTCGAAGGGCTTCCCGGTTGCGACCCTGAGCGCAACAGGGCTTCCGGCCGGGGTCACCTTGGTGAACATCGGTAGCGGCAAGGGCACCTTGGCTGGCACTATGCCAGCAGGCGTCCACACCTTCACCATCACCGCATCCAACGGAGTCCTTCCCAATGCCACCCAGCTGTTCACGCTGACGGGCAAGTAGGGGACTTCACCGGCGGGACTTCACCGCCTGAATGGAATGACGGGGCCCACGCCATTGGCGTGGGCCCCGTTGTCATTCAAGGACCAGGTGGGTGCGACCGGATCGGTGGAGGCGCAAATGGTTCCAGCCGAATGGTGTTGACCTCGGCTTCCGCTTGGGCCGTCAGGTCAGGGGCACCCCAGGTCGGCGCTCACGGTCCTGATGCTGCTGACGGAAGATGAATGTTCCCTAGTAGCGAGACGCCCCTCGCCGGTCCGTCGATCCTTACTCCGGAGCGAGGACGAGAGGAATCCTGGCGTGCCGACCGATGGGGGTTCCCCGCCGACCCCATCGGAATCGCCAAGTGGGCCAGCGTGTCGGGTCCGTGCTTCAAGCCTCTCCATCGCGCGTGGGTCAGGGGCGGCAATGGGACCCCGGTCCAAGGTCCTGGCGGCCAGGAGTTCTACCAGACCGGTCCGCTGGTGTGGATGGTCAACCACGGCCTTGCCCCCGGACAGGAGGGCAACGATGCGCAGCGGCGCCTGTATGTCCATCTGCTGACATTCCCTCCGGGGCAACTGCCCCGGCTGGCAACGGGCGTACCGGCGGCGGCCGTGGTTCAGGCCATCGTCTACTACGGCGATGCGTCGCTGCCTGCCGATCCCAAAGACGCATTCGTGGCTCTGGCGAAGCGGTCACCTGACGCCGCAGCTGGCATGGACCGGGCCACACTGCTGACCCTGGGCCAACAGGCGTTCGCTGCGCTGGCGGCAGGGACGACAGCGCAGCAGTTGGTCGACGCACTGGCGAAGGATCCCTTCAGCGAGTTCGACGTCTACGTGGCGACTGTGCCGGACTTACGACATCAGCGCACGCGGCAGAGTCATCGGCGACCGAGGGTGTATCGGATGTTCTGGTCGAACCCGATGCGACCGTGTTCGTCACGGCATCCCTCGACGGCAGCGAACACATCCCTCTTAACGTCATCGAGCTGGTCGGCGGGTATCGACTGCCAGAACTGACGCTGGCCTACCGACATCGACCACTCGTACCAGTGTTCGCAGTCGTCGAACCGAGGGTGGACCACTGTCTTCACGGTCTGGATATCGAGGAAGCCAGCTTCACCCAAGAGCTCCGCCATGCTGGCGTCCGAAGCGAACGGACCCTTACGCCCGGTGGTGCGGGCGTCCTGGACCCCCTTGGGGGCCCGTGCCTGCAGGACGGCATCGACGGTATCGGCCCATCGATCGTCGTAGGTTCCGAAGGTGGAGACGCCCACGCGTCCTCCGTCACTGAGGAGCTCACGCCATGCCCGCAGGGCCGATAGCGGGTCGGGGAGGAAGAAGAGAACCAGCGACGACGCGACGAGGTCATAGGTACCAGGAGGTAGATCGGGGGCCATGGCGTCACCGACCAGCAACTCCACCTCGACTCCTGATCGAGCGGCATCGAGAGCGGTCATCTCCACCATGCGAGGTGACAGGTCGATCCCAGTGACCGAGCCGGTGGGTCCCACTGCGGCTAGCAGCGGGTACAGCACGGCTCCTCGACCGCAACCGACATCAAGTGCCCGTTGACCGGGCTCTGGAGATAGGGCTGCTACTAGTCCAGCGCCTATCGGCTGGAAGAACTCGACACTGACTGCATCGTAGGAGTCGGCCAACTCATCGAAGAGTTTTGTGACCCGCTGCATCTGGTCCATGGTCCAAATGTACACATATCGCTGCGGCGGATCTTGGGGTGTCCCTCGTCGACGCCTGGTTGCAGAGGGACCTACATTCGTCGTCAAGGTCGGTGGTCCTGACGCCCTTGATTCGACGGCATAGGGACTCCGCCACACCCACCTTCGACGCAGTTGTTTCCTGCAGGTAGTGCACGGGACCAAGAACTCGGCGCAGACCCGAAGGTCCGCGGCGTCCAAGGCGGTCATTTGCACCTTGGGCAAGACCTGCTCGAACAGAGGAGTGGCCCGTCTGGCGAACCCGACGCAGTTGTGAAATGAGAATTGTTGGGTTATCGTAAAACAGTTAGCGGATGCGATGAACGTGCCGAGGGGCTGGTCAGACATCTGTTCGGACCATTCGCCCAGCGGGGCGATTGGTAGACACCAACTGAAATAGGGGGCATTTCATGATTCGTTCTCGCAAGGCCGTAGCGGTGGCGCTCGGCACCGTTTTGGCGTCGACCTTGGTCGTCGCGGTATCCATCTCCTCGTCGCCGGGATCCGCGTCGGCCACGCCCAGTCCTCAGCACAGCAACAGCAATGCACCGTGGTTTCCGTCGTTGAACGCCTTCGAAGCCTTCGACTCGGGGCGGTCGCACGTCTTCTCCGACGCCTACTTCGGTGGATCCGAGCATCGCGCCAACACGGTGACGAGTCGGTCATCACTTGAACACCAGTACCCGTCGGCCTACAACATGGTCTACAAGGACGCTCAACATGTGTACATCTACGGCGGAAGCTACGGCGACGTCCCGGGCTCGATCGGTGCCTTCGTGGCCCAGGTCGACCCGACGACGTTGCAGCCCATCTGGTACACGCAGTTGATGAACATCACCACTGGCCCTGATGCGGGCACCTGGGACTACCCCGGGGTCATGGGCCTGCTCAACGATGGCAACATCTACGTCACCTACAGCGACAAGTTGGCCAAGGTGAACCCCGGTACTGGTGCGGTGCTCGCCACCCTCGAACTCCCTCACCCGGGAGCAGCGGCTACGGACACCTCGTTCAACGGATTCGATGCCACACCGAACGGAACCATCATCTTGAAGTCGCTCTACCGGACCGCCGGCTGCACCAAGCATGGTCCGAATGCACTTTCGTGCCCAGGACCGGTGCCTCCTTCGGTCATCGTGTCGGTTGATTCCCGCACCATGACCGTGGATGACACCGTGCAGTTGACCCAGCCCGCCGGTGCTCGGCCGACGATCGCCCAGTTCAACGGGAAGACTTACTACTACTTGGTCGAAGGCAGTTTCTACGGTGACGCCTATCCGGTGCGCTACAGCATCTCGTCGACTGGACAGTTCACCTTCGACACGTCGTGGAAGGCGGCCAATGTGAATCCGATCGCCGGAGAGTCCGCCACGACGTCTCTCGGGGTCTTCGGAAATTGGATGGTCATCCAGAACAACTCGCTCAAGTCCCACGTCCCATTGACGGTGACGGCGATCAGCCAGGCCGATGGTTCCGTTGCGGCAAGCCTGCAGCCGTTCGCCAACATCCCGATCGATCCCACCTATGCGGCAGCCCTGGGTGCCACCAGTTGGGCACCAGCCGCCGTGGCCGCCGATGTGTCCACGGGCCGTATCTACGTCTTTGACACGGCTGCCCGCCTCGTCGACGCCTTGAAGCTCACGGTGACCAAAGGCAAGCCATCCCTGAGTGTCGTCTGGTCGATGCCGGACACCACCACGGAGTTCATGCTGCTGATCGGCTCACCGGAGCACCGGGTGCTCGTGACTACTGACATCCCGACATCGCAGACGCCTGGGGCCAACTCCACCGACAGCATCGTTTGGCGTAGCGCGGCCACTGGAGCAGTGCTGGCCACATCAGCGCAGCT
>JBAXCY010000192.1:0-4908 GCA_037141235.1 Acidimicrobiales bacterium | reverse complement strand
GCCGTGTTGCGGTCGGAATCTTGACCCTGGAGTGGAGTGGAGTGGAGTGCCAGGGTCGGCGGCCCAAATGTCATCGATGAGTGCCCGAGTTCGCTGACGCCGCCCGCCAGACAGGATCGCCCGCCAGACAGGACCTCCCGCCAGACAGGATCGCCCGCCACCTAGGACCGTCTGTTAGCCAGAACTGTCTGTCAGCTGGTGGCACCGTTGATGGAGGCCGTCGGGATGGCTCCGGCCTGGACACCCCACTTGGTCAGGATCTGGCCGTAGACCCCATCAGCGATCAGAGCATCGACGGCAGCCTTCACCGGGGCGGCCATGCCGTTTCCCTTGGCGAGGGCCAGTCCGTAGGGGGCCAGAGCAAACGGCGAACCCGAAGTTTCGAACACCCCGTTCGATGTAGAGACGAGGTAACCAACGATCGGTGAGTCAGCGAAGCCGACCTCGGCTCGACCGTTGGAGACGGCCAGGTTGGCCCGGCTCTGATTGTTGAACGAAAGCACGCGCACCTTGCCCTTGTCGCCAGCTACGCATTTGGCTGCTTGGATCTTGGCGTCGGACTCCTCGATGGTGCCGGCTTTGACGGCAATCGAGTGCCCACACAGCGACACGATGCCGTCGAACGTCGTCGCGCTGCCCTTTTTCACGTAGAACGCCTCGCCCGCAGTGAAGTAGTCCACGAAGTCGACGACTCTTTGGCGGGCCAGGGTGTCGGTGATCGACGAGGCACCCAAGCTGTACTTGCCTGACGCGAGGCCAGGGATGATGGAGTCGAAGTTGGCGTTGACGAGTTTGGCTTTCAACCCCAAGGTCTGGGCCACCGCGTTGGAGAGATCAGCGTCCATGCCCACGATGGCGGTGCCATCGGAGCCGATGAGTTCATCGGGAGGGTAGGAGGCGTCGAGGGCCACCGTGATGGTTCCGGCCGACTTGATGGCCGAGGGTACCGATGCGGCGATCGTCGGGTTGGCCACCTGAGGCGGGATCACTGTGGTCGGGAGCGGCACGGTGGTGGCCGAGGCCCCGGTGGTGGACGAACTCGACGAGTCGGACGAACAGGCGGAGCCGACCATGGCCAGCGTACCGAGCGCCACTGCAACGACCACTGACCTGATGCCATGGGTTGCCGTGCGCACTGGGGGACCCCGTTTCGTTGGTTGGGCACAGACTGCAGCCACTTTGAGCAGGCAGAGTTTGCCACGCGAGCTCTTCGAGGAGGTGTCGACAAGCTGTGGGTCTTGGGGTCCCAGACGCGGAACCCCCGGCCGTCGCTGGGATCGGCCGGGGGCTGCGAATCTGTATACCGGCTGGAAGACTCAGCCAGAGACGGTCACCGGTTCCCGGACCTCACCCATCACTTGAGGGGGGCTGCCCGAGGTGGAAGTGCCTCCGCCCTGGCCCTCGACCTCGCGGTAGTGGTTGCGCCAGATCAGCCGGTAGACCCGTGTCCACCGGGGGATGGACCGCAAGCCCGGGATGAACGGCACCAGGGCCAACAGGGTCGTGAGACCGATCATGATGGCGAACACCTGGATGTCGGCGTTGTCCGAGTTGCCGATGGCGGGCACCTGATACCAGAGCGTGTACAGCCACAGCCAGGCCTGGCCCGGGTAACTGCCCGTCTCGTTCATCATCCCCCACTGGTCACCGGCTAGGTGCTGATTGACGGCCAACCCCTCGAGGAAGGTGCCGTCAGCGACGAACAGCAGCGGCTTGGTGTAGTCGGTCCCATAGAACTGCCGGGAGCTGAGCAGCGCACCATCAAGGGCCCCACTGCGGGCCATAGAGGTGAGTGACGAGATGATCGCACCCACCGGCCCGTAGGCACCGGCTGGGACCACCAGCTTGCCGTTGACGAACGTGGCATCGGCGACGGCCTTCTCGTAGGCCGCGGTCCACGCTGCCTGCTGATCGACACTGGCCGCCTTGTACTCGGCCACCGCCGCCTGCACTTCGGGCTGGTTCGCCACGGTCGAGAGCGGCCCGAGGACATAGTCGTTGGCTGTGTTGATGGGATGGTGGACGCCCAACCACTTCTGGGGAGAGATGGGCCCGATCGACATCGCTGTGCCGTTGGTGTTGTACGGCGCACCATAGGTGGCGGTCCCGCTGGTCCCATCGAGCTCAGCGATGGCCGTGGCGGCGAAGTCGACGGCATTTGCCGTCGACCAGGACTTGACCGTCACCGGTGTGTCATCTGGTGAGCCGAACAGCACGGCCAGACCTGTCACGAGGAGTACCACCACCACCAAGGCGATGAGTCCCTCCTTGGCCAGGTCGTAGGGCGTGTACCGACCATGCCAGTCAGCGATGTCCCGGTCCTGCTTGAACGGCCGGGCCAACTTGTGCGTCTTTGCTTTGTCGGCGCTCATGCCAGCACCTCCGCTCTGCTCGTCGCTCCATCACTGTCAGCACCGGCCATGTCGGCACCCGGGGTCTCTCCCTTGGCCGCGAACGGCGGGACCACGCCCCGCAGTCGGACCATGAGCACATGGATCCCGACCAGGGCCACCACGACCAGCGGCAGCAGCACGATGTGCCACATGATCATCTGCCCGAAGTTGGTGACGTTGAAGATGGCTCCGGCCCCGGTCGAGTTGATCCCGTCCTTGGCCTGGGTGCTGATCCACTGGGAGTCGAAGTTCTGCTGGGACAGATAGCCGGTAAAGGCTGCTCCCACCGACACCAGGAACGAGATGACTCCGGTGATCCAAGTGGCCCGACGACGGCCCCGCCAGGCGGCCATGAAGAACTTGCCCCACAGGTGGATGACCATGGCGAAGAAGAACACTTCGACGCTCCACATGTGCAGCGAGTTCACGAACAGCCCGGTCGACGACACATGCCACCAGTTCGGCCCCATGATCGAGAGCACCAAGCCGGTGGCGATGACGACGCCTAGGGCAGCGACGGTGGTGACCCCGAACACGTAGATCCACGACGCCACATAGGCAGGCTGGCGGTCGGGGAGCAGGCGCTGGGGGGGCAGGGCTTCGACTGCCACGTGGCGGATCTTGGCTGTCCACTGGTCGGCGTCTTCGGGCAAGTCAGCCGACTTGCTCAGGTCGGACTGCCCATTGGAACTGATCTTCGGGTCGGTGATGGTCATCGGTCCGCTCCCTTGTTCTTGTGGGTCTTGAAGGGGATCAAGATGGCCGCGAAGAACACGATGACCATCAAGATGATGACCAGCAGGTTCGAGTACGACATCTGGATGAAGCCCCAGTGGATGTAGTTGCCGGGATGGTTCAGATTGATCAGGCTTCCGAAGAGCGTCCCGACGACGAGTGCAATGGATTGCATGGTGTTGACCTCCTGAGGTGAGGTTACTAAGAACTTCCGCCCCGACGTAGGGCCGAAAGTCCCTTGCCGTTCTGCCCGCGACCGAGGAAAGGGCAGATCAGCGGTATCCCTCGAGGCGATGCAGTTCGGCGCAGCGCCAGCAGTACACCCGGTGGTTAGGTTGTGCCGATGACCAGTCCCGGCCCGTCGGCTTTCGGCAGAAGTGTGGTGGTGCTCCCTGGGGGTACAGCACCAAGTCCGTGGGCTGAAGCTCCTTGGGTGGCGGTCGGCCCGGAAGCACTGGCGCGGCCTGAGGCCGTGGTGGACGTCCTCCACACGGCCTGGCTCCACCGGACGCCGTTGGTCATCGAACTCGGTGTGGATCCAGACGAACTCAGGCAACCCGAGCACCACTACGGGCCGGTCTACGCCCTTACGCCTGGGTTCAACTTCTGGCGCGAGAGGCTCCAGTTTCTGGTGTGGGCCAATACCTATGACGCTCGGGACGGGGATCCGGTGTGGTGGCACGGACGCAAGGCGGCTCGGCGCTTTGCCGATGAGGGTGTGATCGAGGACGGACCGGCCGACATCGTGGACCACGAGGGGACGCCGCTATGGGTGGACGGGGGCCCGCCTGACCCACCCCCGACCGAAGACGGGATGGCCGTGGTCCACCGGTGGAGTGCGGAGGCAGGTCGGCTCACCCGCAGCGTGGCATTCCATGCGGATGCCGACCTGGCCCCAGATCAGGCCGCCGCCGTCGACCATCAGGCGGGGCCGGTCCGAGTGATCGCCCCGGCCGGATCGGGCAAGACCCGGGTGCTCACCGAGCGGCTGCGGGTCGTGATCCGACGCGGCGCATTGCCTGGGGCGGTGACCGCACTGGCCTACAACACCCGAGCCGCCGAAGAGATGCGCACTCGGGCCGCTGACGTCATCGCCCCTGCTGGGCCGCACATCCGCACGCTCAACAGCCTGGCCTTGTGGATCTGCAACACCCTTGGGTCAAACGGGGCGCAGCGGGTGATCGATGAGATGGGCGTGCGCGACCTGGTCGGCGAGCTCTTCGAGGTCAAGCGGCAGGCCAACACGGACACCACCGCTCCCTTCTTGGCCGCACTCTCGTTGGTCCGACTGGGGTTGGTCTCCCCGACGGCCGCCGAGGAGGCCTACCCTGACGCCTCCGGGCTGGCCGACGGGTTCGACACCTATCGGGCGACGCTGGCCGAGCGCGGCCAGGTCGACTTCGACGAGCAGATCTACCGGGCCATCGAAATCTTGGTGAACGACCCGGCCGCCCGGGTGGCCGCTCAGACTCGTTGCCGCCGCATGCTGGTCGATGAGTTCCAGGACCTGACCCCAGCCCACCTGCTGCTTATCCGCTTATTGGTGGCCCCGGGATTCGACTGTTTCGGGGTGGGTGACGACGACCAGGTCATCTACGGCTACACGGGCGCCACACCCGAGTTCCTCATCGACTTCGCCCGGTACTTTCCTGGGGCGGCAGACCATCCACTCGAGGTCAACTACCGGTGCCCGCCTGCGGTGGTGGACGCGGCCCGCCACCTGCTCACCTACAACCGTGCCCGGGTGGCCAAGACGATTCGCAGCCCGCAAGTCCGTAGC
>JBAXCY010000191.1:0-4972 GCA_037141235.1 Acidimicrobiales bacterium | reverse complement strand
GCATGTGTTAGGCACGCCGCCAGCGTTCGTCCTGAGCCAGGATCAAACTCTCCATTGAGACCTCAGCCAAACCCGAAGGCTTGACCAAAATCGAAGAGCAGACCAAGAGGACACTGATCCTCGAGGTCTACTGAGTACTGGCAAAGAACAGATGTTGTTGTCCGTTCAATGCTTTGAATTGACTGGCGATCTCGAGTTACCCCGCGATCGCCCGCACTGACTTTTGGCTATCACTATTCCGTTTTCAAGGAGCAACCGGGCACACACCGTGAGGTGTTGGTGCCGGAGTGACCGCAGATAGAGGCAGAGCCTCAGGCTGCAGTTGCCTGGCGCCACCCCTAGGGGCGTTCACCGGGACTGGTAACACTAACGCATCGAAGCCGGCATGTCAATCGGGGTGGGATTACTCCCGGTCCGAGAAGGGCGACTCGTTGCGAAGGACCGACTATACACGGATCCTGGCTGCCGCGTGCCGCAACCTGGCAATTTCTGTGCCTGGGCGGACCGAAGGGCACGACTAGGGTGCCTAGCGAGGGGCAATGTAGTAGGGCTGCCTAGGGGCTACACCCAGTATGGCGCTAGGTGCCTGTACCGCGCCCCCTGCACTACGCAGCCTTGGTTTGGCCCCGTGGGGGTGAGGGAAAGAGGCTTCTGCATCAGGCGCTCAGCGGCCAGTGCAACAGATCAGCGACCCGTTGTCAGGATCCGAACCTCCTCACCCAGCTCCGATCACGAGCTACCCGAAGGTGAAGGCAAACGCTTCCACCCCTGCAGGAACCACCAGCCTAAGCAGGCCCTGGCGAGATTCTCCTGGTCCGACCAGCTGGTAGAGCCTCGGTACACCGGACACGACCACCGGGGAACTGGGCTTGCCGTCGATGCTCACCTGCACCGTTCCCTGCCCGCCCAGGACCAGGTAGACGTTCTGGGCTCGGAACCGCAGCAGCAGTGTGGCCCCCTTGCCAGCCACCGCCCCCTCCGAACCCACCTTCCACTGCCCACCGAAAGCGAATGTGTCCTGGGGAATGGTCTCGGGAGCCGAGTAGTCGGCCATCGCATCCTGCTGCACGTTCTCACCGGCCAGGTTCGGTTCGCTGCGGCGATACCCCAGGTAAGTCTCGGGCGTGGTGGGAGCCAAGGGACCCGAATCGGGCACATCGGTCCGAGGCGGTAGGACCACCTTGGGGTCCGCCGCCAACAGCAGCTGACGGATGAACGTCTCGGTCTGGGCGTAGTGGCCTTCGCCAAATCCGACATGGCGGACAGTCCCGGTGGCATCGATCAGATACTCCGCTGGCCAGTAGTTGTTCTGGTAGGCGTTCCACGTCCCGTAGTCGTTGTCGACGGCGATCGGGTAGCGCACGCCCAGTTGTGCTGCCCCCTGGGTGATGTTGGAGACCACATGCTCGAATGCGAACTCGGGGGTATGCACGCCCACCACGGTCAGGCCGGCCTGGGCGTAGGCCGCGTTCCAGGCTTCGACGTGGGGCAGGGACCGCTGGCAGTTGATGCACGAGTAGGTCCAGAAGTCGACCAGCACCACCCGCCCCCGCAACCCAGGAAGGGTCAGGGGCTTGCCACCAGGAGTATTGAGCCAGGAGGTGATGCCGGTGAAGGCCGGTGCGGCACCACAGGACTGCAGGTCTGCGCTGGCATCGGTGCAGTTGGCCAACGATCCCTTGGACGCCCTGCCCGTCACGGCGGCCAGAGCCTGGCGAGACGATCCGTTGGACTCGAAGTTGCTCGTCAGTGCATCGGTGTACCCGGGCACGAGGCGCTGGATGCCGTCGGTCGCATTGGCGGCTAGCAGCACGGCGGTGACGACCAGCACCGCTCCGATCACCCGACGAGCGGCGGCCGCATGGTCGCGCACGGCACGCATCCGTGCGGCCAGGTACTGGCCGGCCAGGGCGAAGCCGAGTAGCGGGACCGCCACCCCGGCGGCAAAGGCCAGTGTCAGCAGAATCGCCGACCACCCGACCCGATGCTCGGCTCCCACCACCGTGATGGCCGCCAGGACCGGGCCAGCGCACGGGACGAACACCAAACCGAGACTGAGCCCGAGGACGAACCCGCCACCTTCGGCCACCTCACGGCCGGCCGTCAACCGGACGAACGGACGCTCGAGTAACTCCCCCACCGCCGGCACCAGGAGCCCGGCACCCAGCAGGGCCAATACCGCGATCCCGGCCCACCGCAGGAAGTCGAGCGGCAGGCCCAGGCTCCCGAGCAGCCACGAGCCGAGCAGGGTGGTCGCAGAAAAGCTGAGGACCAGCCCGGCGACCACGGAGAATGGCCGCCGATGCCGTCGGGTGGCACCCACCCGTGCCCGTGCAGTCAACAGGGTCCCCGGCGGTACTGACTCCCCCGCCTCCGCAGCAATCGCCCCCTCGGGCGCATCACTCGGCTCCTCGAGGCCGCTGGCCGCCCCGGACGCGAATATCACCGGAAGGACGGGCAGGATGCACGGCGACAGACCGGTGACCAGGCCGGCCAGGAATCCAACGATCAAGAGCAGCACCACGGGATCAGCCTTGCAGGTCCGCGCCGAGCCAATGGTGCAGGCCCTGGCTCTGGCCCTACGCCTGCCACACCAGTGCGGCGGGCTCTCTTGACCGGACTATGAAGTCCAGGTACCTTGCGCCGCACCAGCCCGAGACCGGAGATGTCCATGAAGAGCTTGATCGTCGGACACGGTGGTCGAGAGGCCGCGCTGGCCTCTCGGATGGCAGAGTCCTCCACGCTGTTCGCCTTCATGGGCCATGTGAACCCCTCCATCGCCCGACTGGTCGAGCGCACCGGCGGCGCCTTCGCCCTGGGCAAAGTGGTCGACCCAGTAGCAATCACCGCCTTCGCTGTCGAGCACACCGTCGACCTGGCCCTGGTCAGCAGCGACGAGCCACTGGCTGCCGGAGTGGTCGATGCCCTCCAGGCCGCCGGGGTCCGCACTGTCGGCCCGACCCGGGCCGGATCCGAAATCGAGTGGAACAAGAGTTTCTGCCGCCAGGTCGTATCCGAGATAGCCCCCGACGCCAACCCTCGCTACGTCGTCGTCGATGCCGAAGACGATGTGGTGGCCGCCGTTGAGCGGGTGGCCGGGGGCGGTCCTGTGGTCATCAAGCCCGTCGGCCTCACCGCCGGCAAGGGCGTGCGAGTGGTCGGCCCACACCTGGCCGACAATGTTGCCGCCGCCGAGTACGCCAAAGAGGTCATCCGCAGCTCGCCCGAGGCCTCGGTGCACATCGAAGAGAAGATCGACTCGCCCGAGTTCACGATCCAGGCCATCACCGACGGGACCCACACTGTCTTTCCTCCGGCCACCTACGACTACCCCTACCGGTTCGAACACGACACCGGCCCGGGCACGGGCGGCATGGGCTCGTGCGCTCTACCCGGCGGTCTCTTCCCCTTCGTCACCCAGGCGCACTACGACGAGGCGTGTCGGATCACCAGGGCTGCGCTCGACTTGCTCCGGGCCCAGGGCCGGCACTTTTCGGGATGCGTCAACGCCGGGTTCTTCGCCATGCCTGATGGCGTGCGGGTGATCGAGTTCAACGCCCGCTTCGGCGATCCCGAGGCGATGAACATCATGTCGCTCCTCGAGTCGGACTGGATCAGCGCCCTCGAGAAGATCGCCGCGGGCACCCTCTCCGACGGCGACCTCGTCTACGCAGACGAAGCGTCCGTGGTGACCTACCTGGTGGCCCCGCCGTATCCGGTAGCCAGCCCCGATCGGTTCCGCTTCACCGTCGATGAGCAGGCCGCTGAAGCGGCCGGCGCTCAGATCCTCTTCTCGTCGGCCATCGAACTGGCCCCAGGCGAGTACGAGACGTTGGGCACCTCGCGCTCGGTGGCCGTGGTGGCCAAGGCCGGTTCCCTCAATGCCGCTCGGGCCAAGGTGGCCGCGGCCATCGACTCGGCCATCAGCGGCGGCCTCGAGTGGCGCGGCGACATCGGCGTGTTCCCGCCGACTGTCACCGCTCCCTAGCCAGCACGGCCTCCGGCCCGGGCACCAGAGGTTGCCCCTACGCCCTCCCGCATGCTTGAGGGGCGACAAACCGCTGACGGTTTTACTGATCCGAGTGACTCCGTCCGACACTTCGGGGCGTGTGTAGTCAGTAGGAGGCAGTTGAGTGGAGGGGCGAGGTCATAGGCTGCAGCTATGGATTCTCCTTACCGCCCAGACGAAGTAGTCGCCGCTATGGGCGGTATCCGCACCCGGACCATTGGCGTTCTGCGTGGCACCCGCGAGGAGCGTGCGGCCCAGATCGTCCCCACCTGTCCCGACTGGACGGCCAAAGAGTTGGCCTGCCATATGTACGGCGTGTGCGACGACCTCCTCAACGGCCGCCTCGAGGGGATCGGATCCGAAGCCTGGACCCAGGCCCAGGTCGATCGCCACAGTGGCAAGCCCCTGGACGCTTTCCTCGATGAGTGGGCCGCTTCTGGAGAAGCCTGCGATGCGATGTTGCTTCACATCCCCAAACCAGGGAACTACCAGTTGGTGATGGACATGGCCACCCACGAGCACGACATCCGCCTGGCCGTGGGTAGCCCCGGAGCCCAGGACGATCCGTCGTTGGCCATCGGATCGGCGTACATGCTGCACAACATCGCCAAGATGGACGCTGACCTGGCCGAGCAGATCCAAGGCTGTGGGCTGACCGACTTCGATCGACTGCGCTCGATGACAGGACGTAGGTCGATGGCTCAGCTCGAGGCCTCAGGGATCGACGCCGAAGCACTGGCTCGCGTCTTGGCTGCTTCCCCCATGACCATCGTGGAGACTGACCTCGTCGAGGTCGCCACATAAGGGTCCTCGACCGACCAACGTGGCTGAGTAGTACAGAAGAGCCGATCGATTCGGGCTTGGCCGCCATGGTGGCAGGCAGATACAGCACCGGAGTCGCCGCGTTGCCGGTGGTAGAGCAAGCGAGGTCAGAGGGAGCAAGCGAGGTCAGAGGGAGCAGAC
>JBAXCY010000190.1:0-5030 GCA_037141235.1 Acidimicrobiales bacterium | reverse complement strand
CCGATGAAGCTCATTACGTGCTTTATCCGGGTGTAGTCCTCGAAGCCATAGCCCGAAAGGTCCTTGCCGTAGCCCGAATGCTTGAACCCACCGTGGGGCATCTCGGCGACGATCGGGATGTGGGTGTTGATCCACACGCAGCCGAAGTCGAGTGCCTTGGCCATCCGCATGGCCCGCCCGTGGTTCTGGGTCCACACACTCGAGGCCAGCCCGTAGCGCACGCCGTTGGCCCATGCCAAGGCCTGGTCCTCGTCGGAAAAGCACTGCACGGTGATGGCCGGGCCGAACAACTCTTCTTGGATGACCTCGTCGTCCTGGCGAAGCCCGGCAATGACGGAGGGGGCGAACAGGTAGCCCCGCTCCCCTACCCGCGATCCGCCGGTGACGACCTCGGCATGACTGGGAAGACGGTCGAAGAAACCGCTGAACCGTTCGAGTTGGGCGGCGCTGTTGAGCGGGCCGTAGTCGGCATCGAGCACGTCGGTCCCACCCACGGTCTGGGCAGCAGCCTGTTCAGCCAAGGCGGCCACCAAGTCGTCGTAGATCCCCGGTGCGGCAATCACGCGCGTGGCAGCCGTGCAGTCCTGGCCAGCGTTGAAGTAGCCAGCACCGACGATGCCTTCGACCGCGGCCTCCAGATCAGCATCGTCAAAGACGATCACCGGGGCCTTGCCGCCGAGTTCCAAGTGAACACGCTTCAGGTCATGGGAGGCCGAGCTGGCCACCTCCATACCGGCGCGGACGCTCCCGGTGATGGACACCATGGCCGGGGTCGGGTGCTCCACCAGGGCCCGGCCGGTGTCTCGGTCGCCGCAGACCACATTGAAGATGCCATCGGGCAGGAACTCGGACATGATCTCGGCCATCAGCAGCGTCGACGCCGGGGTGGTATCCGAGGGCTTCAGCACCATGGAGTTCCCGGCCGCTATGGCCGGGGCCCACTTCCATACCGCCATCATCATCGGGTAGTTCCAAGGAGTGACGGCCGCGCACACCCCGATCGGCTCCCGTCGGATCATCGACGTGTGGTCGGCCAGGTACTCGCCAGCGGACTTGCCCTCGAGGTTGCGGGCCGCACCGGCGAAGAACCGGATCTGGTCGACCATCGGAGGGATCTCTTCGGACATGGTGAGAGCGAAGGGCTTTCCGGTATCCGCTCCCTCTACGGCCGCCAGCTCCTCGCCCCGGGCCTCGATGGCATCAGCGATGCGCAATAGCGCCAAGCTGCGTTCCGACGGAGTGGCGTCACGCCAGCCAGGGAATGCTGCAGCGGCAGCTGCCACCGCGGCATCGACGTCTTCAGCCGCTGACACCGGGGCCTCGAGGTTCACCTCGCCCGTGCTCGGATCGATAAGTGCCGAGGTCGCCCCGGAGCGGGTCTCGACGTAGGCGCCTCCCACGAAGTTCGACAAGCTGGTGATGCTCACTGGCCCTCCCAAGGAAGCGACATGCGGTCGACGGACTCCCCGTCGCCGTTGAACGGCCAGACACAGCCTGCCCGGCAAGTTTCATCGTGGCCCATGTTGGACGTCCTGACAAGTGTTTCCGAAAGATTCCTGGTCAACCTCCACGAAATTCGTCTGAATTGTCGACACACTCCACCGTAACTGCCGTATTTCTGCTACAACTGATTGGGTATGACCATGTCGAACCATCGCACAACGTGCAGTTGCCGCTCGGTTGCAGGCGCAACCCACGGGGCCAGTTCATGACCGTCCCAGCAACTCCTACATCGGCAGTCGGGCTGCTTGACGACATCAACAAGGCCATCGTCGAACAACTCCAGCAGGACGGACGGCGCACCTACGGGTCGATCGCCGAAGTGGTGGGCCTGTCCGAGGCGGCCGTGCGCCAGCGGGTCCAAAAGATGCGCGACGCCGGAATCATGCAGATCGTGGCGGTCACGGACCCCTTGCAGATCGGCTTCCACAGCCAGGCCATGGTCGGCATTCGGGCCGACGGCGATGCCCGAGAGGTCGCCGACCGCCTGGCCGCCGTCGAAGACATCGACTACGTGGTCCTGGTGACGGGCACCTACGACATCCTCGTCGAGCTGGTGTGCGAGGACGAAGACCAGATGATGGAGCTGCTCAACGGAGTGATCCGCAAGATCCCCGGCGTGCGCAGCACCGAGACGTTCATGTACCTAAAACTGAAGAAGCAGACCTACACATGGGGGACTCGATGACCGACTATTCCAACGACGCCCTGCAAGAGGCCGCACATCGGCACCTGTGGATGCACTTCACCCGCATGTCGGGTGCCCCCGTCAACGACGTCCCGGTCATTGTCCGGGGCGAGGGGGTCTGGGTCTACGACCAGCACGGCAAGCGCTACCTCGACGGGCTGTCGGGTCTGTTCACCAGCCAGTTGGGCCACGGCCGGATGGAGCTGGTAGAGGCAGGCGCCGAGCAGGCCGCCAAGCTGGCCTACTTTCCGGTGTGGAGCTACGCCCACCCCAAGGCGATCGAACTGGCCGAAAAGATCGCCAGCCTCACCCCGGGAGACCTCAACCGGATCTTCTTTACCACCGGCGGCTCCGAAGCGGTCGAGTCGGCATGGAAGTTGTCCCGTCAGTACTTCAAGTTGATCGGTCAGCCCCAGCGGTACAAGGTCATCAGCCGGAACATCGCCTACCACGGGGCCACCATGGGCGCCCTGTCGATCACCGGGGTGACCGAGATGCGCACCCCGTTCGAGCCCCTCATCCCCGGTGCCTTCAAGGTCCCCAACACCAACTTCTACCGTGCTCCGTACTTCGAAGACGACATCGACGCCTTCGGCCAGTGGGCTGCGGACTCCATCGAACAGGCGCTGATCCTGGAAGACCCCGAGACGGTGGCCGCCGTCTTCCTCGAGCCGGTGCAGAACGCCGGTGGCTGCTTCCCCCCTCCCCCTGGCTACTTCCGCCGGGTACGTGAGATCTGCGACAAGTACGGAGTTCTGCTCGTCTCCGATGAGGTCATCTGTGCGTGGGGCCGGCTCGGCCACTTTTTCGGTGCCGAGCGCTACGACTACGTGCCCGACATGATCACCATGGCCAAGGGTCTCACCAGCGGCTATGCCCCGTTGGGCGCGGTAGCCGTCAGCGACCGGATCATCGAGCCCTTCCTGGCCGGAACCACCTTCCTGCACGGCATTACCTTCGCTGGCCATCCAGTCAGCACGGCTGTGGCCCTGGCCAACATCGATGTGTTCGAGAAAGAAGGGATCCTGGAGCACGTCCGGGCCAACGAAGGCGCCTTTAGGGCCTCACTCGAGACGCTCCGGGACCTGCCGATCGTGGGTGACGTTCGAGGTGCCGGCTACTTCTACGGCATCGAGATGGTCAAGAACAAGGACACCAAGGAGACGTTCAACGACGATGAGTCGGAGCGCCTACTGCGGGGCTACCTGTCCGGGGCGCTCTACGAGTCCGGCCTGATCTGTCGGGCCGACGATCGGGGCGACCCGGTGATCCAACTGTCCCCGCCGCTCACGTGTGGGCCCGAAGAGTTCGAGTACATCACCTCGCGGCTGCGCACGATCCTGACCGAGGCGTGGAACCGGATCTAAACCCACCCGGGGGTGAGCGCTATCGGCGCCTCTCCTTATGGTGGGACGGGCTGCCGGGCACCATCGGCCTGCGCGACCCGTTGCCGGGAGACACCGAGGTCGATGTAGCCATCGTCGGTGGTGGGCTCACCGGACTGTGGACCGCCTACTACCTGAGTGCGGCCGACCCCGGCCTCCGCATTGCCGTGCTCGAGCGGGATGTCATCGGCTTCGGGGCATCTGGGCGCAACGGCGGATGGTGTTCGGCGCTGTTTTCGGTGTCCGAGGAGACCCTCGACAAACGGTGTGGACCCGGCAGCGGCCGGGCGCAACGGCTGGCCATGGAAGACACCGTCCGAGAGGTGGGCCGGGTGGTCGATGCCGAGGGCATCGAGTGCGGCTTCGCGGCCGGCGGCACGGTCATCGTGGCCCGCACTCCGGCACAGTTGCAGCGCACCCACGAGGAGATCGCTGCCGCTCGGAACGCAGGGATCGGAGAAGAGGACCTCCAGTTCCTGTCAGCGGACGAAGCCCGCGCCCGGCTGGGGGCCACCGATGTGCTGGGCGGAACCTTCACACCCCACTGCGCCGCCGTCGACCCCGCCCGACTGATCCGTGGACTGGCCCACGTGGTCGAACGGCGTGGGGTGGCCCTCTACGAGCAGACTGAGGTGCACTCCATCGCCCCTGGCCTGGTCACGACAGCGCGAGGGACGGTGCGGGCTGGCACCGTGGTCCGGGCCACCGAGGGCTACACCCGCACGCTGGCCGGTCACCGCCGCGAGGTCATCCCGGTCTACTCGCTGATGATCGCCACCGAGCCCCTGCCTGCGTCGTTCTGGGCCGAGGCCGGCTTGGCCGAGCGCGAGACCTTCGCTGATCACCGTCACCTGGTCATCTACGGCCAGCGCACCGAGGACGGCCGCATGGCCTTCGGTGGCCGGGGCGCCCCCTACCACTTCGGATCGGCCATCAGTCCGGAGTTCGAGCGCGACGGCACCGTCCACCAGGCGCTGCGGCGCACGCTGGTCGAGCTCTTCCCCGCACTGGCCGATGCGGCCATCACTCATCAGTGGGGTGGTCCACTCGGCATCACTCGTGACTGGTTCTCCTCGGTCGGGCTCGACGACGCTACGCAGATGGCCTGGGCTGGCGGCTATGTGGGCGACGGACTCTCCACCACGAACCTCGCCGGCCGAACGCTGCGCGACCTGATCCTCGGCCGAACCTCTGATCTCACCGCGCTTCCATGGGTCAACCACCGATCTCGTCGATGGGAGCCGGAGCCCTTCCGCTACGTTGGCATCAATGCCGGACTGCGACTCGCCGGCACTGCGGATCGGGCCGAGGACCGAGCCGGTCGCTCCACCTGGCATGCCCGTGCCCTCGACAAGCTGGTCGGTGGCTGAACGGTCTCACCTGCTGCCCAACGCCAAGGTACTGTCCATTCCTGGCGAACGAACCATGGTCCGCCCTAGCTGGAGTGGCCGGGTCAG
>JBAXCY010000189.1:0-5098 GCA_037141235.1 Acidimicrobiales bacterium | reverse complement strand
GCGGAGGGGACGGTGGACGGCGATGCCACACCGGACTCAATCGCATCGGCGACCGGATTCAGATGGGTCCCGAACTGAGGCCTGAATATCCAGGTCCGCAGGATGGTGAAGCGGAAGGCGGCGGCCGCCAGGTTGGCGATCGTGACGGCCACCAACTCAGGGGCGAGCGAGTCAATCTCGAGTGTTCGGGCCACCAGGAGGGCGGCCGTGGTGAACGACAGGCTGACCCCGAGCAGGGCCGAAGCCACCAGGATCCTATGGACCCGGTCCAACCCGTAGCGGGCTGCCCCGGTCATGCCCCGGTGAGCCGCAGTGTTGCCGATACCGCAGGCAACGATGGCTAAGGCGTTGGCGGCGTAGGCGCCGACCCAGCGCTCCAGGGTGGCGAACAGGGCGACGTAGGCGATGGTGCTGACCACGCCGACGCCGGCAAATCTGATGAGATCGTCGGCGAATACATCCCCGGTACCGACAGCGGGAGCAGGTACCGGGTCCCGACCCTGCGTGGCAGCGGCCGTAGCCCGACCCTGCGGAGCCGCGGCAGCGGCAGCGGCAGCGGACTGCGCTGACAGAGCGGCCAACTGGCGACGGGCCTGCGATGCCCGCTTCCTGGATGACGGACCGACCATGCGGGCCACCCCGCACAGGTCTAGCCATGCCGTTCGGGCCACGGCGACACGGGAGTCGAGATCGTCCACCCAGTCGACCGGAACCTCATGGATCCTCAGACCGAGCCGCCGGGCGGTGACTACCAACTCGGTATCGAAGAACCATGCCTCGTCCTCGACCAACGGGAGCACGACGGCAGCCGCATCGCGGCGCATGGCTTTGAACCCGCACTGAGCATCGGTGCACGAGTTGCCGAGCAGGGTGCGGACCAGGATGTTGTAGCCGCGTGAGATGACCTCGCGGCGGGCACCCCGCACGACGTGGGCGCCTGGGGCCAGCCGTGTCCCGATGGCCAAGTCGCTGTGGCTGGTGAGCAGCGGGGCGACGAGTGGGAGCAGCGCCTCGAGCCCAGTGGCCAGGTCGACGTCCATGTAGGCCACCACCGGCGATTCGCTGACCGACCAGGCCGCACGGAGGGCTCGGCCCCGGCCCTTCTGGTCGAGGTGGAGGGCGCGCACCCCGGACATCTGGTCGGCCAGCAACGACGCGATCGCCCAGGTGTCATCGGTACTGGCGTTGTCGACGACCGTAATGACCGTAGACAACGGAAACGACGTGTCGAGGAAGTTGCGCAGGGCGGTCACGCTGGGCGCCAACTCCCGGGCCTCGTTGTAGACCGGGATGACGATCTCAAGCTGAGGGACGGCACTTGCGCCCGGTCCTGGTGGCGGTCCTGGTGACGGTGTCGGCGTGCCGGTCATGGCGTCACTGTGTCCGGTCGACCTCTGCACTCCGTGGGAGCAACCTGTGGCCCACCTGTGAATGCGAAGGTCCGGATTCGATGGCGTGCGGCATCATGCGGTCGTCATGTCGGGACCGTACGGTACGTGATGGGCCTGGTTCGTGCTGATTTCATCTGTCCGGGGCCGGCATGGTCCGTCGGGCGCTGGGCAAAGGTGGCCCCGTGGCCAAGCGCCCGATTCTGGCCGCAGAGGCCGCAGTGGCCGCAGCGACGCGCATCGGCGACCAGTACCGAGCCGCCCTCGCCAACCGCATGCCTCGGTGACGTCGTCGGCTGTTTGTTGACCAGTGAGCCGAAGACGGCCGGGACCGATCTCTTGACCGTGCAGCTCGCGGACCACAAGGACCTTTAGGTCACGTGCGGCCTTCGACTCAGAACTTGGCCACCAATCGCATTGTCGATCACCACCTCCTAGGCCGACCCACCCGAACTAGTCAGACCCCGGGGACATTCTCATCCGTCGCCGACCCAGCAGTGTCCACTGCTTCGGCGTCGTGTCCGGCAGGCAGTCGGACCGTGAACGTGGTGCCTCGGCCCAGCTCGCTGGTGGCGGCCACCGTCCCGCCGTGCGCTGCGACGATGGCTGACACGATGGACAGGCCGAGCCCGGCACCCCCGTGGAGTCGAGACCGGCTGGGATCGGACCGGTAGAAGCGCTCGAAGACATGTGCGACTTGATCGGGAGTCATGCCCGCTCCCGAATCCGCCACTGCGATGACGACATCGGAGCCATCTAGCCCGACGGACACCTGAGCCGTCGTGCCCTCAGGAGTATGGGCCCGGACGTTTCCGAGCAGGTTGTCGATCACCTGCCTCAGGCTGGTGGCATCGCCGACGACCTCGAGTGGCCGGTCAGCGGTGAACGTGACCGGCCAGCCCGGTCCCACCGTTTGGGCTGTGTGCACTGCATCGGCGCACAGGGCGACGACATCGACGGACTGCACCTCCAGCGGTCGACCCTCGTCGAGGCGGGCCAAGAGAAGGAGGTCGGCCACCAGGTGCTCCATGCGTGCCGTCTCGTTGGTGATGCCGTGCATCAGCCGCTCAAGGTCCGCCTTCTGTTCGGATGCACCCCGGCCGAACAGCTCGGCGTAGGCCGATATGGCGGCGATGGGCGTGCGGAGTTCATGGGAGGCGTCGGCCACGAATCGCCGCAGCCGGGCATCTGACTGGAGCAGTCGCTGCTCGGAAGCCACCCGGGCGCCGAAGGCCGACTCGATCCGGGAAAGCATGACGTTGAGAGTGCGAGCCAGCCGACCCACTTCAGTGCGGTCGTTCTCACCGGGTACCCGCTCGGTCAGGTTGCCGGCGGCGATGGACTCGGCCACTGTCTCCATGTCGCGTAGTGGCCGGAGCCCGATCTGGACCAGCCAGTAGCCGCCGAGGAGCGCCACAATGACGGCGCCGATGGTCACCAGCCACTCGACGAAGAGCAGATGATGCAGCGTGCTTCCGATGTCTCCCAAGGGCTGGGCGATGATCAGGACGTCACCATTGGCGATGGTCGAAGCCCTCACCCGGAAGGTCGGCCCGTCGGGTTGGGTCGACCCGGTGTCGAAGTAGGCCACACGGGTGCCGTCTGCTGCCGTCTGGAAGCCGGTGATCTGGGCCGGAACTGCGGGGGTGAACGCCGAGCCGTCGACATAGGCCGGGCAGTTGAAGCCAGTGACGAGCGCGCCCGAAGCGGTACGCAGCTGCACGGCCTGGCTTTGGAGGGCGTTGGAGGGGCCGCCTTCGGGGCGGAAGCCATGTCCGCCTTCTCTCGGCCCCTTGGCCGGCAGCGGCTGGCCCGGGCCGCCGAAGCACGGGATAGCGATTCCCCGGTCGGCGGCCCGTTCGTAGGCACCTTGGACCGAACTCAACTGCTGGTCGACCCGCTGATAGAGGAAGGACTGAAGGGCCGAGTAGGTGATGACATCGGCGATGGCCAGGGCGGCCAGGGCGATCACCCCGATGGCGATGAGGAGGCGGGCCCGCAGTGACATGGCTACTGCGCCACCGGCTCGCGCAACGCGTATCCCACGAGTCGCACGGTTTGGATGACCGGAGGACCAGCCGCATCGAGCTTCTTGCGCAGGTAGCTGACGTAGGTCTCGACCACGTTGCCGTCGCCTCCGAAGTCGTAGTGCCACACATGGTCCAGAATCTGGGACTTGGAAAGCACGTGCTTCGGGTTGAGGAGGAAGAAACGGAGCAGGTTGAACTCGGTGGCGGTCAGCGGGACGACCTGGCCGGCTCGAGTGACCTCGTGGGCGTTCTCGTCCATCTCGATGTCGGCGAACCGAAGGATTCCGGTGTCGTCTGGCTCGGCACCCGTCCGGCGCAAGATGGCGTGCACCCGGGCCACCACCTCCGCTAAAGCGAACGGCTTGGTCATGTAGTCATCGCCACCCACGGTAAGGCCCGCCACCTTGTCGTCCACTGCATCCCGGGCGGTGAGGAAGAGGATCGGCACCCGGATGCCGTCGGCCCGCAGTCGGCGGGTGACTTCGAGTCCGTCAAGGTCGGGAAGCATGACATCGAGGACGATCAGATCCGGCGGGCGCTCCTGGGCCGAGGCGAGGGCCAATCGCCCATTGATTGCCTCCTCGACATCGAACCCTTCGTAGCGCAGCGAGGTGGCGACGGCGTCGACGATGGAGGGTTCGTCATCGACAACCAGGATGCGTTGGCTTCGGGTGGGCTCCACGGACTCTCCTCAGGACCGGCATCGGACCGGCATCGGACCGGTCCGCACATCTACAATCCTCGAGCATCGCGCTTCGGGCTGACGTCTGGTTGTGAACTGGCTGTGAACGGGCTGTGGGAGCGAACCCGAGCGGCTTTAGGTGCCCACCGTGACCATCACCAGCTCAGATGTACGGCGTGCGGATAGGCGGCCGCTAGGTGCTGTGCACTTTGCCGTGGATCCCTGAATTGCCGGTGGATCCCTGGATTGCCCGTGGATCCCTGGCTTGCAACCGGCAGGTCGGATACCCGGCAACTGGGGGGCGAAGTAGACGGCGCTGTCGTTGCCGCTCATGGCCGACTGGGCGCCCAACTACGTGGCGCCGTCGATGTTGACCACGAACTCGAGACCCAGCCCTTACCGTCCAACTATCCGTCGGGGACATCCGAGAACCGGGCTGACTGGGGCCGAGCCGGGTTGGGAGATTCCGTCTTGGCCCGTGCCGTCGAGATACCCGAAAGGGCCTGATTTGCCCCCGCTGAAAGTTTGGCGAGCAGACGACGCAGCGACCGCCTAGGGTATGGGGTACATAGGCCCTATCACGCGGGTCCATGCAGGTAGGGCTTCGAATTGGATCCCCGTCGTTTTCGTGCGTGAATTTCAAGGAGACTCAGTTATGGGTGTAGGTGCAGTCAAGTGGTTCAACGCCGAAAAAGGCTTCGGATTCATTACGCCTGACGGCGGCGGAGATGACCTCTTCGTTCATCAGTCCGAGATCCAGATGGAGGGCTTCCGCGACCTCGCGGAAGGCCAGCGTGTGGAGTTCGAGACCAAGCAGGGCCAGAAGGGCCTTCAGGCCAGCCAGGTTCGCAAGATCTGATTTGGACTCTGTCGGACTCCGGTCCGGCGGGTTCTACCGGTTCGCCGGTGCGCCCGTCGGCTCGGGTCCAATAGATGCTCCGAGCACCGGAGGCCCTCGTGGCCTCCGGTGTGGCAATTCTGGGGGAGGTTCCAGGGAG
>JBAXCY010000188.1:0-5175 GCA_037141235.1 Acidimicrobiales bacterium | reverse complement strand
CCGGTAGGGACTGATCCGGTAGGGACTGATCCGGTAGGGACTGATCCGGTAGGGACTTCAGGAATAGACGGCGAATCAGGGAAGAACACGCGATGACAAGGGGATGCACGGCCGCCGATCGACATGGTGAGGTGCATCCTGGCGTCCGTCCTCTCGTTGTCGCGTGGCGGTTCACCCTAGTGGTCCCTGGTGACATCCAATGGTTTTCGCACCCTTTTCGCACCCGGAATTAGTAGCGGGAGACGAGGCACTAGCACCTACCATTGAAGGAGTCTCACCGGAGTCGCCCGAATCCCTAGCGGCAGGTGTGGCCATGCACGCAATGTGCACACGGCGGCAGGCAGGCGGCGAACAGGGTGGCGAACGATGCAGAAATGCCAACGGTCCGGTGTCCCCGGACTCCAGTGCGGGTGGATCACAGGGAATCTCATTCAATGTTGGACGGCAGTCTGCCGATGATTGATTCATGAGCGACGTGGAGGCCATTCGATACATGGCAAACGAACGCGATCTTGAGTTCGTCGATCTCGACGCCTATGGCGTCGATCCTGCCGCGGCCACAATCCTGCCGGGCGAACTTTCGCGCCACCACCGCGTGGTAGCCATCAAACGCAAGTTCGGGACTCCGGTGATTGCAACCGCCGACCCCTCCGATCTCTTTGCCCAAGACTCCATCCGCGCCCTCTTGGGGCGGGACTTCATTTCGGTGGTGGCGTCCCCTGAGCAGATCGACCGGTACCTCGACATGATGTTCGGGGAGGGCCTCGAGTGGTCTGCTGGCCCCGTCGTCCCCGCAAGCAGCAACGCCGATCCAACGCCAGTCGATGCGTTCGACATGGCGCTCTCCGAAGTGCTTGACACGGCCGATTCCGCTCCGCTGGCACCATCTCATGATGTCAACGGTTCCGCGTCCCCAGCGGCCGACGAACTAGCGGCACTGGCTCTGACTCTCGAAGTGGACAGCATCCTGGCCGAAGGGGCAGGCGACACGCCAGATGACGCGGCCGACCTGGTGGCCGAGGCGGTGGCCACCTATCACGACCTCCACCCCGAGGACCCTGAGGACCATGAGGACCATGAGGCCACGGCAGCCGCCACGGCCGGGTTTCCGCCCCTGGCCAAGGCATTGGTCGAAGGGAACCGGGTCTCCCTCGAGGCGATGAGCCTGGCCCTCGAAGAGCACAACCTGACCGGCTTGAGCATCGCTCGGATCCTTACCAACCAGAAGCTGGTCACCGAGGCCGACCTCATGTGGGGGATGGCCGAAGAGATGGGCCTCCAATTCGTAGACCTCGACATCGTCGGTGTCGACATTTCCGTGGCCGAGGTCATCCCCGAAACGACGGCCCGACACCACAACGTCATGGTGATCGCCCTGGACAACTCCGTCCCTGTGGTCGCTGCGTCCAATCCCACCGACGTCTTCGCCATGGACGACCTCCGGACCATCCTCGGCCCCAACTTCATCGTGGTGGTGGCCACCCGGACCCAGATCAGCGCACACATCGGGCGGGCCTTCAACAGCGGTGATGCCGCCGACATGGCCATGGAGGCCTCGCTCGGAATTGATGGAGGCATCCAGGACAGCGGTGTCGACGACATCCAGACCGTCACCGAGACGGCCCCCATCGTCCGCTACGTCAACCTCCTGATCCTCCAGGCGCTCAACGAACGAGCCTCCGACATCCATATCGAGCCGACGGCCACCGATCTGCGCATCCGCTACCGAATCGACGGCGTGCTCCACGACGTGTCGACCGGACCGAAGTCCATCGCCGCGGCGGTCACTACCCGGCTCAAGGTGATGGCAGACATGAACATCGCTGAGCACCGCGTACCTCAGGACGGTCGCATCTCGCTCAACGTGGGAGCCAAGGGGATCGATCTTCGGATGGCTACCCTTCCGACGATCTACGGAGAGAAGATCGTGATGCGGGTCCTCGACAAGTCGAGCGTGGTCCTGGGCTTTGCTGAACTCGGATTCGACCCCGAGATGCTGGGTCGCTACGAGTCGCTGTACACCAAGCCATACGGGACGATCCTGGTCAGCGGACCGACCGGCTCCGGCAAGTCGACCACGCTCTACACCACCCTCACCGCGCTCAACTCCTCGGAAAAGAACATCATTACCGTCGAGGACCCGGTCGAGGTTCCCTTGAAGGGTGTCAACCAGGTTCAGCTCAACGTCAAAGCTGGGCTCACCTTCGCCAGCGCCCTTCGATCCATCTTGCGGTCCGACCCTGACATCGTGCTGGTGGGAGAGATCCGAGACAAGGAGACGGCATCGATCGCCATCGAGGCCGCCCTCACTGGTCACATGGTGCTCGCCACCCTCCATACCAACAGCGCCTCAGCCACGCCGATGCGCCTGATCGAGATGGGCATCGAGCCGTTCTTGGTGACATCGGCCATCTCTGGTGTCGTGGCCCAGCGCTTGGCTCGGAGGCTCTGTCTGCACTGCAAGGAGCGCTATGAACCGTCTGAGGCGGATGTGGCTGCCGCCGGCTGGACCTTGGCCGAGGCCGAGGCTGTCGGATCGTTGAACACTGTGTACCGCTCGGTCGGCTGCTCTGCATGTGCGCAGACCGGCTACCGCGGTCGACTCGCACTCGCTGAACTGATGCCTATGACCGAGGAGGTCGAACGCATGATCATCGAAGGAGGTTCGGTGGACGAGATCCATCGCCTTGCCGTCAGCCAGGGCATGGTCGCCCTCCGTCAGGCCGGGTTGCGAAAGGCCTTCGACGGCCAGACCACGCTCGAGGAAGTCCTGCGGGTGGTGGCATGACATCGGTGACGTCGGATACGCGAGGCGTGTGGAACACCCGACTGGCGCAGGCCATGGTCGAGGCTGGCTACGAGACAGAGGCAAATTTGGTGCCCCTGGTCAACGAGGCCGCAGCCACCGGACGGAGTCTGGGTTTCGTGTTGATCAGTAGGGGCCAGGCCCTGCCCAGCGTCGTGGTCGGCACCCTGGCCACCTTGGCGCAACTCCCGGCCGTCGACTTGGACGCCTTCACTCCCCACCCCGACGCCGTGGCGGCGGTGCCCGTGACGGTAGGCCTCGACTTCGACGCCATCGGTCTCCAGTTCGACGGGAAGGCACTGGTGGTCGCCTTTTCGGAGCCGCCGAGCCCTCATGAGGTCGACGAGCTCGCCGGGCGGGTCGGCCACCGGATCCATCCGGTGCTGGCTGACCCCGTGCTCATTGCCCAGCGTCTCGGCCGCCCCGAGGTGGCACTAGGGGACCTAGAAGAGGGAACGACATCCCCCGTGAACAAGCGGGAACGTGCAGCCAAGGTCGAGGACCTGCTCACTACCGGCATACCTGCGGCCGCGGCCAACGACACAATGCCGCTGCACATCGACGACCTGCTCCGCTATGCCGTGTCGGTGGGTGCCTCCGACCTCCACCTGACGGCGGCCATGCCGGGGACGATCCGCCTGCACGGGGCCATGCGCCCCATCGAAGGCTGCCCTCCATTGGACAACGAGACCATCCGCGACATGGTCTTCGGCATCCTGCCCGCCTCGCAGCGCGAGCGGTTCGAAGCCGAGCACGAGCTCGACACCTCCCACACCATCCCCGGTGTCGGCCGATTCCGCGTCAACGTGGCGCTCCAGAGGGGAACGGTGGCGGCCGCCCTACGGCCCATTCCGCACGAAATGCCGGTCTTCACCAGCCTCGGACTGCCCGATTCGATCCGGTCCTTCACGGACCTGCGCCGAGGCCTGGTCCTGGTGACCGGACCGACCGGATCCGGAAAGTCGACCACGTTGGCGTCGCTGGTGGACATCATCAACCGGACGAAGCCGCTCCACATCGTCACCGTCGAGGATCCGATCGAGTTCCTCCACAGCCACAAGCGCTCGATCATCACCCAGCGAGAGATCGGCGAGGACACCGACTCGTTCGGCGAGGCCCTCCGTCGTGTCCTCCGTCAAGACCCCGACGTCATCTTGGTCGGCGAGCTCCGTGACCTCGAGACCATCTCGATGGCGTTGACCGCTGCCGAAACGGGCCACCTCGTGTTCGGCACCCTCCATACCCAAGATGCCCCGCAGACCATCGACCGGATCATCGACGTCTTTCCTACCCAGCAACAAGAGCAGATCCGGGTCATGCTCGCCTCGACACTCGAAGGTGTGGTCACCCAGCAGCTGGTACCTACGGCCGATGGCCTGGGACGGGCCGCTTGTGCAGAGGTACTCGTATGCACCTCGGCCATCCGCAACCTGATCCGACAGGGCAAGACCCACCAGATCTACTCGCTCATGCAGGTGGGTGGGTCCTTCGGCATGCAGACGATGGACCAGGGCCTGGCCCAGATGGTCAAGAGCGGCATCATTTCTGAGTCCATCGCCTACGACCGATCCTCAAACGAAGAGGACCTCCGCAACCACCTACATCTGTGATGACCGCTGATCGCACCACCGAACAACGAATCGGGGAACCGTGGCACTGACATTCGACTACAAGGTACGCGACAAGGGCGGCGAGCTCGTCGAAGGACAGCTCGACGGCGACAGCATGGCGCTGGTCGTCCGTCGACTCCGAGAGATGGGCTACATGCCCATCTCCGTGACGCCGAAATCGGCGGTCAACCTGAAGACCGAGATCAAGATTCCTGGCCTGTCCGACCGGATCAAACTGCGCGAAATCGCCGTCATGACCCGCCAATTGTCGACCATGGTGGACTCGGGACTGTCGGTGGTGCGCTCACTCGGCATCTTGGGCACACAGGTCGAGAACCCTGAGCTGGCCCGGATCCTGACGCAGGTGCGTCTCGACTTGGAGCACGGTTCCTCGCTCTCGGTGGCCTGTGCCAAGCACCCCAAGGCCTTCTCCAAGCTCTACTGCACGCTGCTCCAAGCCGGTGAGGTCGGCGGAAACCTGGACGAGGTGCTCCTGTCGCTGGCCGATGCCATCGAGAAGCAGGCCCAGCTCAACCGGACCATCAAGTCCGCCATGACGTATCCAGCCGTGGTGCTGTCGGTCATGCTGCTCATCTTCTCGGCCATGATCATCTTCATCGTCCCGGTGTTCCAGGGACTCTTCAAGAGTTTGGGAGGCACGCTGCCGCTGCCCACTCAGATCCTGATCAAGATCTCGGACATCATGACGAGCGCATGGGTGCTGCTCATCATCGCCATGGTGGTCGGGGCCATCGTCGG
>JBAXCY010000187.1:0-5185 GCA_037141235.1 Acidimicrobiales bacterium | reverse complement strand
GGCTCGACGGGGTTCCGATATCGGTGCTCTCCAACTCGACCAGCACCGTCACCGCTACCTCTGTCGGCCAGCTGCAGATCGGCGAGACCGGCACCGGGACATGGGACGTGGTCTTCGACGACGTCGCCTTCGGCACCAGCCGGATCGGGTTCTGAGCCCCACGACGGTTGGCAGGCCAGGTCGCGTCGGAAGGGCTTGCTGGGAACAGATGACGGTGGCGGTGAGCGGCAGCCACTAGCGTCACGACCGCTGGCACTGCACATGGAGGGGGCTGGTGGGCCGAGGGTTCGTCGGGGGTTTCGATCAGGGGATGCAGGGGTTGGCTTCGCAGGTATCGACAAGGGAGCTAGTCATGACGCGCAAGCCCACGACCACGACCGTTCGCGAGCGACTGGGGGCACTGTACGGGCTCTTGCGGGTCAGCGACGCAGAGTTCAATGCCTTCATGGGCACCTACGACGAGCTGTTCACCGACTCACCAGAAAACACCAAGGCCGACTACGAGGCTGGCGTGCCCCTGAAGGGGTACACGCAAGGCAGTAGCTCCGAGCTCCAGCAGCTCTACCGGATCATCCACCTGCTGTGCACGCTCGGCTCGGTGGAGAAGATGTACATGCCCCCCGCTATCGACGCAGACCAGTCGGTCCTGAAAAACCAACTTCTGTTCGAGCAGATCGTGGCCCACGACCTCGAGATCAGCGCCGGCGACAAGGTGCTGGATCTGGGCTGTGGGTGCGGCGCCATCGCCGAGAACATCGCGGCGTTGACAGGAGCGACGCCGTACGGCATCAACCTCGACAAGTCGCAGATCGACAAAGCATGGAAGAACCCCAACCTGCCAGCAGCAAACTTCACGGTCGGAGACTTCAACAAGCCGCTGGCCTTCGCCGACGCCTCGTTCGACGCTGTCTATGCCGTCCAGCCGATGACCTACGTCACCGACCACGCCTTCACCTTCGCCGAGGTGCTGCGTGTCCTGAAGCCAGGGGGGATTTTCGTCATGAACGATGTCGCTGCGCTCGACGCCTACGACCGAGACGACGCCCATGCCCGGACCTTGATCCAGCACACCCGCGAGCTGACCGTATTCGGAGGATTCTGGTACTACCGCTACTGGGAGGACGCTTACACGAAGGCGGGCTTCGAACTCATCTCCTCGGTGGGGAGGAGCGCGGTGGAGATGATCAAGAAGGAGGTCGCCCTCTTCGACAAGTACGAGGCGATCTTCAAGTTCCTGGCCAAGATCCACGTGATCCCCAAGAAGACCGACGCCATGATGCAGCGCATGAACGAAAACAGCCAGTCCTACATCCAAGCGGAGGAAGCAGAACTACTCACCCTCAACTGGCACTGCGTGGGACGCAAGCCCGTTTGAACTGCTCGATCAGGAGCCGGGCGCACTCCCGATGGGGGTATGGGAACGCTCCTCGAGCACCAACCGCCCATCGGACTCAAAGGCGGCAGCAGCCTCCCCGTTCAGCAGTCGTCTGATCGGGTCGCCGGCGATGGTCCCCCGCCAGCCCTGGTCGAGCCGGCTGGGCTCGCCGAGGACCACCTGGGTGATATCGGCCCGGGTAGCCAGCAGCGCCTGGTCGAAATCGAGCTCGTCGGAGATCTGGCGCACCAGGCCGGCGCAGACGGCAACGGCAGCCTGGGATGCTCGAGCATCGCCGGAGTCGGGGGGGACTCGGAGGTCACCGGCGGGCAAGGCCTGACCGCGCTGGACCGCCTCGAGGATCTCGTCGGCCCCGCCCTTGGACAGGTGTCGGGTGTCTACGCCCCGGAGCTTCTCGAGTTCCACCCGGTTGCGCGGCGCCCGCTGGGAGATGGTGATGATGGCCAGGTCCGACAGCACGCTGCGCCGGGGCCGGTCGACCTCGGCTGCCCGGCGCTCGCGCCATGCCGCCACCTCTTGGGCCACCGCCCGGGATCGGCCCGACAGCTTGCGCATGTCACCCACCCGCCACCACGCCTGCTCGGGCAGCACATCGACCCTGCGGACCGATAGCGCCTGGGTGCACTCTTCGATGGCCCAGGCCAGACGGCCACGCTCCTCGAGTTGAGAGACCAGGGCAGACCGGAGGGCCAGTAGGTGCACGACGTCGCCGGCGGCATAGGTGAGCTGGGCGGGAGGGATGGGCCGGTGCAGCCAGTCAGAGAGCTGATCGGTCTTGGCCAGGGTGATCCCGAGTAGTTGGTCCACCAGGCGGGCCAGCGACGGGGTGGACATGCCCACGAACCCTGCTGCTATTTGGGTATCGAACACGCTGGCCGGGGCCACTCCGCATGCGGTGTGCAAGATGTCGAGGTCCTGGCTGGCGGCGTGGGCGACGGCCGTGCCCGGTCCGGCGAACAGGCGGCTCAACGGTTCGGGGTCGACGGCCAAGGGATCGACCAGCGCTACCTTGCCGGCCCAACCGAACTGGATGAGAGCCAGTTGTGGCCAGTAGGTGCGCTCGGTGTGGAACTCGGTGTCGACGGCGTAGAACTCCTGGTCGACCAGCTCGTCGACCAGCGCCACCAGCCCCTCGCGGTCAGTGATCTGGACAGGGGAGTCGGCAGAGGTGCTCACCGCCTGGAACGTACTCCAGCCAGGGCATCGTGCCGGGACACTGGGCGCCTGGCCAGTAGGAATCGACGGCAGCACGGCCCTGATCAGGGCTCGGTCAGACCATCCGTTGGGCCAGCACCCGGCCGTTGTCGCGCAGGACGGTGCGGATCTCGTCGGCGGAGAACCCCTGGCTGGCCAGGTCGTCAGCGAAGGTCCTGGGCTCGGCCAGGCCTTCGGCGTGGGGCCAGTCGGAGCCGAACAGCAGGTGCTCGAGGCCCATGATGTCGCGGACGGCGGCCAAATCATCCGGCACGTCCTTGAACATGTACTCGGCCGGGAACTCGAACTCTTCCTTCGACTGGGTGTCCTTGGTCTGGCGGGTGATGAAGGCATAGACGGCCTTCATGTCGTCATGGGGGAAGCCGATCATGGTCTCCACCATTCCCACGTTGTTCGGCATGCCCACGGTCGTTCCCCCTCGTCTTCGGTCGGCTCAAAGTACGGGAGTCGAGGCGCGCCCTTCACGACCGGTGTTGGAGACGGTGTCGGAGGTGATGACGGCGTTCGGCCCGAGTACCACCCGTATCTCCACCTGTCACCCATACTCTTGGCGTGGCTAGGACGAACAGATACGAGTCGCCTGAGGTCCGGACTCGTGGGCTCCATCACCGGGGTGGCCTGGCCTACCTGATGGCCTACGGCCTAGAGATCTGCGGGCTGTCCATTTCCGCCTTGTTCTGCGCCGCCATCATGACCAGGGCTGGTGGTCACGAGAACGGGGCGCTGCTCACTGGGTGCTACCTGGCCCTGTCGATGATGGCGGCAGCGGCAGGCATTGCGTTGGCGCCAATAGTGATGGTGCGGTGGGGTCTGGCCCGCAGCTTCGGGGTTGCCATTGCATCGACGGGTCTGGCGATGGTCGCCCTTGGAGTCGTGATCCTTCTGGGCGGGCCTGCGCCAGTTGCCCTCCTGGCCTTCGCTCCAGTCGTCGGCGCTCTGGGTGGTTTGGCAGGAGTGCTCAACCTCGTTGTGGCCCGTGCCTTCCTGGGTGGCGAGGACATGTCCAGGGTCAGCGCCACCATGTCGGTGGCCAGCGGCCTGGCGTGGGGACTGGGTGCACTGATCGCTGGGTTCGGGCTCCGGCACGTGTCACTCGGGGTCGGCCCATTACTGGGCGGACTGCTCTGCTTCCCGATGGCGTTGTTGATGGTGGTTCGACCTCCTGCAGGGACCATGCCCGAGGGTCATGCCAAGGGGTCCACCACGATGATGCACTTGGTCCGACGCAATGCCCGATTGAGGGCGGCCACGGTGGTCGCAGGCCTTTTCTGTGTCGTGGCCATTCCGATGGCTGCGCTGATCGTGCCTATTGCCGACCAACTACGCCAGACACCCCTCATCCCCGGTGCCGCCATCGTCGTGTTCGCCATGTCGCTCGGCGCGCTGGCGACGCCCATCGTCGTCGGGCGATTGGCTGGGCATGGGACGCCGTTGGGTCGAGCGGGAGCGGCAGTGGTGGCGGGCGGCACCTCCATGCTGGTCATGGCGGTGGTGGCTCAGATGACTACGGGCCAGGTGCAACTCGCCATCTGGTTCGGGGTGGGGATCGTGTTCGGAGCGGCACGATTCGCTACTCGGGCCTTCCTTCTGGGGACCGCAGTAGAAGCCGTGGCCCCCGAGAACACTGTCGTAGCCCTGGCCACGGTTCGGTTTGTCAGCTACCTCGCTGCCCCGATCGGGGTGCTGGTGTGGGGAGTGCTGATCCACTTCATCTCTGTGGTCCCCGTGCTGTACGCGGGCGCGATCGCCACACTGATCCTCGGAACGGTCACGATCTGGTATCTCCGCCACGATGTGCCCGGGACAATCGCTTCCTGACCCGACCGGTCGTCGAAGGTTCATCCAACGTCGGCTGAGTAACGAACACTTGGAGAGAAGTGGTTTGTGGGAAGCAATCCCAGAACCCTTCGTGCGGCCAGTGGGCAAGTCAGATGCAACGGATTGTCATGGTGGCCGTGGGAAACCCAACCAAAGGAGAGCAGTGAGAACCAGCAAGTTGAGAAAGCGACTGACGGCCCTCGTAGCCGCCAGCACGATGGCGGGCGGACTCGTCTTAGCGTCGGCCGCAGCCGCACCGGTATCCGCCGGTGCCGCAGTACCAGCATCCACCGATGCCACCGTCACCGTCGTCCACGGAATCCCCGGGGCGAACGGCGTACCAGTCGATATCTACGTGAACGGCAACGTTGACCCGAACTTGTCGGGACTTACCTTCGGCCAGGTCAGTGCACCTCAATCGCTGCCACCTGGCACCTATACCTTGGCCGTCAAGACGGCTACCGCACCGGTGACCACAGTGGCCACGGCCACGGTCACGTTGACCGCCAATGAGAACGCCACCATCACGGCCAATCTCGACACGAAGGGCTCCCCGGCGCTCAACGTGTTCGCCAACCCCACCACCCCAGCCCCCGCGGGCGATGCCTGGGTGGTCGTGCGCCACGTGGCTGACGCCCCTGGGGTCGATGTCTACTCGGGCACGACCAAGGTCATCACCGATGCGACCAATCCGAACTCGGCCGGACCGATCGCCGTCCCCGCTGGACCTCTGACCGCGTCGGTGAAGCTGACCGG
>JBAXCY010000186.1:0-5185 GCA_037141235.1 Acidimicrobiales bacterium | reverse complement strand
GGGCAGATCGGCGGCGTGGGTGACACCGAGCAGCTTGGCGTCGGTGGTGACCACCCGCACGGGCAGGCCTACGCGGTCGACCAACATGGTGGAGATCACCTCGGGCAGCAGTACCTCGGCTTTGGGGACCTCAGCTCCGGCGGCCACCTGGGCCAGCAGCGCCTCTTCGTCGAGGCCCGAGGCGTCCATGGCCGCGTGGAAGACGTCCCAGATGTCGGGTTGGAATCCCCAGAGGTTCACCGATGCTGGCACGCCGCCATCGAGCTGTTTCGGCTCGAGGCCGTCGTCGGAAACGAACCCGCCCGAGGTCCCTTCGGTGTGGACATGGCGCCGCTCATCGAGTCCAACGAGGAGTCCGTCGGTCCCCACGGTGCAGATCCCGCGGGTGACCGGGTCGTCAGTGGCCACGGTGGACCGCAGGGCGAACCCGACCAGTACGTGTTCGGCGGCTCCTGACCGGAGCTGATCGGCCAGCATCCCCATGGCCACCTCGCCGTAGACGTCGTCGGCATTGGACACCCCGAACGCGGTCCCGCCCTCGAGGGCTGATTCCGCCGCCAACACCGCGTGCACCGTGCCAAGTGGGAGGCGCTGGGTCACGAAAGCCACGTCTACCGACTCGGGCCAGCACTGTTCCACGTGATAGCGGATGGCCGGCCCGGTTTCGGGGTGCAGCACCAGCACGATCCGGCCGAATCCGGCCCGTACGGCATCGCTGACCAGGAGGTCCAGCACGGCTTCGCCATGCGGGCCGATGGGAGCCAGGGGCTTGCAGCCGCCGTAGCGGCGGGCCATGCCGGCCGCCAGGACGACCAAAGAAGGAGCGGATTCGTTTGTCATATCTGTCCTATCGGACGTCATCCGCCCCACTTGAGGACGGCGCTTGCCCATGTCATGCCGCCGCCGAACCCGGTCAGCAGCACGTGGTGGCCCGCCTGGAGCCGGTCGGTGTCGAGGGCATCGGCCAGGGCGAGGGGGATGGAGGCCGAGGAGGTATTGCCGTAGCGGTCGATGACCACCACGGCCTTCTCCTCGGGGATGCCTAAGCGCTGACAAGCGGCGCTGATAATGCGCAGGTTGGCCTGGTGGGGCACGACGACGTCGATCTGGTCCGGGGTGAGCCCGGCCTCGGCGATGGCCTGGCGAGCCGAGTCGACCACCACGGCCACCGCCTTTCGGAAGATCTCCTTGCCGTTCATGTAGAGGAAGCCACCGTGGTCGCACTTCAGCAGGTGCCGCAGCGATCCGTCGGCCCCCAGGGTGAAACTGAGCAACTGGCCCGGTCCATCCACTGCCTCGAGTACCACGGCACCGGCACCATCGCCCACCAGGATGGAGACCGAGCGGTCGTCCCAGTCGGTGATCTTGGACAGTGTTTCTGATCCGATCACCAATAGGCGCTCGGCCCCGATAGCGATTAGTCCGTGGGCCACGGTGAGGGCGTAGACGAATCCCGAGCAGGCGGCGTTGACATCGAAGGCGCCCCCGGTGATGCCGATCCCGTCTTGGACGGCGGCCGAGGTGCCAGGCACGATCTGGTCGGGGGTGGTGGTGGCCAGAATGATGGCATCGATCTCATCGGGGCGGCGTCCGGCCTTGGCCAGCGCGGCCAGTCCTGCGTCGATGGCCAGCTGCGACGTGGTGCCCCCGATGCGTCGCTCCTTGATGCCGGTGCGCTCCTGGATCCAGGCATCGTTGGTGTCGAGGGTCTTGGACAGGTCGTCGTTGGTGACCACGTTGTCGGGCACGGCGATGCCGTACCCGGTGATGACGCCACCGCGTCCGATCATCGGTCAGCCTGCTTCGAGTACGTGGATGCCGATGAACGCTGCGTCAGTGGTGCCTGCATGGGAACCGATCATGCCACCCGTATTGGCGGCCACCGCCAACCGGGCACCGGGGACCTGGCGGGCACCGGCCTCGTCGCGCAGTTGAGCGACCAGTTCGACTACCTGGGCGATGCCGGTGGCACCGAGGGGATGGCCCCGGCTGACCAGACCGCCACTGGTGTTGACGGTGATGCCCTTACCACCGAGGGTGGTTTCTCCAGCGGCCGTGGCTGCGGCTGCGTCTCCCGGTTTGAAGAACCCGAGTGATTCGAGCGCGCAGATCTCCTCGGCACTGGTGGCATCGTGCAACTCCACCACGTCGACGTCGCCCGGGTCGATACCGGAGGCCTCCCAGGCTGCGGCCGCCGTTTCGGCCAGCCGCTCGTGGTAGTCGATCTCGCCATTTCCGGAGCGCACGGTGCTGGAGACGATGCGAGGTGCACCTTTACGCGCCTCGAGCGAGAGCACGACGGCGGCTGCCCCATCGGTAAACGAGGAGCACATCAGTCGGGTCAGTGGCGCAACTACAGGGGAAGAGGCCAGCACCTCAGTCAGGGTCACCTCGCTCTGGAACTGGGCGTTGGGGTTGAGCGCACCGTGCTTGCGGGCTTTGACGGCGGCCGACGCCACCTGTTCGACGGTGGTGCCCCAGGCATCCATGTGCTCCACCGTCCACTTGGCGTTGAGCGCCATCAGCACCGACCCCGACGGGTTCTCCCAGTGGCCATGCATGAACGCCCGGTCGACCTCGGGCACGCCGTCTTCGATGCCGGCCAGGGTCTCCAGCCGGTGACCGGTCCACATCTTCTCGACCCCGACGGCCAGCACCGTGCCGCCGCCTCCCAAGGTGGACAAGTTAGCCAGGTGGAGGGCGGAGGATCCGCCGGCGCACGAGTTGTCCACATTGATGATTCCGGCGTTGCGCAGCCCGGCATCGAGGAGGAAGCTTTGGCCGCGAATGCAGGCCTGGTTGAGCAGGCGGCCGGCGGTGGCGTTGCCGAAGACGACCAGGTCGACCTGGTCGGGAGTCATGCCGGCATCGGACAGGGCATGGTCGACCACTTGGTGCGACATCTCCTCGATGGAGAGGTCGCGGCGCTGCATGGGGGTGATTGCGGTTCCCACGATGTAAGTGGATCGGTCCATGGGTCCTCTGTTCTGGGGCCTGGTTGCTGGTCGACTGAGTCTGGGTGGGTTAGGTCTGGGTCGGCACGCCGGCGGCCGGCAGCGCCGCCATGAGGTGCTCGAACTGATCGATGGGCTGGTCGTCGGTGACATAGACGGCGATGTGGGCGGCCCCGGCGGCTCGGTACTGGGCGACCCGTGTCGCCACCTCAGCGGCGGATCCGGCCACTAGATGGCGTTCGAACGCCTTGGGCGGAAGTCCGTAGAGAGACCCCATCCATCCGGTGCCCTTGGCCACGCCGCGTGCCCGATCGTCGTCCAACGAGACGAACAGGACCATGGCCGGGGTGACCGCTTCTGGGGCCCGGCCCGATGCCTCGGTCTCTTTGGTCAGGCGCTTGATCGCATCGGCGTACTCATCCACCGACAAGAACAGCGGCATCCAGCCGTCGGCCAGACGGGCCGCTCTGACCAAGGCGGCGTCAGAGGAGCCGCCGACCCACACCGGCACCGGAGCGGGGGCCGGCAGCATGCGGTAGCGCTCGGTGGCATCGGTCGATGACGTGTCACCAGCGGTGTGCCCGGCACCGGAGCCCCACGCCCGGTGAAGTTCGCCGATGCCAGTATCGAGATCGTGGCCACGACGGTGGTAGGCCGCGCCCACTTGCTCGTACTCGCCGGGGTGGCTGCCGACACCTACCCCTAAGATCATCCTGCCCCGGCTGAGGGTCTGGAGGGTGGCGGTCTGCTTGGCCACCGATACTGCCCGGCGCAGCGGCAGCTGAATGACGCAGGTGCCGAGGGCGGCCCGATCGGTAGCAGTGGCAGCCACAGTCAGGACGACCATGCACTCGAGGCACGGACCGTGCCAGAACAGGTGGTCACAGGCCCATAGGGCATCGGCTCCGGCCGCTTCGGCCTGTCGGCACAGATCGGCCAGTTCGACCAGGGGGTCGGCGTCTGGTGCGGTGGAATCGGGATCTGCCGCCCATGTCGGGACGGTGTCCTGGACGAGGGTGGGCAGGATGAGCCCGATAGCCCCTGGGGGCTCGAAATGTCGCGCCGTTGCCACGCCGCATCGTACCCCCCGGGCTCTGGCCATGGTGGCGACCGGTTGGTTGGATGGTGGCCGCTCATGGCGGTGCCGACGGCTGGTCGCAGGCCCGGCGCACGGTTGGGTTGGTGGACAGGGCAGAATGGGGCTGAGCATGACGATCCGTCAGCTCGTGCCGGGCGATCGATCCGGCGGAAAGATGAGACCGTGGACCCCGAAGAGACGCAGCCCCAAGGCGCACAGGACCCAGCCGAAGATGCGGATGGGGTTGCCGTGGCCCTCTCGGAAGAGGAGCGCGCCGAGCGTCTCGCCGCGCTCACGGCCATCATCGAACTGATGCGGCCATCGGTGCAGGCCGACGGTGGTGACCTCGCTCTCATCTCGGCCGATGTGGAGTCCGGTGTGGTCGAGGTGCAGCTCCAAGGTGCCTGCAGTTCGTGCGCCGTGAGCTCGTCCACCCTGCAGGGCGGGGTGGATCGGATCCTGCGTCAGCGTCTGGAGTGGATCACCGAGGTGGTGGGCGGCGTCGATGACTCGGTGGATCCGTTCGTCAGCGAATCGATGGGCCGCGGCGGGTACGTCCCCAGCTTTTAGACCTACCCGGCACCGCGGTACCTGGGGCGGTGCCGTACGATCCACGCATCGTGGGATCTCCTTCTGCACGGCATATGGCCGACCAGCGCTCCGCCGACCTGCCCGTCCCGTCGGGGCGGTGGCTTACTGCACTGGCCTTCGCCGTGGTGGTCGTCCCCTTCGCCTACGCACTAGTGCGGTTGGCCACGTCCCCGTCGGCCAATCTCACGCTGGCTGACGACCTCGCCCTCATCGACCTTCACGTCCGGCGGGCCCTGGCCTGGAAGCAGCAGCTCGGTGTCTTCGACCACAACAACTGGAACCATCCGGGGCCCACCTACTTCTACCTGCAGTCCTTCGTCTACCGGGTGCTGGGCTCGAGCGTTCGCTCGATGTTCGTTGGTGCCACCTTGTTGAACGCCTGCTCAGCCGTCGCTTGTGTGGCTGTGGTCCGACGCCGGACCACCCCGGCACGGGCACTATGGGCGGCCATGTGCGTATGCGCGTTGGCCGCGGTGCTGGCTGCCAGCGGCCCATCCGCCACCACGTACTCCGAGAGCGTGCTCGGTGCGCTCGTCAGCCCGTGGAACCCGATGGTGGTCCT
>JBAXCY010000185.1:0-5353 GCA_037141235.1 Acidimicrobiales bacterium | reverse complement strand
TCGATTACCAGCGGCCCCGATGGACGGTGTCATCAATCGTGCGCTTGGGACGGGAAGCGGAAGGCGATGGCGGGTCGGGCTTGGCCGCCTCGCCTAGGAGGACAGCACCGAGCCAGCGCAGGCCGACCGGCACGCCGAGGGCTTCTTTGAGCGCGGCCTCTCCTCGGAAGTTGCCCAAGAAGGCCGCCCCGATGCCCCGATCGGCCGCGGCCAGCAGGAGGGTCATGACAGCAAAGGAGGCATCGACGTGCCAGTAGGGAACGACCCACTCGACCTCGACGCCATCGGCCCGCACCTTGTCAGACTCCTGGTAGCGCTCCACATAGGCACCCGGATCGCTGAAGGGGAGCACGATGACTGGCGCTCGGGACATGCCCTCGAACCGCCGAGATCGCTCCCGCCAGGCGGCATCCGTGGTGGTATCCCAGTAGGCGCCCGTCTCCGAGGGGCCCTCGAGCACCACGAACTCGCGCCCTTGAGTGTTACCGGCTGATGGGGAGCGCAGGGCTTGGGCCATGAGGTCATCGATCACGGCCCGCTCCAAGGGAGCCCCGCTGAAGTTCCTGGTCATACGCCGCCGCCGGATGGCCTCACTCAACTCCATGGGGCGCACGCTACCGCCGACATCAGGTGGGTCCGGGCAGCGCGGGGTCTCGGGCAACGAAGCAACCGAGGTGAAGTTCTGCGTCAGGGACAAGGCGCTTGTCGGCCTCCCTCGGCCTCGTTAGGGTCGCGGTATGGACGGATCGTCGGCCTTCTCGCGTAGAGCACTGCTGGGTGGAGCGGTGGCTGGTGCCGCCGCATTGGGACTGGGGGCATGCTCGACCTCCTCGTCCTCGTCCTCGTCGAGTGCGCCGACCACGCCGTCAAACACGCCATCGACCAAGCCGTCGACCACCAGCATGGGCCCCGGCGACCGGCCCGATCCGAGCATGCCTGCTGGCACCGACCTGCTGCCACTCATCAAGAACATCGTGGTGGTCATGATGGAGAACCACTCCTACGACAACGTGCTGGGCATGCAGCAGGGCCGGGGCGAGGGGCTCCTCCTCGACAAGCGTGGTCATCCAACGGCGGTGAACCCCTGGCCGGTGTCGTCGGCCATCCCTCCACCGGGCCCAGGCAAGGCCGTGCGGTCGTTCCCCATGCCCAACCCGTGCCAGGTTCCGGCACGCCCGTACAACACGTGGGACGCGTACTGGACGTCGTACGCCGATGGCCACCTCGACGGCTTCGTCAAGAGCCAGAGCGGACCGGTGGCCATGGGCTACATCGAGCCCGACGTGCTCCCCTTCATCAACTCGCTGGCCGCCACCTTTCCGGTGTGCGACCGCTACTTCTGCTCGGTCGGTGCCCAGACCTATCCGAACCGGCGGTTCCTGATGGCAGGGACGTCACTCGGCTTGACCGTCAACGAGTTCCCCGGCGAGGTCCCGCCCAACGGCACCATCTTTCAAGCACTCGATGCTCACGGGATCTCTTGGAAGAACTACTACGGGTCGCTGCCATCGTCGCTGGTGTGGCCCTACCAGAGCTCGCTGCCCGGGTTCATGTCGCACCTGGTGGCGGCCGACCAGTTCGCCGTCGATGCCGCGGCGGGCACTCTGCCCGCATTCAGCCTGGTCGATCCCAACTATGAGACTCAGTCTCAGGAGAACCCCCAGGACGTCCAGTACGGGGATCAGCTCCTGGCCCAGGTGGTGAACGCCGTCATGGCCTCTCCCCAGTGGCCGCATACGCTCCTGGTGTGGTGCTACGACGAGTCGGGTGGCTACTACGACCATGTAGCGCCGCCGTCGGCGGTGCCGCCGGACGCAGTGGCGCCGGTATTGGCTCCCGGGGCCGTTCCTGGCGCCTTTGACCGTTACGGGTTCCGGGTACCAGCCGGCATCGTCTCTCCCTATGCCAAGCCGCACTACGTCTCGAGCGTCGTCCACGACCACACGTCGATCCTGAAGCTGATCGAGTCGAAGTGGAACCTGCCGGCTCTTACTCATCGGGATGCGGCCGCCGACAATCTGCTCGACTCCGTCGACCTGACCCGGCCGCCAGCGTTCTTGAAGCCACCGAAGTTGGCTGCGGCCGCCGATCCAGCCCTGCTGGCCGGGTGCTTGGCGACCGGACCGGGAGCCATCCCACCACCCGGATCCGTCATCTCCGCGTAGGTGATCGGGACCCGGGGGGAATGTTGACCTCGCTGGTAGTGTTTAACCCGAAGTAGCGCAGCCCAGGAGCGGTGCTGAGGCCGGAAGTATGGCCGTCTGCACCGCCGAGTACGAGGAAATGAGACCGCCGTGCCCACCTTCAGAGAGATGCTTGCCGCCGCCAAGGCTGGCATACGCGAGATCACCACCGCCGAGGCCGAGGCCGAGATGGCAGCACCGGGCACGATCGTGCTCGACGTGCGCGAGCCCGACGAGTACGAGCAGGGGGCGCTGGCTGGTGCGGTCCATCTCCCGAGGGGAAACCTGGAGTCGTCCATCGAGGGCCGGATCCCCGACAAGTCGGCCCACGTGCTGGTCATGTGCGCCGGCGGTGCCCGCTCCGCGTTCGCCGCCGACACCATGCAGCAGCTGGGCTACACCGATGTGGCCTCGATCATGGGCGGCTTCAACCGTTGGAAGGATGAGGACCGGGCGTGGTCCGCACCGCGCATGCTCTCCCCTGAGCAGCGGAACCGCTACCAGCGCCACCTCCTCCTGCCCGAGGTGGGAGAGAAGGGCCAGCTGGCACTGCTCGACTCCAAGGTGCTGATGCTGGGTGCCGGCGGGCTCGGCTCACCGGCAGCTCTCTACCTGGCGGCTGCCGGGGTGGGCACCATCGGCATCATCGACATGGACGTGGTGGACGCTTCCAACCTGCAGCGCCAGATCTTGCACAACACGGATCGCATCGGTGACCGCAAGGTGGACTCGGCCAAGAAGACCCTGACCCTGATCAACCCCGACGTGAACGTGGTGACCTACGACGTTCGCCTTGGGGCCGACAACATCTTGGACATCATCGACGGGTACGACCTGATCGTGGACGGAACCGACAACTTCCCGACCCGGTACCTGGTCAACGACGCATCGTTGCTGAAGCGGATTCCGGTGATCCACGGATCCATCTTCCGGTTCGAGGGTCAGGCCACGGTGTTCAACCCCTACGAAGGCCCTTGCTACCGCTGCTTGCTGCCCGAGCCCCCGCCGGCCGAGTTGGCCCCGAGCTGCTCGGAGGCTGGCGTGCTCGGCGTGCTCCCCGGCATCGTCGGCTCCATCCAGGCCGTCGAGGCCATCAAGGTGCTGCTCGGGGTGGGCGACACCCTGCAGGGTCGCCTGTTGGCCTACGACGCCCTCGAGCAGAGCTTCCGCACGTTCAAGGTCCGGCGCGACCCGGCCTGCCCAGCGTGCGGCCCCGACGCCGGCGAGCTGATCATCGCCGAGTACGACGACCTGTGCATGCCCCACGTGGTGGCACCACGAGCGTGACGTCGCCCGACCAGCGATCAGTCGTGATGGCCGACGACATCCCGGTGGCCTACACCCCGCCTGGTGGCTACGGCGACACTATGCCGCCCCCGGTGTTGGCGGGTTGCGCTGAGCCTCTGGTCGAAGGGGCACCTGATCTGCGGGGGACGTGGAGAGTGGTGTCGTTGCAGCAGGAAGGCGTCGAGGTCGAGAGCCATCCGGCAATGGGGTCGCTCCAGCGCATCGAGCAGGGTGGCGACCGGCTGGTGGTCACCGGCGGCGGCATCGTCCACGACATGCGGTGCGACGGTACTGAGGAGCGCGGTGTCCACGATGTGATGGAGTTGGACTTCATCACGCCGATCCACGTGGTGGCCACCTATGAGGACGACGTCCACGTGCTGCGGCCCGTCGGGATCCCTATCGAGGTGACCCGCCGGCGCGAGGGAGACCAGATGATCTGGACGTACTTCGGGTTCACGGCCGCCTTGGAGCGAGTGGGGGACTGACCCCACAGGACTGTCGCCCCCGGGGATTGGTGCAGGCGGCATTGACCGGTGGCTGGGAGCCCAGGCTGCGTTCTGCCGGGTGGGGTGCTACAACTGCCCGATGACGTACGCCATCGATCCTGAACTCGCTCCGATCCTCGCGCTACTGCCTGCCGGGACGATCGAAGACGTGACCGCCGCTCGCGCCATGCTCGAGACGTTCGCTGACATGGGAGGTGGAACCGTCGATGAGTCGGGACTCGACATCGACGACCGCTCCATCGCTGGCTACGACGGTGCCCCTGATGTGACCGTGCGGGTCTACCGCTCGCACCGTGCCCCGACCCCGTCGCCGGCCGTGCTCACCATCCACGGCGGTGGGTTCGCTCTGGGCAGCATCAACACCGAGCATGCACTGGCGGCGCATCTGGCCTCGTCACTCGGGATCGTGGTCGTCTCGGTCGAGTACCGGCTGGCCCCCGAGCACCCCTTCCCAGCAGGCCTGCACGACTGTTTTGCCACGTTGTCGTGGATGCACGCCGATGCAGCTGCCCTCGGCCTCGACCCCGACCGGCTGGCCGTGTGCGGCGAGTCGGCCGGCGGCGGCCTGGCTGCCGCCCTGGCGCTGTTCAGTCGCGACCATGACGGGCCCCCGATCTGTTTCCAGTATCTGGGTATCCCCGAGCTCGACGACCGGCTCGACACCCACAGCATGCAGTTGTTCGTCGACACGCCGCTGTGGCACCGGCGCAACGCCGAGCTCAGCTGGCAGTTCTACTTGGGCGACACGGCCGACGGTGATGTGTCGCCCTATGCCGCTCCGGCCCGGGCCACCGACCTGGCCGGCCTGCCTCCGGCGTACGTGTCGGCCATGGAGTTCGACCCGCTCCGCGACGAGGGTATCCACTACGCCCTAGCGCTCCTGCAGGCCGGAGTGCCGGTCGAACTGCACGCCTATCCCGGCACCTTCCACGGCTCAGCCATCGTGGCCACCGCCGAAGTATCCAAGCGGATGCACCGCGAGCAGCGTGATGTCCTGGCCAAGGCGTTGGGGTTGAACGACCCCAGCTGAACGGAGTCGGTCCTCGTGGCGGGCGGGGCTAGGGGTGATACCCGAGTGATCGAACAGTCGGATGTTCAGGACGGTGTTGGCTGACCGAACGTTCCTGCACGACGTCGATCAGAGTGCGGTACCACCGGCTCCAACCCAACGGGTGTGTGCGCTCTGAGTCTGCGGCTGGTCTGTCTGGTAAGAACTTGGCGGAAACATCTGGCACATGGTCCGCCAGGCTAGGACAAGTGCAATAGGGAGTCATGAAGCCGAATCTTGCGGGTAGCGCATGACTACTGCGAACAACGACGCCTCGGCCGGGCCCCCGAACGACCCGAGCGACCCGAACGACCCGAGCGACCCGA
>JBAXCY010000184.1:0-5457 GCA_037141235.1 Acidimicrobiales bacterium | reverse complement strand
GCACCGGCAGCCCCGGTGGCTCGGACAGCACCGTGAGCGTCCGGGGTGCAGGTGCCGGTGCAGGTGCAGGCGCAGGCGCAGGTGCAGGCGAGGATGAGGCGGCCGGCAGTCGGACTGCGTCGGTGGTGGTCAACTACGAATCGGGACTTGCTCTGGCTCGATGTGTTGCTGATCTGCGTAGCGCCGGACTAGCTGAACTGGTCGTGGTCGACAACGGCTCCACTGACGGTTCGCTGGCTGCTGCCGAGGCGGCCGTCTCCGAGGTGACTGTCGTGTCCCCGGGGAGAAATCTGGGTTACGGCGCCGCGGCCAACCGTGGCGTGTCAGCATCTGCGGCGCCGTTGATCCTGATCTGCAATCCCGACCTCGAAGTGCCACCCGGTGCCGTCACCGCACTGGTGGCCGCCCTGGACGCCGACCCGGGGTGCGCCCTGGTGGGACCTCTGATCCGCAACGCATCGGGCGAGCGCTACCCGTCGGCCCGCCGGTTTCCGTCCATGGTGGATGCTGCCGGACATGCGCTTCTGGGCATCTTTGCTTCTGACAACCGGTTCACCCGTCGCTATCAACAGGCCGATCTTGATGAGAGCGGAACTGATACCCGGACCGTCGACTGGGTGTCAGGGGCCTGCTTTCTGGTGCGTCGCAGCGCGTTCGAGTCGATCGGTGGATTCGACGAGTCGTACTTCATGTACGTAGAAGACGTCGACCTGTGCTGGCGCATCGGGAGGAGCGGATGGAGCGTCGCCTATGTGCCAGGAGCGGAAGTGACCCACCTCCAAGGACTGTCCACCGACCTTCATCCGTACCGGATGATCCTCGAGCACCACCGCTCGTTGCTCCGGTTTGCCGGACGGTCGTCCACGGGGTGGCACCGAGTGCTGCTCCCTTTGGTCGCTGTCGGCGTGGCTGTTCGGACCGGACTGGCCTGCCTGGGTCGAGCCATACGTTCATGACGGGTGCATGCAGAGTGGTGACGATGGTCCCGGTTGGACGTTGTAGGGTGACGGACGATCATGGCAAGTAACTCGACGGGCAAATCGGTGCAGCGCGCCGCCACTACGGGTGGTGGCAGGACATATCGCGGGCAGATGCCCGTGAACTTCTATGCGAGTCTGGGCATAGTGATCGTGATCGGACTGGTCCTGGTCGGGTTCAGCCGATATCAGCTCAGCCACAAGACGACGTCTTCTGCTGGGCCGCCGACAACATCCCAGACCTGGTACGCGGCACTGGGAATCAATATCTGCGGCACGATGCAGCCCAATCTGGCCGCCAGCACCAATCAGAAGAAGACCGGACTGGTTGCCGACGGCAACGGCGTCCTCACCATCGCCCCCAAGAACAGCTCGGAATCCGGAGCCAGCGCCACTCTCGGCAAGTTCGTCTCGAACTACAAGGGTCTGGAACTCACCAATACTTCCATCCAGTACCCCGGGAAGTCCGCTTACACCAACGGGAAGGTCTGCCCCAAGGGCACGCCTGATGCAGGAAAGGCCGGCATCGTCATTGTGTATAGCTGGCCCAACTTCACATCGAAGTCCGGTGCGCAGACTCCAGGTGACCCCCAGAACCTTCTCTTCAAGAACGGTCAACTGATCACCATGGCGTTCCTCCCGGCCAACGCCACTGTTCCCAAGCCCCCTGCCGCCGTGATTACCAACCTGATCAATGCCAACAGCGCGGCTCCGGCCACGCCGACCACGCCGACCACAGCACCGACGGGCACGCCGACCACGACACCGCCGGCCACGACACCGCCGGCCACGACACCGCCGACCACTAATGCGAAGTCGTCGGCGACCACCGTTCCGGCCACACCGACGACGACGAAGCCGGGCGGAACGAACGGGTGAGAGCCGTCGTCCTTGTGGGCGGCGAGGGCACACGACTGAGGCCCCTGACGCTCACAACACCCAAGCAGATGCTCCCGATCGCTGAGATCACCATGGTCGAGCGGGTGCTCGGACACCTGGCCAGCCACGGGATCGACGAGGCAGTCCTGTCGCTCGGGTACCGCCCAGATGCGTTCACGGATGCCTATCCGGATGGAGTCATTGCCGGCGTTCGCTCAAAGTATGCCGTGGAGCCGAGCCCCCTAGATACGGCGGGCGCCATTCGGTTCGCCGCCGATTTCGACGGAATCGACGACACCTTCGTGGTGCTCAACGGTGATGTACTGACTGATTTCGACATCAGTGGACTGGTGGCGTTCCATCGCGAGCGAGGGGCGGAAGGAACCATCGGGCTCACCCCGGTGGAGGATCCGAGTGCCTTTGGAGTGGTTCCCACGGATGAGAACGGCAAAGTCACCGCATTCATCGAGAAGCCACCGCGCGACGAAGCCCCGACCAACTTCATCAATGCGGGCATCTATGTCCTGGAGCCGTCTGTGCTCCAGCGGATCACCCCCGATATCCGGGTCTCGATCGAGCGCGAGATCTTCCCAGCCATGGTTGCGGACGGGGGGCTCTACGCCCAAGGTTCGGATGCTTACTGGCTCGATACCGGTACACCCGACGCCTACTTGCGGGCTCATAGGGATCTGATCAGTGGACGGAGGGCCGGCCCCCCAGCACCTGGTGCTGTCCAGGACCCAGACCTCGGGGTTGGGGTGTGGACCATCGGAGAGGTGGACGTGGTCCCTCGGTCGGTAACGCGGTCGTTGATCGGTCGTAACGCTTCGGTAGCCTCCGACGCCTCCGTCAGCGACTCCGTGATCGGTGCCGACTCGGTCATCGAATCAGGCGCAGTGATCTCCCACTCGGTGATTCTGCCCGGTGCTCGGATCGCCGCCCGAGCCACGGTCGATCACTCGATCATCGGTTCCGCCGCTATCGTCGGCCAGCGCTGCACGGTCTCGGGCGTATCAGTCGTTGGTGCTCGAGCCGTCATTGCATCAGGAACCACGCTCGATGGCGAGCGTTATCCCACGGGGAGTTGAACGTGAACGCACTCGTCACCGGTGGTGCCGGATTCATCGGATCCACTCTGGTAGATCGGCTGCTGGCCGAAGGACATTCCGTCGACGTGATCGATGACCTCTCGACGGGATCACTCACCAACTTGGCCGCCGCTCGCGCCTCCACCGAGAACGATTTTTCGTTCCACCGCCTCGACATTCGCTCCCCCGAGGTAGTGGAGCTCATCGCTAGACGAGCGCCAGATGTGATCTTCCACCTTGCTGCCCAAGCAGACGTCAGAGTCTCCGTTGCCGACCCGGTATTCGATGCCGATGTCAACCTCATCGGCACGCTGCGGATCCTCGAAGGAGCACGGAAGGCCGATGTGCAACGGGTCGTCTTTGCCGCCAGTGGGGGCACTCTCTACGGCGAGCCCGACGTATCTGAGTTGCCACTGAAGGAATCGCTTCCCCAGCGTCCGCTCTCTCCTTACGGAGTGTCGAAGAAGGCAGCGCTGGACTACCTACTTGCCTACCGAGAGCTGCACTCGCTGGAGTTCGCAGCCCTAGCGCTCGCCAATGTCTATGGGCCCCGCCAGGACCCCCACGGTGAGGCTGGCGTAGTGGCGATCTTCGCCGAACGGCTTCTGCGCGGCGAGCCCATCACGATCTTCGGCGATGGCGAGCAGACTCGGGACTTCGTGTACGTCGACGACGTGGTCGATGGTTTCGTCCGGGCCGCCAGCAAGGGCGGCGGATTGGTGTGCAACATCGGGACCGGCGAGGAGACTTCGGTCAACACACTCCTTCGGGAGATGGCGAATCAAGCTGGGGTAGAGGCGGAATACGAGTACAAGCCCCTGAGGGCGGGTGAGCTCGCTCGGAACTGCCTCGACCCGACACGTGCCGGGATCCAACTGGGCTGGAGCCCGTGGACCGAGTTGGGGGTCGGATCGGCGGCCACGATCGAGTTCGTGCGGAACCGACTCGTGGAGTCCGGCGAGCTCTAGGGGTATCGCCGGCCGACGTCATGGCCGACGTCATGGCCGACGTCATGGCCACTTGATCGGCATGGGAAGTGGCCCGCGACGCGTTGGTGCCAGAAATCCTGTAGGGTAGAAGCACACTGCCGCGCTGTTTGCACGCGCCTGGCGGTTCCCGAGGCACACTCCGGTGCTTCCCCTGTAGCCCGAAAGTGTCTCTATGCCCTCGTCTCCTTCTACTTTCGCCGTCCTCGGCGTGCCCTCCGACATCGTCAAAGCTCTGGACGCCAAGGGGATCACCTCGCCGTTCCCCATCCAGGCCATGACGCTTCCTGATGCGCTGGCCGGTCGCGATGTATGTGGGAAGGCACCCACCGGATCTGGCAAGACGCTGGCCTTCGGTATCGGCGCCGTCGCCCGACTGCAGGGCAGGGGTTCTAAGCCCAAGTTTCCCCGGGTCCTGGTACTGACCCCTACCCGAGAGCTGGCAGCCCAGGTGGCCTCCGAACTGCAGGTCCTCGCCGATCCCCGTGGGCTGAAGGTGGACTGCTTCTACGGTGGAGTTGGTTACGGCCCCCAGTTGAAGGCGCTCTCCCGCGGGGTCGATGTCGCCGTGGCCTGCCCTGGCCGGTTGGGTGACCTCTTGGAGCGCGGCAGCATCCGTTTGGACGCCATCGAGATCGTCGTCATCGACGAAGCGGACCGCATGGCCGATATGGGCTTCCTTCCTGACGTGCGCAGGATCCTCGACCTCACGCCCGATGGACGCCAGACACTGCTCTTCTCGGCGACTCTCGACGGCGATATCGATGTGCTGGTCCGTCGCTACCAGAAGGACCCGGCTCGCCACGAGATCGAGGTGGACGAAAACGACGCCAGCGCCGCCGTGCATATGTTCTGGCGGGTCCCATCTGGTGACCGCATCGATCGCACCGCCGAGGTGATCGCCGCCGCTGGACCGACCATCGTCTTCTCCCGGACCAAGCACGGTGCCGACCGGATCGCCCGTCAGCTCGAGCAGCGGGGTATCCGGGCAGCCGCTATCCACGGGGACCGCAGCCAAAAGCAGCGCGAAAAGGCCCTCGATTCGTTCATGCGCGGTGCCGCCGACGCCCTAGTGGCCACCGACGTGGCGGCACGGGGCATCCACGTAGACGGTGTTCGTGCCGTGGTCCACTTCGACCCGTCGGCCGACCCCAAGGACTACGTGCACCGTTCCGGCCGCACCGCTCGAGCCGGGGCGATCGGCGTCGTCGTGAGCTTTGTCACGCCCGACAAGACGGGTGCAGTCAAGAAGCTCCAGCGCGACATCGGCGTACCGGTGGGAACCACCGAGCCCGATGTGAAGGAGATCGAGACGGTGCTGGGTCCGCCCCCGCCTCGCCGCGTGATCAAGGAGCGCGAGCCCGATCGCTCCCGTGAGTCGTCCCCCAATGCCAGCCGTGGAGGTGTGCGCGCCTCTCGGCCGTTCAAGTCGCGCAAGCCCGGCGGACCCAGGGGTACTGGACCTCGCAATGACGGGGGATCGCGCAGCGGAACTCGTGCCGATGGGCCCCGTGAGGGCGGTCAGCG
>JBAXCY010000183.1:0-5639 GCA_037141235.1 Acidimicrobiales bacterium | reverse complement strand
GGGTGGCGGCCATGCCCACGATGGGCTTATTCAGCGTCAACGCCCCCGCTGATCCGAAGAACGATGCATCTCCAAAGGAGAAGATGGCCCCACTAGAAGTTGTGAGCCAATAGCCCTTGCCGCTCGTCATGGCCGCCAGGGCGACGATCGGTGCATTTAGGGATAGCCCCCCTGCCGACCCGAAGAACCCGTCATCACCGAAGGCGAAGACACCGCCGTCGGAGGCGGCCAGTGTGTAGCCACCTGCGGCAGGGATGATCGGGGGCAGATTGCCAGCGGCACCATCGAGGACCAACGTCTGCAGTTTGGTTCCGTCGATGCTGTTTCCGACGGCCGAACAGGCCGTCAGCATGGCACACGAGACACTCCGGACCACGTTGGTCTGCGTGTTCGACGTGTTGGCACTGACCGCCATCGTCCATGTCGCTCCGTCCCAGGTCACGACCAGCGTCTGATCCTTGGCACCGTTGGCGTAGTGGCCCACGGAAGCGCACACTGTCGACGAGGTGCAGGAGACACTGGCCAGCACATTGTCCTGATTTGCCGAAGTATTCGGGCTGGCGCTGACCGACCAGGTGGTTCCGTCCCAGATCTCGATCAAGGTCTGCGTAGTGGTGCCGTTGGAGTAGCTACCCACGGTCACACAGTCCGTCGGTGAGGTGCACGAGACACCTGTGAGCTGGTTGTTCTGCAGTGGCGACGTGTTCGGGCTCGCAGCGATCGACCAAGTCGTTCCCATCAGGGTCGCTATCAGGGTCTGATCGTTGGTGCCGTTGAGGTAACTGCCCACGGCTACGCACGCAGTGGGCGAGGTGCACGAGACACTGGCGAGCTGGTTGTTCTGACTCGACGACGTGTTCGGGCTCGTGGTGATCGACCAAACCAATCCGTTCCAGGTCTCGACCAGAGTTTGCCCGTTGGTGCCGTTGAAATAACTGCCCACGGCTACGCACGAAGTCGGCGAGGTGCACGTGACGCCGCTGAGCTGATTGTTCTGAACTGACGAAGTATTGGGGCTCGATGCAATCGACCAGGCGGATCCGTCCCAGGTCTCGACCAGTGTCTGTCCGTTGGTGCCGTTCGAATAATCACCTACGGCTACACAGGCCGTCGGCGAAGTACACGAGATGCTGGTGAGCTGGTTGTCCTGAATCGTCGACATGTTCGGGCTGGCCGTGATCGACCAAGTCGATCCGTTCCAGGCCTCGACCAGTGTCTGCTTACTGGAGCCGTTGAGATAACTGCCTGCTGCCATACAGAACGTCGCCGAGGTGCACGAGATGCCGTAGAGGGCATTGTGGGTGGGGATCGATACGTTCGGGCTCGGGGCGATCGACCACGCCGATCCATTCCAGGTCTCGACCAATGACTGTGTCGGGATACCGAGGCTGAAACTGCCCACCGACAAACAGTCCGTTGTCGAGGCACAGGAGACGTCGGCCAACGAGCTGTCCTGAGTGGGCGACGTGTTCGGGCTCGACACGATGGACCACGTCGATCCATTCCAGGTCTCGACCAGAGTCCGTAGGTTGGAACCGTTGGAGTAGTCGCCGACCGCCACACAGTCCGTCGATGACGTGCAGGCAAGGCCGTACAGGTAGTTGTCCTCGGTGGGCGACGAGCTGGGGCTCGCCGACTGGGCCCAGTTCGTTCCGTTCCAGATCTCGACCAGGGTCTGATCGTTGGTGCCGTTGAAGTGGTGGCCGACTGCCACGCAGGCTGTCGTCGAGGAGCACGATACGTCGTTCAGATAGTTGTCTCCCGCCGGTGACAGGATCGGAGTTGATGCGATCGTCCACTTCGATCCGTCCCATGTCTCGACCAGAGCTTGGTCAGTGGTGCCGTGATAGAAGCCCACCGCCACACAAGCTGTCGATGAAGTGCACGACACTCCATACAGGTCGTTTCCATTGGGCGAAGCTGCGTTCGGGCTCGACGCAATAGACCAGTTCGATCCGTTCCACGTCGCGATCAGGGTCTGGTCGGTGGTGCCGTTGTAGTAGCTGCCCACCGCCACGCAGTGCGTCGATGAGACGCACGAGACAGCAGCCAGCAGGTTGTCCTGGTTCGGCGACGTGTTCGGGCTGGCCTCGATGGACCACGTCGATCCATTCCACGCCTCGACCAGCGTCTGTTGGGCGGTGCCGTTGTAGTAGCTGCCCACCGCCACGCAGTTCGTCGCAGAGGTGCAGGAGATGCCGCGTAGATCATTGCCCTGGTTTGGCGACGTGTTCGGACTCGACGCGACGGTCCATGTCGAACCGTTCCACGCCTCGACCAGCGTCTGGCCTGCCGTACCGTTGTTGTAACTGCCCACCGCCACACACTCCACCGATGAGATGCACGAGATGCCGTTGAGGTTGTTGGGCTGAGTTGCCAGGGCGTTCGCACTGGCGGCGACCGACCAAGGCGGGACGGTGCTCGCTCCGGCTGGCAATCCTTCGGCAACAACGAGCATCGCCGCACCCGCCAAAAACGCTCCGGTCAGCCGTACTGCTCGCCCCAAGATGAACGAGGAAGTCACTGGTGGGACCGTGGTGCGCACACTGGCGTACATCTCATTGCGACCTCTCTGTAGGGGGATTTATCGAAGGACCGGTCAGTCGAGCAAGTCGGGCTGCTCGCCCACGATCCGGTCGAAGAGGGGCTGGAAACTGAACCAACCAGCCATGTGACTGCCCACCTGACCGCTGGTCAGTCGGGCCATCTCCGGATCGATGAGCACCGGGGTGCCAGCAGCCGAGGCCAGCAGTTGCGCCTGACACGACCGCTCCATGGTGATGAACCACCAGACTGCTTCGTCCACTGATTGCCCCACGGTCATCAGTCCATGGTTACGGAGGATGGCCGCCTTGTTGTCACCGAGGGCGTGAGCGATGCGCTTCCCCTCCTCGACATCGATTACCACGCCGGTGTAGTCATCGAACACGGCGTGGTCCTCGTAGAAGGCACACACGTCTTGAGTGATGGGATCGAGCATCCGCCCCAACGACGACCATGCCTTGCCGTACACGGAGTGGGCATGGGCGGCGGCCACCACATCGGGGCGAGCGGCATGCACCTGGGAGTGGATGGCGAATGCGGCCACGTTGACCGGTCGGTCGCCCTCCACTACTTCGCCGTTGTGATTGACCAGGATCAGGTCGGACACGGAGATATGTCCAAAGTGCATACCGAACGGGTTTACCCAGAAATGATCGTCGAGTTCGGGGTCACGTGCCGTGATGTGGCCAGCCACTCCTTCATCGAACCCGAACTTGGAGAAGAGGCGGAACGCAGCCGCCAGCCGCTGTTTGCGGTGGATCCGTTCGTCAGCGGGGGAGTCAAACGCCATCTCCGGCGGGAGCTTCATGAGTTCGGGCACGATGTCCTCCTCGTTGGGCTGCAACCGAGCGTGGCAGCACGGCACTCTTCGATACTAAGTCGCTTCTTGAGACTAATGGTCCTGCCCCCTCCAGTTGGGTACGGTGATCGACCCATCGCCAATGTCATGTGACCTGTGACCGATCTGCCCGACCAGTTGTGTGCACCTACGTTTGCAATTGATAGGGGACGACCGTGCGAATTGAAGCTGCATACAAACTTCGGGCAATGGGTGCCAACTGGAGCAGAGGTGCCATAGAGTGAGTGCAGTGGTTGCGGTAGAGAGCACACCCTCAATGGTGGTGCCGGGCCAGTTTGTCGGGGTGCGCACCACGGTTCCTCGGCCGATCGCTCTCGCACTGGAACACACCGGCCCATCCCATCAGTGGTCGAACTCGAACTAGCAGTACTGAGCAAAGTGAGGACGAAATGCCGAATACCCACGCCAAGACGGTCGCTAACGGGCCCCTGACACGGCTGGTGGCTGCAGGAGCCGTAGCCGTGGCACTGGTGGCTGTGAGCACGATCAGCGGTGTCGCCCCTCGAGCGGCAGCCGCGGGTGCACAGGTCAGCTATCAGGTCGCAGGCGTTCAGGCTGGAAGCCTGTCGTCAGGATTTTCCACTGGCTCGGGTGCAGACGGCTGGGCGCTGGCGCCCAGCTCCACGCAGCTCTTTAACGTGAGCCACCACGCGGCCACGCTGATCGTTGCATGTCACAACCAGAGCGACGCCTCGTCGTGCTGGAACGGCACGAAGACGGTAACGGAAGGTGGCAAGGACTACGCGACATCAGTCGGTGCCGGGCTATATCTGAATCAGGCCAACGGCCGCCTCTATGTCTACGCCGTGGAGGTGTCGACCCAGACCGCGGGTGTTGCATGCATCGATACGTCGCTGCCAGCATCGGCAACCGGCAGCCAGATGGGCTGTGGGTTTACGGGGCTGACGGGTAGCAATGACGCTCCGATCGTTATCGGTGGCCCCACCCTGGTGCAGTCAGGGCTTTCTGCTCCGGTGCAGGTCGGCAACAACTGGTACGCCTTTAACAGCGTGGCGAACGCGACGGGCGGGGACAAGAACACCTTGCTCTGCTTCGATCTGGTGGCAGTTGCCCCCTGTGCGAGTCAGCCGTTTGCCGTCCCCTTCGGCGGGTTGACGGTCAGCACCACCGGGGCTGGTTTGCCGATCGGCGCTTCCGGAACGGACGTCTTCGTCCAGGTCTCGGGTACGACGGTCAACAGTACGACGGTCAACAATTTGGCCTGCTTCGACTCGGTGACCAAGCAGGGCTGCACCGGTACCTGGCCAGTAGCCGTCCCCGCCGTGACTGGGGCACCGTTCCCGTTGTTCAACAGCTCGGCAGTTGCTACCGGCATCTGCCTCCCCATCACCAACAACCCCTGTTTCTCGTTCACGGGATCGAGTGTGGCGACGCCCCCAGGTATGGGTACTTCCATCGGCCTGAACAGCGCAGAAAACGGTGTGGCTGTGGTCCTCAACAACTCGGTCTACGTGCCAAACGGGTTGACCGGCAGGGTTGGCTGCTACAACTTCAGCACCCAGGCCAATTGCGTCAACTTCCCGAAGCAGTTCAACATTTACATCTTGTACACCGTCAACCCCGACCCCTACCGTGCAACCTGCGTCTGGGTGAACTCCAACGGTCGACCGGATGCGGCGAACCAGATCCAGAACTTCGACGCCCTGACCGGCCAACCGTGCACGCAGGGATTCGTCCGCATCCCCGCCAGCACGCTGGTCAACCCAGCCCCAGTGTGTCGGCCGACTTCGTATCAGACGCTCCAGCTGGTGAACCCCACGAGGAATAGTTACACGTCCGCCACCGTGGGATTCCAGGATGCCTCGGGCAACTCGCTCGGCATCCCCGATCAGGCACTAGACGCCTTCGGTTCGGTCGATCTCAGCGGACTCGGGCTGCAGGCGTTTACTGATCCGTTATTCGTGATCCGCTTCACCGGGCTCACGCAGTCACCGGCTACCTTCAACTACCGTCTGTCGTGGACAGGCGCTTACAACACCACGTGTACGTCCTCCGGACAGTCGGTGAGTTCGGTTCCCGGATACTGGATGGTGGCCTCTGACGGAGGCATCTTCAACTATGGAAACGCCGGATTTTACGGCTCGGCCGGTGCCATCGCGCTGAACAAGCCGATCGTCGGGATCGCCGCCCTGCAGAACAGGGGCGGCTACTGGCTGGTCGCCTCTGACGGAGGCATCTTCAACTATGGCTACGCGAACTTTTACGGCTCCACCGG
>JBAXCY010000182.1:0-5730 GCA_037141235.1 Acidimicrobiales bacterium | reverse complement strand
CGACGAGGTAGCGGTGCTCGAGGTGACGATCACCCCGGTCGCCGATCCGGGCACGGTGGCCGGGGTGGCCGGGGCCGATGCGGCCGAGGCCACGCTGCTGCCCACTGAGTTGGTGGCCGTCACCGTGAACGTATAGGCGGTGCCGTTGGCCAAGCCGGGCACCGTGCACGAGGTAGTGCTGGTGGTGCACGTGGATGCGTCCACCGGGGTCGCACCGCCACTGTTCAACACCTGGTGGAGGATGTCGATGTAGGTGCCATATCCGCTGGCCGACGCCCACTCGGTCGCCGGCTCGACGGCGGTTCCCTCACCCCACTCGTTGAAGGTGGTGACCAGTTGGAACTGAGCCTTGGAGGCGGCCATGTTGGTGACGCTCGTGGTCCACTGGGCATCGGTGAGACGGGCGAGGCGTGGGGTCGCCTCGGTGTAGAGCCAGAACCCCGGGGAGATGGCGTAGGAGTACTTGCCCTGGGAATCGACGGCGGTGGACGGACCGTACTGATGCCAGCCATCGGGTTGGGTGGCGCAGGCTGTGTATCCGCTGAACACCTTCAGCACGAGGTAGAAGCCGAAGGTGTTGGCATCGTGCCAGCGCTGGGCCATCGGGCAGGCATCGAGCCCGTCGGTGTAGACGAAGATGACCGGCTTGCCGCTCACCTTGAGGTAGTTGGGGTTCGAGGCGTAGTTGGTCTTGAGGTAGCTCAGGTCGGACGAGATCTGGGCGACCGTGGGATCGCCAGTGCTCTCCTTTTCGTAGTACGGGGCCCACTTCAGGCTCTTGCCGTTGGAAGTATTGGCGGCGTTGTTGAGCAGGGCCGGGATCCGGGTGCTCTCGCTGTGCTGGCCTTGACCCCACCATGAGGCGATGGCGGCATCGAGTCCGGCATACGTCATCTCTTGGATGTGCCGGGTGATGACGGCGGTGGTGTCCGAGTTATAGAAGCCCGCCGTCGGGTGGTACTGGGTATCCGGCGTAGCGATCGGTCCCCAGGTTTCGGGGAACCACGGGTAGTAGAAGCCAGCCCGGATCGGAGCGTAGGGAGATGCCTTCACCGTGTAGTTGGTGATGGCCGCCCCACCGTTGGATGCCGGAGCGGTCCACGACACCGACGACGAGGAGTTGGCATACGACGTGGCCCCCACCCCGGTAGGTGCACCAGGTGCGGTGGCTGCCGTGGTGGGAGCCGATGGAGTGGCGGGAGCTGATGTGCCGGAAGCCAGGCTGGTGCCCACGGCATTGGTGGCGGTCACCGTGAACGTATAGGCGGTGCCGTTGGTCAGGCCGACCACCGTGCACGAAGTAGCCGGGGTTGTGGTGCACGTGTATCCGCCTGGCAATGAGGTCACCGTGTAGCCCGTGATGACTGATCCGCCGTTCGACAATGGTGCCGTCCACGTCACCACCGAGGAAGCGTTGGCACCTGAGGTGGCGGACACCCCGGTCGGGGCGCCGGGCACAGTGGGCGGAGCCAGTGGCGTGGCCGGAGCCGATGCCGCTGATGCCGGTCCGGTGCCCACGGCACTGGTGGCTCTGGCGGTGAAGGTATAGGCGGTGCCGTTGGTCAGGCCGACCACGGTGCACGAGGTAGCCGTGGTCGTGGTGCACGTGTTGCCGCCTGGCAACGAGGCCACCGTGTAGCTGGTGATGGCAGAGCCCCCATTGGAGGACGGAGCCGTCCACGACACCACCGAGGAGGCGTTGGCACCTGAGGTGGCGCTGACTGCCGTCGGCATGCCGGGCACGGTCGTCGGGGTGGCTGGTGCCGAGGGAGTCGAGGCCGCACTGCTGCCCGCAGCATTAGTGGCTGTCACTGTGAACGTATAGGCGGTGCCGTTGGTCAGGCCGACCACCGTGCACGAGGTGGCGCTGGTGGCCGAGCAGGTGATGCCGCTAGGCGACGAGGTCGCCGTGTAGCTGGTGATGGTGGCGCCGCCGTTAGACGAAGGAGCCGTCCACGACACGACGGAGGAGGCGTTGGCCCCCGACGTAGCGGATACCCCGGTCGGAGCATTGGGCGCAGTGGCCGGGGTGGCCGGGGCCGATGGGCTAGATGCCAGGCTGGTGCCGATGGCGTTGGTGGCCGTCACTGTGAACGTATAGGCGGTGCCGTTGGTAAGCCCTGTGACCGGGCACGAGGTGATGGCACCCGTGGCACACGTAATGCCACCAGGTGTAGAGGTCACCGTGTAGCCGGTGATGGACCAGCCGCCATTGGAGGCAGGGGCCGTCCACGACACCACCGAGGAGGCGTTGGCGTTCGAGGTGGCCGTGACCGCAGTCGGGGCACTGGGAGCCGTAGCCGGGGTAACCGGGGTAGCCGGGCCCGAGGCGGCGGACGCCAGGCTGGTGCCGATGGCGTTGGTAGCTGTCACCGTGAAGGTGTACGTGGTGCCGTTGGTCAGGCCGGTCACGGTGCATGAGGTGGCGACCGTCACACACGTGATGCCACCCGGTGCCGAGGTCACCGTGTAGCCGGTGATGGCCGATCCGCCGTCTGTGGTCGGAGCCGTCCAGGACACGAACGACGACGCATCAGCATTCGAGGTAGCGGTGACCCCGGTGGGGGTGCCGGGCACGGTGGCCGGGGCGACGGGCGCTGCTGGTGTGGCCGGGGCCGAGGCAGACGACGGTGACCCGGTGCCGATGAAGTTGGAGGCCGTCACCGTGAACGTATAGGCAGAGCCGTTGGTCAGTCCGACCACCGTGCACGAGGTCGCACTGGTGGCGCACGTAAAGGCACCCGGTGACGAGGTCACGGTGTAGTTGTTGATGGCCGCACCGCCGTCAGAGGCCGGAGGTGTCCACGACACGACGGAGGAGGCATCGGCACCCGAGGTAGCCGTCACCCCGGTCGGGGCGCCGGGTACGGTAACAGAGGCCACAGGAAATGCCGGGGTGGCCGGAGCCGAAGGGGTCGATGCTGGGCCGGTGCCCACGGAGTTGGTGGCGGTCACCGTGAACGTATAGGCGGTGCCGTTGGTCAGGCTCTTGACCGTGCACGAGGTGGTGCCGCTGGTGGTGCACTTGAAGGCGCCAGGGGATGAGGTCGCCGTGTAGCCGGTGATGGTGGAGCCGCCGTTGGAGGACGGCGCCTTCCACGACACCACAGACGAGGCGTTGGCATTCGAGGTGGCCGTGACCGAGGTCGGGGCACTCGGCACGGTCCTTCTGGTCGACCACTTGGATCCGGTGAGGCTCGCCTTGGTGCCGTCGGACCCGCTGTGGGACGAGGAGTAACCGGCTGCCTGTGTCTGGGCGGCGGCCATAGCGCTGGACGGGGCTGTTGCGGCCAGGCCGAGGCCGCTGATGGCCAGTAGGGAAGCGAACAGCGAGCCGATGGCGGCTGACGTGGAGCGCTTCATGGCGATACCTGGCTGACTCGAATGGTGACCACGGCATCGGTGCGGAGGCCACCGACCACGAGGCCACCGACGGTGGACCTCGATGCTCGATCAGTGTGGAGTGGCGATCCATGCGCCGCACGCCGGCCGCCAGGATCTCGCCATTCGGTCGATGACGCCACTGGGCGTCCAGACAATTGGGAATTAGGTCGTGAAGCGATCATCTGAAGCTGCCCCTTCGATTGATCTCGGTGTTGTTCCCCCTCTTTCGGCGCGGCCGCGAACAACTGAAGGGTGTATTCAGCCCAGACGGTTGCAATCCTCGAGGCGGAGAGACCGGGGGCGCGTACTTCGATGTGTTCTGTTGCTTCTGGCGCGGTGTCACCCGTTCGAGGCGGGTACCGGGAGTCAACTGACCGTCGCATCGGAGCGCCGTCACACCAGCCAGATACGTTCGGTTCAGTTAGATCGGGCAGGAACGAAAGGCGGTATGCGGATGTGGTTGTTCACCCCAGAGGGGTTTTACAGTGTGGTCACGGCCGAGGAGTTCGGCCACGAGCTCCAGGTCAGGGCCAGGAGCGGGGCCGACTTGGATCGACTGAGAGAGAAGCACTTTCCCGAACTGGGTGACTCCGTGCGGATCCCGGGTCGGGACTACCCGGTGCGGGCCTACACCACGCGTGCTGATCTGGCCCTGTGCATGATGCGGATTGCCGAGGCCATCGACTACAGCAACTTCAAGAGTGTCGTATCCGCTCGCCAAGGCTACGACCGGGCCCATGTCTACGGTGCCGTGTGGGCTGACTGCCTGAAGATCGAAACCGAAGAGGGAGCACGGTAATGGCGGACGACAGTTCGTTGATGGATCTCGTCCGCCACGTGTGAGGCGGATACAAGATCCGCCAGTTCAGGCCCTCTATGTGCTACAGTGTCGCACATGGAGATCGGCGTGAGAGACCTCCGCAACCGGACCAGCCAAGTCATTGACGCCGTCCGAGCAGGCGAGCGGGTAGTCCTTACCGTGCACGGCGAGGCCGTCGCCGACATCGTCCCTCACGTGCAACGTTCCCGTTGGGTGCCGGGTGATTTCATACGCCGAGGGCTGGCTGAACGATCAGCTGATTCAGCATTGAGCGACGACCTCGACCGACTTGCCGGACAGACCTTGGAAGAACTGTGATGCATCCTGTCGGCCTGCTTGATACTTCAGTGTTCATCGCCCGCGAAGTGAGCCAGCCGCTCGGTGAGTTGCCCGACCGGGTGACGGTGTCGGTGATAACGATCGGTGAATTGGAACTCGGCGTGCTGAGCGCCACAGACTCGACGTCGCGGGCCCGACGAGCCGACACACTGGCGTTCGCCCGCTCGGTGGACCCTGTCCCGCTCGGTGAGTCGGCCATGGCTGCCTGGGCTCGTCTCATGTGGGACTGCCGAGATGCCGGAATCCAGCGGACCGTCAAACTGGCTGATGCTCTGATCGCCGCCACCGCCATAGATCTCGGGTTGCCGGTGGTGACCCAAGATGACGACTACGACCAGATGTCGAACGCCCATCCAGCATTGCGGGTTCTCAGGGTGTAACTGCCAATCCCGGATGGCGTGGGCTGACTGCTGGCCGCTCGCAGATCCACCCCTGATCTGTAGCGGTGGGGGTGGCTCGGCTTCCTGTTTGGCGTGTCGGTGTCGTGCTGGCCGCAACCCCGACGTAGATGGTGGCAGATGAAGTGCGTGTGATCATCGGGTGCTGACCCTCTGGTTCGGTGGGTGGACCGCCTACTGCGGATTGGCCGCCCGCCAGGTCGCCGACATCCAGTACAGCATCGGGTCGGACTTCCCGGTCATCCACAGGGTCCGGTCACCGAGGCGGATCTTTCGGGCCATGGCTCTGACCTTGAGCAGCTCGGGCTCATTGGCCGGCATCCGCCCGATCATCTTGCCGGTGCGCCCGGTGTAGCCACGGTGGAAGAGGACGATGCCGCTGCTGGTAACGGCGAGCGATACGTCGTAGCTCTTGGTCAGTGGCCGCAGCACCAGCCCCCCGGCCAAGAGCAGCACGCCTTCGACGAGGAACCACAAGACCACGTGACCGTGGAACAGCAGCGGCATCACCAAGGCAGCCAGGGTGAAACAGACACCCATCATGGGCAGGTTGGCCACAGAGCGATTGCCGACCACACCGTCGATGACCCCCAGCAACGACTCACCTGGCTCTAGGGCTGCTTCACTCCGCGGCCACAGACCTCTGTTGCCGAAGATGTCGCGATGGGAGCCCTCGGGGATGGCCCCCCACTGGTTGGGGCTGCTCAATGGACGCAAGTAGTCGCCGAAGCGTCGGACCTGGAGCCAGGCCAGCATGGAGCCAGCCAGCAGGCTGGCCAAGAGGCGCAA
>JBAXCY010000181.1:0-5741 GCA_037141235.1 Acidimicrobiales bacterium | reverse complement strand
TCCAACAAGTCGGTGGACGAGTCCTGATGAAGGCCCTGGTATTCGGATCCCGACCTGACAGGGCCGAAATCAGACCAGCACCGACTGACGACACCGAGCGGCACCTGGCGTCTCTGCCGTTCGGTCTCCATCACATGGACGATGCCCAGCCGATCAACCCCGACTGGGTGGTGACCCGGCCCATCCTCTCGGGCATCTGTGGATCCGACGCCAAGTTGGTGCTCGGTGACTTCAGCGACGGCGACATCGACAACCCGATGGCTGCCTTCTCATCACTTCCGCACGTGCCCGGCCATGAAGTGGTGGCCGAGGTCGTGTCGCTGGGTCCGAAGGCTCGCGGGCTCGAGGTCGGCCAGCGGGTGGTACTCAACCCGTGGCTCAGTTGCGCCCCGCGGGGCATCGTGCCGCTGTGCCCCCCGTGTCTGGTCGGCGACGTCAACATGTGCTGGTCGTTCACCAAGGGTGACATCGGTCCCGGCGTCCACATCGGCGTGGTCACCGGTGCACCCGGTGCCTGGGCTGAACTCATGGCCGCCCACGACTCGATGCTCCACCCCGTCCCCGACGCCGTCTCGGACACGGCCGCCGTCATGGCCGATCCGTTCTCGGTCTCGTTCCACTCCATCGTGCGCCACCCGCCGCCGCCCGGCGGCAAGGTGGTCGTCATCGGAGCTGGAGCTCTCGGGCTTACCAGCGTGGCCATACTCTCTGCCTTCTACCCCGACGTCGAAGTGGCCGTGGTGGCCCGGTTCCCGGCGCAGTTCGACCTGGCCCGACAGTACGGCGCATCAATCGTCGTGCAGCACGAACCCCGGCTGGCCACCCTCGAGGCCCTGGCCGAATGGTCCGGTGGCGTGCTGCACCAAGCCTTCGACGGACTCCCCATGTGTCACCCCGGGCACATCGATGTCGTCTACGACACCGTCGGCAAACCAGAGACTTTCGAAGTAGGCGTGCGGGTCCTGGCCGAGCGGGGCAAGCTCGTCTACACCGGAGTGGCCATCCCCGGTCGGTGGGAGTGGACACCCGTGTACTTCAAGGAGCTCACCGTCATCGGCTCCAACGCCTTCGCCATGGAGGAGTTCGAGGGACGGCACCGCCACGCCATCGACCACTACCTGGACCTGGTGGTCGACGGGCGGATCGACCTGACCGACATGGTCACCCACCGGTTCCCGCTCGAGGACTGGTGGGGGGCGCTCGGTGCCCTGTCGCACCCCGAAAAGAGTGGTGCCATCAAGGTGACGTTCCAACCCACCGGCACCTAGTCCGACCCGGGCGGCCTGTCACCTTGACCGGCCGCGTGTTCAGTCGGGCGACGGTGTACCCGGGCCCAATGCCTCGAACAGACGGTAGCGACGATCGGCGGCGGCGGCCCACGCCGGGTCGGGTTCAATGCGCTGGCCGGTGCGGGCCCACGACCCCGACACCTGGAAATCGGACTCGAGCCCGGCGACCATCCGGGCCAGGAAGGCCGCCCCCAGTGCAGCCCCTTCGGGTACCGCCACCGTGTCGACCGGCAGCCCGGTGGCATCGGCCACGGCCTCCATCCAAGCCACCGAACGTGAGCCACCTCCGGTGGCCACGATGCGGCGGGCCTGGAGCCCTGATCGCTCGACCAATCGTCGAATGACGAAACCAGACGCCTCATAAGAGGCCCGCACCACGGCGTCGGGACCGTGGGCGATGTCGAGCCCGTGCAGGCTGGCCAACAGACCCGGGTCGTGGAACGGCGTGCGCTCTCCGCGCAGGTACGGCAGCCACACCGGCACCCGGGCTGGGTCACTGGCACGGAGGTCACTGGGGCGGGAAGGCGCCTTGCTCCGCCGGGCCGGACCCTTGGTCACCGTGCGCACCCAGTCCACGAACAGCGCACCGGCGTTACTCGGTCCGCCGATCATGAACTTGTCAGGCACCGTGCTCGGAAACGAAGTGAGCCCCTCTACCTCGATCCACTCCTCGGCCACCACCCATACGACGAGGGTGGCCCCGAAGATGACCAGCACATCGCCCGGCCGGACGGCCCCCGACACGATCTGCTCGCAGAAGGCATCGATCGATCCCCCGCCCACCACGGTGGGCGAGTTGGCCAGCGTCCCCGCCACCTGTCCGAGCGGAACGATCGTCGCCAACTGACCCTCGGTGACACCGAGCCCGGCAAGCACGTCGCCGTCCCAGCGGCCCTTGCGCATGAGGCTCCCGAACGAGGTGGAGGTGGCCGAGTCGACCCCAGGCACCCCGCACAGGGCGTGGGTGGCTACGGCCTGGCACGGCCAGTACCCCGGTTGCCCCGGCAGTTCGCTCACCGCCCACTCCAGCATCCGGCGGCCCTCTTCGCGCTCCCCGCCGTGATCACCGGGGCGGGCCACCGGGCCGTCAGGACCGTCGTCGCGGGCTCGCACGTCGCCGTACAACAGACCGGGCAGGCGGGGCACCCCCTTGCCGTCGACTGCCGTGATGGAGGGGACCATCGACGAGATCACGACCCCAGCCGCCGGACCATCGAGAGCCCCGGACACCAGGGTCAGCGCGCGGCGAGGCCCGCGCCGCCAGGCCCACAACGCGTCATGCTCCAGTACGTCAGGCGTAGGCGCTATCACCCGGTGGGGAACCCGCGCCCGGGCCACCACCCGGCCCTCGTCATCGACGGCCACCGCCTTGACCGCAGTGGTACCCACGTCGATCCCGATGGTGCACCGTGCGCCGGGGGGACGGGTCGAAGGGCCCGCTGTCTGCTCGTCTGGGTGCGACAAGATCGGTCCTCCTCCTTGTGTCGGTGCTACTGTCCCCGACGGTCAGAACGCTACCCAGGGGAGAGGGCAACCGTATGCCAATGGCACGACCCAAGGCGCTGGTCACCGCAGCAGTCCGCGGTCCAGGGCTCGATCTGCTCGGCGAGTTGGCCGATCTGACGCTCGACTCCTGGCTCGACCAGCCCACATTGCGCATCTACGACGCCCAGCAGCTGGCCGACCGGATGGAGAGCGAGGGCGCCACGATCGCCGTGGTCGAGAGCGACCGGTGCGCCGGCCCCCTCTTCGATCTGCCCCTGGTGGCCGTGTCGAGCTGTCGAGGAGACCCCAACAACGTCGACGTCGCTGCCGCCACCGAGGCGGGGGTGCCCGTCATGCGGGCCCCAGGACGCAACGCCGACGCCGTGGCCGAACTCACCATTGCCCTGTTGTTCGGCGCCACCCGTCAGGTGCTCGACGCCGATGCCGATGTGCGAAAGGGCGACATCTACAAGGACGGCACCATCCCCTATCAGCGCTTCCGGGCATGGGAACTGGCGGGCAAGACCGTCGGCCTCGTCGGACTCGGTGCGGTAGCCCGGGCACTGCGCTGGCGGCTGCGCGGACTCGGAATGGAGGTCATCGCCTACGACCCCTACGCCGATGAACCGACGGTGGGACTCGACGAACTGCTCGAACGTGCCGACGTCGTATCGCTGCATGCCCCGGTGACCCCCGAGACGTCCGGCATGATCAGTACCGCCCAGTTTGCTGCCATGCGCCCCGGCGTCGTGTTCCTCAACTCAGCACGAGCCGCGCTGCACGACACCGATGCGCTGGTGGAGGCCCTCCGTTCGGGTCAGGTGTCAGCCGCCGGGCTGGACCACTTCGAGGGCGAGTTCCTGGCCCCGGACCACCCGCTGTGCCACCTCCCCTCGGTGATGCTCACTCCGCACATCGGCGGTGCCACCTACGACACCGAAGCCAATCACTCCCGGATCATCGCCGAAGACCTGTGCCGACTCCTCGCCGGTGCTCGACCGCTGCACATCGTCAACCCGGAAGTCCTGGGCCGCAAGTGACCCCCGGCGCCGACGAGTCGGCTGGCGATACCGCGCTACCGGCACGAGGGCCGGCCATGCGCCTGCTACCCCGGCTCGAGCCCGAAAACGAGTTCTTCTGGACCAGTGGCGCTGACGGGAAACTCCGGTTTCTGCGGTGCCGTTCATGCCAGACCTACGTCCATCCTCCAGCACCGCGTTGCCCCGAGTGTCTGGCGGCCGATCTGGCCCCCGAGGTCGTCAGCGGCCGGGCCACATTGGTGGCCTACACGTGCAACGTCCAAGAGTGGATCCCTGGAAGCGGTCCGTACCTGATCGGCCTGGTGGCCATCGAGGAGGATGCGCGGGTGCGCCTCACCACCAATCTGGTGGACGTGGCTATCGAGGACGTCCGCACCGGCATGGCCGTCGATGTCGTCTTCGACCAGCACGATGATGTCTATCTGCCGCTGTTCCGACCGGCGACAGGAGTCCGGGCATGAGCACCACCTCCGAGGAGCCACTGGAGCGCCGAGCAGTCATCTCGGGCATCGGTCAGTCCAACGTCGGACGGCGCCTCGGACGAACCGGTCTCGACCTGACGCTTGATGCCTGCCTGGCCGCCGTGGCTGATGCCGGGCTCACCCGAGACGACATCGACGGTCTATCGACCTATCCGGGCATGGGGACGGGAACCCCAGGGTTCGCTGGCCCCACCACTCCCGAGGTACAAGACGCGCTCCGCCTCAACCTCAACTGGCACGACGGCGGCGGCGAAGGTGCCGGGCAGATGCGAGCCCTCATTGCCGCCTGCCTGGCCGTGGGGGCCGGGTTGGCCCGCCATGTACTCGTCTACCGGACGGTGACCGAATCGACCGCCCAGGGCGCCAGTGGACGCCAGGGCATCGGTGGCGGCGGAGGAAGTGGTGGCGGCGGAAGTGGTGGCGGCGGAGGAAGTGGTGGCGGCATCCCCCGCTTCTCCGGGTTTCTGCAGTGGACGCTCCCCTTTGGGGCGGTGTCCGCTGTGAACTGGATCGCCCTGGTGGCCCAGCGGCGGATGCACGAGTTCGGCCTCACCCGTGAGCAGTTGGCCCAGATCGCCCTCAACGCCCGCCGCAATGCCGGCGACAACCCGATGGCCATCTACCGGGACCCGATGGCCATGGCCGACTATCTCGATGCCCGGATGATCTCGACGCCGCTGTGCCTGTTCGACTGCGACGCCCCGAGCGACGGGTCCACCGCTCTGGTGGTGTCCCACCGGGACTACGCACCCGACACACCGCATCCGGTCTGTCAGGTCAACGCCGTCGGCACCGCGCTGCGGGGCCGTCCTAGCTGGGACCAGTTCGACGATGTCACCACGATGGCCGCCCGGGACGCGGCGGCCTCGATGTGGGAGCGCACCGACCTGCGGCCCAGTGATGTCGACGTGGCCCAGCTGTACGACGGGTTCTCGATCCTGGCCATGGTCTGGTTGGAGGCACTCGGGTTCTGCGGCCGGGGCGAGAGCGGGGCCTTCGTCGAAGACGGAGTCACCATCAGCCGCACCGGATCGCTGCCCCTAAACACCGCCGGCGGCCAGCTGTCCGGGGGGCGCTTACACGGGTTCGGACTCATCCATGAAGCCTGCGTGCAACTACGCGGCGCAGGTGGAGTTCGCCAGGTAACGACGACTAGAGGTGGCCCTCCCGAGGTGGCTGCGGTCAGCAACGGTGGCGGCCCGATCGCTGGCTCGCTGCTGCTCACCCGCGGCCTGAGCTGACGGCCTGCTAGTCGTCGTCGGAACATTCTGCGTAGTGCGTGCCGAGTGGGGCAGTGCGCCGTAGGCGCGCGAAGACGGCGTGGCCGAGCTGTCCTGGAGGTCGAACGCTGCGGTGGCGAGGATGTAACACCCCCCTGAAATGATCTCTCCATGGCGCTGGCGACGTTTTCTGAAGTACCTCCGAACATGTTCTCGGGACCTGGC
>JBAXCY010000180.1:0-5752 GCA_037141235.1 Acidimicrobiales bacterium | reverse complement strand
CCAGGTCCCGAGAACATGTTCGGAGGTACTTCAGAAAACGTCGCCAGCGCCATGACGACATGATTTCAGGAGGGTGTGACACGGTCGATGGTGCGCACGGAACCCGCCGTCACAACGACACGATGGCCCGACCCTTCACATGCATCAACGACGTTCCTGGCGCAGCATCAGCCAATGCCAAATCTCTTTAGCGCAGGCGTACTGCTTGAGTTCGGGCCCTCCATCCAGGTCGCTGGCGTGCACGAGGGCGTGGTGTCGACGGTTGACTGTCAGCGCGTTTTGCGGGGCCAGTCGTTGCCCTCGGAGTCGAGCGGGGCGGCCCGTTCGGGAGCCGAGTCCAGTGCCCACGACCGTCGCCACGGGGCGATATCAGGGCCCTGCAACGACGGCGTCTCTCCTTGGGCAGCGGCCTTGCGAGCCGTCCACCAGTCGGTGCTCGACTCGTTGGCCAAGGTGGCCACGGCCGACTCGATCCGGGTGGCGAACTTGCGGGCGTCCTCGCCCTCGACCGGCCAGAGCGGTGTGCCGAAAGTGACGGTGGTCCGGGTCCGCCGCAGGGTGCCGCCGCCCTTGGGGAGGATGTGGCGGGTGCCGTGGAGGTGGACCGGAACCACCGGGCGTCCCGTGCGCGAGGCCAGGTAGGCGGCCCCGCCCCGGAACTCCTGGGCCCAGCCGTCGGGTGAGCGCCCCCCCTCAGGAAAGATCACCAGGTTCCAGTCGTCGGCCAGCAACTCAGCGGCCAGGTCGGCCGAGCGCCGGTTGACCTTGGTGCGCTCGATAGGGATGGCCCCCAAGAGGAACGAAAAAGCATCAGCCTTCCATCGTCGGTCGAAGAAGTAATCGGCAGCCGCTGCCACCACTGTCCGGTGGCGGAAGCGCAGGGGCAGACAGGCCAATAGCAGCGGGGTGTCGATGTGGCTGGTGTGGTTGGCGGCGAAGATGACCGGAGCCTCGAGGCCGATCAGTCCCTCTTCTCCCAACAGGTTGGGCGAGGCCAGCGCGTGGGTGAGTGGTCGGGTGATGTTGTCGAGCACCACGGCCCGGGCCAGTCGAACCGGGTACCGCCTCGACCATGAGGTGTCGTAGTGGACGCCGAGTTCGGGGTCGGGTGCGGGCCGGGTCACCGAACCGGGCCAGGTGGGTGCAGCCAGAGGGAACGTGCTGCGCCCCACCTTGGACAACAGTGCAGCTGGGCGCAGTCGACTGGGTGCGGCCGCGCTGTCGTCGCCAAGGCGCGCATCGGTGCGCACGGCCCGCATGGACCGCAGGCTCCGAGAGGTGTCCTTGGTCCGGCTCACTGCACGTCGGCCATCAGGATCGGCGGTGTGTGCAGGTGGGTGAGGGTGGGGGAGGTGCCGACCACGTCCCGGGCCATCTCCAAGGCGTCGGCCATGGTGGATGCGGCCCGGAACCCGAGACGGTGGACCGACTTCGGGTCGCCGCCCACGATGATGACTGCACCGAGGTGCTCCATGGCGTGTGCACACCAGTACCACATGTAGAACGGATGGACCCCGTGGTAGGCGTGGCCCGTCCGATAGAGGTGCTTGTACCAGGGGTCGGTGGCGAAGCCGTGCTCGTAGCGCTCCGAGATTTCGGTGGGGTCGGTTGTCTCGCTCAGGACCTGCTCGAAGAAGTCGATGTAGCTCGGGTGGTGGACCGGGTTGAACTCCCACGGGGTGGGGTGGGTCATGATCAGCACGCCGCCCTCGCGCACCAGCGGCTTGTTCCGGTAGAGGTTGAAGAAGTAGCCCAGTCCCAGGCAGGCCACCAGGATCGGGTTGAGGATCGAGTTGACGTTGTAGGGGCTGATGTAGGGCAGCCCCATGGTCAAGATGTCGGTCTGGCCCTCGACGATGACGCCCTGCTGCTCCCACACGTTGGCGGTGGTGATGGCGTGGACGGCCTCGACCTCGCCGGCCTGGACCGAGGTCATGCGGTGGGGGGCCTTCACGGAGTGCAGGATCTGGCGGGCATAGCGGGCCGGCACCCGGTCGAGGGCCTTGGAGGCGCCCACGTAGGCCAGGCGGTCCTTGGCCTTCCACTCCCACTCGCGCTTCTGTAGGAACTGGAAGGCTCCCGGAAACGTGTCGTTGTTGAGGGTGGTCTCGATCTGGAAGACCTTGACCCCGGCGTCACGGATGAGCCGGCCCATGCGCCAGTTGGCCGTGTGGAGCTCCGACTTGTGCTGGTCCATGAACGACTTGGACTTCAACATGGTGGCCGGGTTGTGGTGATGGCGCAGACTTTTGTAGCTGGCCAGTCCGGTGGCGACGCTCTTGTGTCCGCCGTCCATGGCCACGAGGTTGATGTTGACGTAGACCAACAGGTCGCTCTCGGCGGCCCGCTTGTTGATCTCCACGTCCTCGCCGTGGTCGGTCTGGCCCAGGTAGAGGAGGTTGTCGGGATCCTCCGCATCGTGCTGGGTCAAGAGCCCGTTCGGAGCGAAGGCGTCGTAGATCCGGTCACCGATGGCGTGGCGCAACTCGGGCTCGGTCATCCGGCGATGGAGGGCGAGGGCCACGATCAACTCGACGTCGTCGACCCCGGCCTCGGCCGCCATGTCGAGGACCTGTTCGATGACCATCTGGCGAATGTCCGGGCGCTCCATCGGAGGAAGCGGTAGAGAAATATCGTCGAAAGCAATGGTGAGCCGCATACCGGCAAACAGCAGTGCCGGCAGTGGCTCTTGGTCGCCCTTGGGGTGAGTCAAGGCGTGGCGGATGGCCGCTTGGGGGTCCGACAGCGGGTCGATCGGCTCGGGTGCATAGATGACCCGGCTACCTTCGGGCAGCTTCTCCAACGAAAACCGCTCCCCGTGCCAGAACAGGGTGGGGGGCGTGGAATGGTCGACTTCGAGCACAAATCCGGGCCTGGGGCTCATCTCGTGCGTCCTTTCGGGTTGCGGAGGTCGAAGGCCACCTTGACCGCACCTCGGCGGCCGGCAGACCCGGCATGGGCCAGGGCTTCTTCGTAGCGCTCCAGCGGATAGAGGGCCGACACCAGTCGGCCGAGCGAGGCGGTGCCCACCAGGTCGATGGCCACTTCGAAACTGCGCCGATCTGGGGTGCCCGGGTCGGGAGATGTCTCGGAGCCATAGGCGTAGGCCCCGACCAGGGTGAGCTCGCGGTGCCACAGCGGGGCGAGGTCGACAGTGACCTTGGCGGGCATGCCGACCAGGACGACCTTGCCCCGGGGGCGCACCAGCGACAGCGCCTCGGTGATGGAGGCGGCACTGCCCACGCAGTCGAACACCACGTCGGCGCCCTCGGTGAGCCGACCACCCAGCACCAGCGAGCCGGCACTGCGGCGCACGGCCCGGGACAGTTGATCGGGCGGGACGACCTGATCAGCCCCCAGCGATGTGGCCAACTGGCGTTGGCGGGCGTGCTTGGCCCCGACCACCACGGTGCACGGGGTAGATGGGCGGACCACCGAGTGGAGCGCGGCGATGGTGGTGAGGCCCAAGGTGCCGGCCCCGATGACGGCGATCAGATCGCCTTCGGTGATACCGGCCGACAGGGCAGCGTGCACGGCGCACGCCGTCGGCTCGATCATGACGGCGTCCTGGTCGGACAGCGCGTCGGGCACGGCGTGGAGCTGGCTGGCATGGGCCATCAACGGAGCCGTCGACCACCCGCCACCGGTATCGGTGCAGAACCCGGTCTGCAGGCCGGCCGCCAGCGGGCCGATGGCCAGGTTGCCGCACAGTCCGGTGTGGCCTGATCCGCACTGCGTGCACGTCGGGTCGATGTGTCGGGGTGCACAGCCGAGTACCGGCTCGATGACCGCCCGGGTGCCGGGGGCCAGGGTGTGGCCCGAGTGGTCGACGCCGCCGTCGTCGAGGATGCCGACCACCTCGTGGCCGGGCACGAAGGGAAACGACACCATGTCTTCGAAGTAGCGCGATGTCCGTCCATCCACGGTGGCCAGGTCGGACCCGCAGATGCCCGACAGCAGCGGACGCAACGGATACCAGTCGGTTCCAGGAGCATCGGGGGCATCGGCATCGAGTAGTTGTAGCGGGCCGATACCGGCACCGCGGCCCGAGCCGAGGATCGAGGCCACCCGGGAGGCGGCAAACCGGGGAATATTGCGGGACAACACCAGTGCCTTCATCGGGTCCCCTCAGCACTGATGCGACGGGCCTGGCCGGCTCGGGCGGCAGGCGCAGTGCGGCCACGGCCAGCAGCCCCACGCCGGTCGAAGGGACCGAGTGGCAGCTTGGGCTGGCTCCCACCTTCCGCCTTGTGCCAGGTCTCCACGTGCCAGCCCCTCCGGCGGGCGATGGCGGCCAGTTTGGCCTCGGGGTTGACGGCCACCGGGAAGCCGACGGCCTCCAACATGGGCAGATCGCTGGCGGCATCGGCGTAGGCCATCGACTCCTCGAGTTTGAGTCCTTCCGCCTCGGCGTACTCGGCCAGCACCAGTGCTCGGGCCTCGCCAATGGGGGGCAGTAGCTCGAGTCGTCCGGTGAAACAGCCGTCTTCTTCGCCCAGGCGGGCGCAGACGATCTCGTCGAACAGGGGACGGAACGGCTCGACCACGAAGTCGAGGGCACCAGTGATCAAGATGGTCCGATGCCCCAAGGCCTGATGGGCTCGCACCCGGGCGATGCCGGCTGGGAATGACTTGGCCAGCAGCAGGTGGTGGAAGAGGTCCCACCCGTCGTCGCGCAGACGGGCGGCCGGCGCGCCGTCGTAGCGACGGTAGAAGGAGCGCAAGAAGTCGCCCCGGTCCTTGCGGTCGAGGGCGAGCAGCGAGGGGCCCTCGGCCACCAGGTCAGCCACGAAGGCGGCCCGCTCGCCAGGCTGCAGGTGCCGTGAGGCCAACCAGGCGTAGGAGTCGACCACGTTGGAGGAGATGAGGGTGTTCTCCAGGTCGAAGGCGGCCAGGTGCCGGTCGGGGGAGAGGATGTTCTTCCTGGCCCGGTCGGCCCGGTTGGTCTTGATCGACTTGCCTGGCGACGTCCTGACCCGGGCATGCTCGATGATGGAGGGCAGGTGGATCTCGTTGACGTAGATCGTCCAGTCGATAGCGGCCGGATCGATGCAGAACGTGGCCTGATCGTCCTCGTCCATCCGATCCCACAGGGCGATCAGTCGGTCGACCCGGTACAGGGCGTCGGTCTCGGTATAGGCGCCGTACAGCTCGACGTAGCCCAACGCTCGGTCGGCCAGCAGGTGCTGCTCTTCCAAGGCGGCCATCCACTCGGCCTGCTTGCCACGGATAGGGAGCGAGCCCACCACCCGCTCGGCCAGGGACATGGCCTTCGATGCCCGGGTCAGTTGGCGCTGGACGCGGCCGCGCCCGGGGAACGACCACTCGGGCACCACGATGGGCTGGCCGTCCTGGTCGTAGACGGGGTGCTCGGTAAACCACTCGGTGACCAGTTTGACCAGTCGGCCGTAGCGGAATGGGTTCCGCACGCCAGAGGCCACGTGGTACACCGACGGACCGGCGTAGGCATCAGCCGGATCGTCGGAGGCGGCGTACAGCAGGGCCTCACCGGACACGGCGATAATGGTGGCCACCACCAGGTCGACCGGGATCACGTCGGTGACGCCCTCGGGCACCCCCGGAAACTCCTTCAGCAGGCCCCGTGCGTACGAGATGATGATCGGCTCGGCCATCCGAAAGCCGCGGATCCAGCCCGGTCGGGGCTCAGCCAGGGCGGACTCGATGATGGAGGGGCGAACGATGGTGATCGGGACGGTGTCGCCGAACTGGGCGATCAGGGCCCGCTCGCCCA
>JBAXCY010000179.1:0-5787 GCA_037141235.1 Acidimicrobiales bacterium | reverse complement strand
GCCTACGGCGATGCCGCCTTCTACGGCTCCACCGGGGCCATCAGCCTCAATAAGCCAATCGTGGGGATCGCGGCCAACCCCAACGGCGGGGGCTACTGGATGGTGGCTTCCGACGGAGGAATCTTCTCGTACGGCAACGTGGGCTTCTTCGGATCCACGGGCGCCATCAAGTTGAACAAGCCGATCGTGGGCATGGCTGCCACCTTCAGCGCCAAGGGCTACTGGCTGGTCGCATCGGACGGAGGAATCTTCTCCTACGGTGACGCCGTGTTCGTGGGATCAGCCGGCGCCCTTCCCCTGAACAAGCCGATCGTCAGCATGGCCTCGTGACGGAAGACGCCATCGGATTCTTCTGAGGTGAGACGTAGTCGTCGGTTGACCCGGTGACCCGTTGGCCGCTCGGGCTGATCGGGCTGCTCGGGCTGCTCGGGCTGCTCGGGCTGCTCGGGCACGGGTGAGGTTGGCGCCCGTTTGCCTTCAGAGGATGTCCGGCAGGGAGACCGTGACGGTGATGCCACCATCGATGGCTCGTTCGACGCTGGCACTACACGTGGGATGGAAGCCGAGGGCCAGCGCTTGATCGACCATTGCGCGCGCCGGGCCGTCTAGGTGGCCGATTACGTGATCCTCGATCGTGAGGACGGTGAGACCAGAGCTATTTACCAGCGTTCCGAGTGCACTCGATGGACCCGAGTCAGCCAGACCTTCGATAAGCGATCGCTGTGCGGACGACTCGGCCTCAGCTATGCGGACCTGGACCACATCGAACGGGGGGAAGAAGGGTGACGTCTCGCTCCCTGGAGTAGGAACCCCCAGCATGAGCAGACGCAGCTCGTCCTCAACCATCACCCAACGGGCGCGACAGGTAGCAGGAAGCCCCATCTTGCGCAGCTTGGTAATAGCCCGTACGTAGGCGCCAGCCTGCGCCTCGGCTAGCCAGCCCACGACGACACCACCGACACGCACGATGACGGCCGGCACGGATGCCGGCTCACCACGACCTTCCAACAGTTGCGCCATCACGATATCCCCCGATCCAGGGGGCGCATCGAGGAAAGACTGGCCGAGATCGGATCCAATCGAACAGAGCCAGCCATTTCTGTCTTCGAGCAGTGTGGGCCACGACATCCAGTTCACCGGCACTACGGCGCCCGCACCTACTCGGCTCTCCACACTGACACTGTAGAGCCTCCGAATCGGTTGGGTCACTCGTGCCACGAGGGCAGCGGCACACGTTGACGCCCTCGCGGGAGGGGGGCTAGCCTGACGAAACAGACACATGGAACGCCGTGTAGTCCGTGCGGAAGAGTCCCTGATCTCGATTTGAGACGCAGGGCGCCGAAGGAGCAACACTCCCCGGAAACTCTCAGGCCCAGTACCGCATGGATGAGGCGACTCTGAAAAGTAGCGGCCCAGCCGTTCGCCCAAGGGGAAAGCCGCTCGCGGTGAAGCTCTCAGGCATATGACAGAGGGGGAGGCATCCCAATGTCCCGCAGTTCGGGACCGAACAGGCTCGCCTAACCGCGTGCCTATTGAGGAGCCTCTACATGACCGTGATCCAGGGCCAGACCAGTACCCGTCCAGACGATCCACCCTTTGCCCGCCGTCACATCGGGATTACCGATGACTCCCGACAGGCGATGCTCGATCGACTCGGATTCGACAACCTCGACAGTCTGATCGATGCGGTCGTTCCCAAAGGGGTGCGGTCCGATGTCCTCCACCAGATACCCGCTGCTGGTGACGAAGCCGCGGTGGCTTCTGAACTAAGGCGCTTAGCGGCCATGAACGATCCGGGTGAAGCCATGATCGGTCTCGGCTACCACCCGACGATCACGCCGGCCGTCATCCGTCGCAACCTTCTCGAAAGCCCGGCTTGGTACACGGCGTATACGCCGTATCAGCCCGAGATCAGCCAGGGCCGCCTCGAGGCACTGCTCAACTTTCAAACCATGATCGGCGATCTCACCGGACTACCCGTGTCGAATGCCTCACTGCTCGACGAAGGCACGGCCGTGGCCGAGGCCATCGGCGTCATGCGGCGATCCATCAAGGGGGACGCCACTCGTGTCGTGGTCGATTCCGAGTGCCTGCCGCAGACGGTGGCCGTGGTGCGAACCCGCTGCGATGCCGTCGGCATCGACCTCGTCGTAGCTGATCTGACCCTGGGGCTCCCAGAAGGCGAGTTCTTCGGCCTGGTGCTGCAGTATCCAGGGGCCTCGGGCGTCGTCAGGGACTACCGAAGCTTGGCTGCCGAGGCTGCTGGGCGAGGTGCCATGGTCGCCGTAGCGGCCGATCTGCTGTCACTGACATTGCTGACACCGCCGGGGGAGTGGGGGGCCGACCTGGTCGTCGGTTCTTCGCAACGCTTCGGGGTGCCCATGGCGTACGGAGGTCCGCACGCTGGGTTCATGGCCGTGCGATCCGGGCTCGAGCGAACACTGCCAGGCAGGCTGGTCGGGGTCTCGGTCGACTCAGCCGGCAGTACTGCCTACCGGTTAGCCCTCCAGACCCGCGAGCAGCACATCCGTCGGGACAAGGCCACCTCTAACATCTGTACCGCCCAGGTCTTGCTGGCGGTCGTAGCCGCCATGTACGCCGTCTACCACGGTCCCGAAGGACTGACGGCGATCGCCCGGCGGATCCATGATCAGGCGTGCACCTTGGCTTCCGGCCTCGAAGATGCCGGGGTCACCGTGGTGCACCGGGACCTGTTCGATACCGTCCTGGCTCGAGTGCCTGCACGGGCCGAACAGATCCACGCCGCTGCCGCCGAGGCTGGCATCTGGGTACGGCTGGTCGATGCCGACCACCTAGCCATGTCGTGCTCTGAGGTCACCTCTGCTGCGTCTATCGCTGCAGTCCTCAAGGCATTCCAGGGGCTGGATAATGTGGAGGCCTCGCCATCCGGCCCTGCGGCTGGGACGTTGTTCGCCACTGACTCAGCGGTTCCCTTCGGCCTGCCCCACGAGTTGGCGCGCACTTCATCCTTCCTCGGGCACTCCGTCTTCCACTCCCATCGCAGCGAAACATCGATGCTGCGCTACCTGCGGCGTCTGTCGGATCGCGACTACGCCCTGGACCGGGGAATGATCCCCCTGGGTTCGTGCACCATGAAGTTGAACGGCACCACCGAGATGGAGGCCATTGGGCTGCCCGGATTCGCAAACCTCCACCCCTTCGTGCCGGCATCGGCCGCCGTCGGCTATCACCTATTGGTTGGCCAGCTCGAGGAGTGGCTGGCCGAGGTCACCGGGTATGCCGGCGTGTCGCTGCAGCCCAATGCCGGTAGCCAGGGGGAGTTCGCCGGCCTGCTGGCCGTCCGGGCGTACCACCGGTCCCGAGGAGAACTCGATCGTGATGTCTGCCTGATCCCCTCGAGTGCCCACGGCACCAACGCCGCATCGGCCGTGATGGCCGGGATGCGGGTGGTAGTGGTGGCCTCAAGGCCGGATGGGACCGTCGATCTTGCCGACCTCGAAGCCCGCTGCAACGAGCACGCCGGACATCTGGCCGCCGTGATGGTGACCTACCCGTCGACCCACGGGGTCTTCGAAGACGGGATTACCGACCTGTGCCGGATCGTCCACGACCACGGTGGCCAGGTCTATGTCGACGGCGCCAACCTGAACGCCCTCATCGGGGTGGCCCCTCCCGGGCGCTTCGGCGGTGATGTCTCACATTTGAATCTCCACAAGACCTTCTGCATCCCCCATGGCGGTGGAGGCCCGGGTGTGGGCCCCGTCGCCGTAGCTGAACATCTGTTGCCGTTCCTGCCCGGACATCCGATGGACCCCGACGAGTCTCGAGGTCTCGGCATCGGCCCCATCAGTGCAGCTCCCTACGGCAGCGCCGGCATCCTTCCCATCAGCTGGGCCTATGTGCGGCTGATGGGACCCGACGGACTGACCGAGGCCACCAAGGTGGCGATCTTGGCCGCCAACTATGTGGCCGAGCGGCTCGGCGGGGCATTCCCCGTCCTGTATACCGGAGCCAACGGACAGGTGGCTCACGAGTGCATCCTGGATCTGCGCGATATCACCACCTCTACCGGGGTCACTGTCGACGACGTAGCCAAGCGCCTCATCGACTACGGGTTTCATGCGCCGACCATGAGCTTCCCGGTCCCGGGCACGCTGATGATCGAGCCCACCGAGTCCGAGGATCTTGCAGAGATCGACCGATTCTGTGACGCCATGATCGCCATCCGGGCCGAGATCGACCAGGTGGCGAGCGGCGTCTGGTCGTCTGACAACAGCCCACTGCGACATGCACCCCACACGGCCCAGGTGCTCGTGGGGGAGTGGGACCGCCCCTACTCCCGAGAGTTGGCGGCCTACCCGGCAGGCATGACACCGGACAAGTACTGGCCACCGGTTGGACGGATCGACCAGTCCTATGGCGATCGGAACCTGTTCTGTTCGTGCCCGCCGCCCGAAGCCTTCACCGACTGAACCTGACCGAGCGGCAATGCCGTCGGGGGAGAGGTGCTGTGGGGGAGGCGGTATGGCTAGCATGACGCCATGTCGATCCGCCGTCTGCGTCCTTTCCTTGCCCTCGTCATCCTGGTTGCGGCCACCGCCATAGGCGCCGGGCTGGGGGAGCGGTCAGCCGGGGCTTCGGCCCCTGTGGTCACCTCTAGGTCGATGTCGGGGAAGATCTACACGCCTAAATCAGTGAACGGCGCTACTGACGACTACCACTGCACGCTCGTGGACCCTCACCTCACCAAGAGCACGTACATCGTCTCCTCGCAGTTCTTTCCCAACAGCATCGAGGTCCATCACGCCATTCTGTCGCTGGTCCCACCGGAAAAGGCAGCCGCCGCTCGTCTGGCCGACCACGGAGGAAAGGGGTGGACGTGCTTCGGCGAGTCAGCCCTGCCCAGTGGTGAGTTCTCGAACCCCTTCGCCAATACCGGCTGGCTGGCCGTGTGGGTGCCGGGCCAGAAGCTCGATCCCGAGCCGGCCGGCACCGGCATGTTCTTGCCGGCAGGGAGCATGCTCATCGAGCAGATCCACTACAACCTGCTCAAGGGCGCCAAGCCCGTGCATGCATCGATCAAGCTGAACACGGTGCCTAAATCGACGAACCTCAAGCCGCTGGCCATTCAGTTGCGACTGGCTTCACCCGACGTGCCTTGTCCCGAGGGGGTCACCGGGCCTTTGTGTAGCCGCGATGCGGCGTTGGCGGACCTTGGGAAGCGATTCGGCCCCAAGGCGATAGTGGAAAGCCAGGGCATCGAGATGCTCTGTGGACGCAATCCCTTCAATCCACCAGTCGGGGTTTCGACGACGTGCGTCCAGCCAGCCGAAGTCGGATGGAAGATCTTGCGGATCACTCCCCACATGCACCTGACCGGAGCGGCCATGACGGTCACTCTCAACCCGGGGACGCCGAAGGCCAAGGTGCTGGTGGACAGCCCCCGGTACAACTTCGATGACCAGCGCTTCTACAACCTCAAGACGCCCGTGGTCACCCAGCCCGGCGACACCATCGGGGTGACGTGTACCTATGACCCCAAGTTGCGCCAGGAGCTCCCGCAACTTCGTAAGCAGCCGCCTCGCTTCATCATCTGGGGCGACGGGTCGTCCGATGAGATGTGTCTGGCCATCATGCAGTCGGTCAAGGCCACAGCCACCTGATCTGAGGCGGGTCATCACGACTCGCTTTCGTGGATTGGCATCGAACAGCCCTGCCGCTAGGGGGAGAGGGTCCCGTTACCGGCCGGCGAGGACCTTGCCTGGGTGCAGTCTTTACCTGACATAATATACATTATCGGCGTTT
>JBAXCY010000178.1:0-5864 GCA_037141235.1 Acidimicrobiales bacterium | reverse complement strand
CCAGTACCGACACCAGTACCGACACCAGTACCGACACCAGCGGACACCCGATCTTCCGGTCCATCGTGGCTGCTTGGTCGGACCAGCCCGATGAGGTGGCAGCCCGCGGGGTAGCGCTCGATGTGGCTCTGGTCCATATCGCCTCGATGTCCAACCTGGTAGCGGCCATCGGATGGTTCCTGGTCGATCTGCTCGATCATCCAGAACTGCTGGCCGAGGTGCGTGGACGTGGCGAGGGAAGCAGAGGCGCTACCGAACGGGCGGCACTCGAGTCGATCCGACTGGCGCAACGGTCGATCATCTCGCGCCACGTGCTCAAGCCGCTGTCACTGGATGTCGGAGATGCCGTCTACGAGGTGGGACGCGGGGTGACGATTGCTACTCTGCTGCCGCTCACCAACGTCGAGGCTCCCGGTCATGGAGAGTTCCGTCCGGATCGGTGGCGAGGCCGTCGTCTCGCCGACGTGTCGGATCTGGGCTCCAGAGAGCTGGTGACCGCCTTCGGTCACGGCAGCCACACCTGTCCGGCCCAGCCGTTTTCGTTGGCGGCCATGGTGCGGACGGCACAGCGGCTGTTCGGTAGCTATGACCTCAGGCCAGGGTGGAGTGCGCGGCCCACCCCGGTACCGGCACAGATCGGCGGGGTGGCCAGGGTGGATGGTCCGTGTGAGGCGCACTACGTGCGACGGTGCTGACTGGATGGGTCGCCACGCCCCGGAGATGGAGAAGCGGCTCGAGATCGTCCCCACATCACGCTCACCCCATATCTGCCACTGGCCCAGGTACTATTCGACTGGCTGGCGCCAGGTGTGCGCAGCGAGCCCCGCACTGTCCCCAGGGCAGCGCCCCCGAGCAGGAGCGAATCCATGACCGAGCCCACCACTGAGGCACAGGCCGAGCAGCAGGCCGAGCCGCCCATGGAGCCCCATGCCCGTCGAGGGTTGTTCGAGGCGATCGCACAGGCCGAGCAACTTCCAGATGAAGCTCGAAACCTCCATCCGATCAGCCTGACCGCCTTTGTATCGGTGATGGTGGTGATCGAGGTGTTCGACCTGCTGCTCACGCAGCGCCTGCACTTCGCTATCCCACCGAACTCGACGGCTGGTGACGTGGCCAAGACCATCAGCATCTCGGGCAATGTTCTGTTCGCCTCCATGCTGGTCCTGTCTCTTGTCACACTGGTGGCCTCCCGCAAATCGACGCCCCATGCCGCCGTCTACGTCATGATCACCTACCTGACGGTGGCCACCACCAACGTGCTGATCAACGTAGCCACGTTGGTGATCACCCCCCAGATCGCCCGCGAAAGTCAGAACGCCCTGGTGATCGACCTTGGCCTTGTGTTCTTTTCCATCACGTTGATCTTCTCGCTCTGGTACCAGGTGGCAGACACGCATCTGAAGGGCGGGGCCCTCGATTTTCCTCCCAACGAGTCCAAGCCGGACGACCCTCCCCGCTGGTTCGACTACTTCTGCGTGGCCTTCTTCACCAATACCACGTTTGGGCCCACGCTCGAGGGCGTACGGAATCGGCCGACCAAGGCGATCATGATGCTCCAGACCGCCCTGTCCCTGGTCATCCTGGTCGTGCTGGTGGCGAGGATCATCAAGGCTCCCTGAGCTCGACCCTCCTGGCAAGGGACGCGCCGTGCTCCCGGAGGTCAGTCCATGAGCTGGCGCACCGAAACAGTTGGAAAGGTGCCGTGACACGACTCGACCCACGCACCCAGCTGAGCCGACGAGTGGGCGACAGACTCTTTCCAGGTCCGCTCCGCACCGGCACCGGCGTCGTCGCTGACGTCACGGACCACGACGATCGGAAGCCCGAGCATCTGAGCCACCCGGACCACGGCGTAGCCGCCCATGTCCACCAGGTCAGCTCGGCTGGCTAGGGCAGCACGCTCTTCCGCGCTACTGATGAACCGGTCGCCGGTGGCCAGTACTGGACCATCCCCGAGCACGAAGCGCGGGTTCGGGTCGATACCCGTGAGGGCCATGAGCGCCAGACCGTCGAGGTCGTGCTGAAAGGTCGATCCGATGACATGGGTCCCGCTCAGTCCGTCCGTCAGTCCTCCCGCCGTTCCGAGGCTTACCAGGCCGTAGGGACGCATTCCTGGGGCCAACGGGGCCAGCAGGTCGAGGACGGAAAGTCCGGCGGCCAGTTTTCCGGGACCGGTGACCAGGATCGGCAGGTCGGTGTCGAGGTGCTGCGCCTCATCGGGCTCAGCCACCACGAGCAGGGGCAGGGCAGACGACAGGGTTCCGCGTAGGTTCATGGCAAGAACCGTAGTCAGCGCGCCTGTGGGACTGTGCGCTGGGGCCGAAGGGCAGGAGCAACCAGATCGATGGCGATGCCCCGGCCTATCCCGAGGCCAGCACCGGTGACCACGGCTACTTGGCCTGCGAGGGTGAACCAGTAGGGGGTCACCGGGCCGACCCACCGCCGTTCCTGGTTCCTCGTCGGCTGAGCCCGAGAGCGGCCCGCCCGGCCACCAGGGGCAGGTCCAGGTAGGTGAGGAGGCCAGGGCGGGCGGCGCACACATAGGGGATGGCGTTGACGCAGTGCAGAGCGGTGGCCACGATGCCTGGGTTGCGGACCAGACCCGCCTCGATGGATTCGGGATGCAGCTTGTGGAAGGTGGTCAGGCAGTTTGGATCTCCGGTGATCTCGACCTCGAAGCGCTCTCCCTCGGCTCCGAACTTCCACGGTGGATCGAGGTGCTCGTCTCCCATCAGCCAGTTGACCGCTGCGGTCACCACAGGCTCTCCGTCCACCAGGGCCTCCCACTTGAAGCGCTGGGCGGCCACCATGCCGGGCTGGATGGGGCCGATGGGTGAGTCGATGGGCTCGGTGGCTACGGCCATCTCATGGGTGGTGCGCAGGTCGGGCTCGATATCGAAGCCGAGTTCGTCGGCCACCATCATCACTGACTGGCGGAACCCGGCGCCCAGGGCATCGGCCATGATGCTGGTCCGCGCCGTTTCCGGGGTGGCCCCGAAGAGCATCCAGTCGCGAATCACGTCGGGGGCGCCATAGGTGCGGATGTCGGAGAACTCCTCGGCCCGGACGTGCGTGATCGAACCCGACAGGGCCGACACCATCAGCGGGAAGCGCTCGGTGATGCCCCCGGGGTGGATGCCGGTGCCGTGCAAGGTGACCCCAGCCTCGATAGCCACGGAGTCGAACCGCTCCCGCTCTTCGGTGGCCGGATAGAACCACCCGAGCGGGGTCACCACATTCTTGCCGGAACGGAGGATGGCGGCCACCACCTTCGGGTCGGCCATGAACGGGCTGTAGAGCACGCAGTCGGCGTCGATGGCCAGCAACGCATCCACATCGCCGGTGGACGTGACCCCGATGGGGTCCCGACCGACCAGGGTCCCGAGATCCAGCCCCTCTTTGTCCGGACTGTGCACCCAGGCCCCGACCAGCTCGAGGTCGGGGTGATCGAGCACCCCTTCGATGGCGGCACGCCCCACGCCCCCGGTTGCCCACTGGATCACTCGATAGCCCATCAGGCTCATCCTCCGACTCGTGTGGTGAAGCACCTGTCGGTTGGCATACTGCCACCGCCCAGGATAGCTAGCGTGATCATCGACACTCCGATCGTCGAGTGCCCAGTTCGCCACAGACCAGGAGAACGTATGTCAACCGTCCTTGATGCCCACCACAGCTTCTACGCCGCCCTCAACGCCAACAACCACGGAGATCCAGAGCCGATGCGTGCCATCTGGTCGCAGGAGTCGGACATCTCCGACCTGGGTCCGTTCGGCCCGGTCCTGGTCGGCCACGACGCTGTCCTTGGACAGTTCGCCAAGGAGGACGCCATGGACATCGGGGGCGAGGTGGTGCCGGTCGGCGTGCATGTGGTGACCGCCGGTGACATGGGATTCAGCGTCTGCGTGGAGACGGTCAGCGGGATTTCCGACGACGGCGCAGTCATCACCTTCCGGGCCACCAACATCTTCCGGCTCGAATCCGGGGAGTGGAAGATGGTCCACCACCACACCGACGCATCCCAGGCCTTGCAGGACGAGGTCTGATCCTTCAGGGGTAGGGCTGAGTTCGGAGGACACTGTAGGGCTGGACGAATGTGCCGATCCAGGCTGCAGAAGTCAGTCGCCACCCGATGGGCGTGCTGACTGCACCTCGTCGTCCTCGATGAGCAGATCTTCGTGGAAGGCACCAAAATTCCGCCGTGGATGTCTGATCTGGATCTCGAGGATCCACCGCAGATCGGTCGGCCGGAAGTCCGTGCCGTCCAGTGTGCCGTCGAAGTGGGCACTGTGGGGGAACTCGGACAGGCGGTGACCGGTGAGTTCCAGGTCGAGCTTCCATCCCCGCGCCTCTGAGGTGGCAGCGGCGTACTCGTACAACGCCGTACCAGTGAGGCCGTCGTCGAGCCACCGGCGCCGGGTGGCATCCCAGATGGCCCGCACGTCGGTGACCGCCTTGATCATCTCGGGATCGTCACCCGTGGAGAAGGTGACAGCGGCGTCCCCCTCACAACCCTGGTAGATCGGTCCGATGTCGACGAAGAAGATGTCGTCAGCACCGAGGATCACCCCCGGATCAGACGGATCCTCGAAATTCTTCGTCGTGTTGGGGCCGAAGCGCACCAGGATCTTGTGCCAGCCCTTGCGCAGGCCTCGATCTCGTAACACGGCGGCGGCCAGCGCTCGGGCCTCCGGTTCGGTCATCCCCGGGACGATCTGGGCGGCGATGTCGTACACGGCCGCCCTTGTCCTGGCTCGCACGTCGAGGAGCAGGTCTGGCCGGAAGTCGGCGCCTACAGCTTCGACCTGGTCCTGGCTGGCGAAATTAGACACGGTCAGCGCCTTTCGACGGGTACGGACCTCGACCATTCGCGTCCGGTGGGACGAACGTACCAGAGGGCGGTTCTGGTCCTAGCCGCGGCCGCTAACCGGATCGGTGGCACCGGCGGGGATCTTGGCCACGGATCAGGTGACCTATCCCGTGGCCGGGACGGACTACAAACTCCATGGCAATGTCGGTCACGAGGGGGTGGCCGGCAGCGATAGCCCAGGTGGGCAACACTGATCATCCGGTCGAGCGCACCGGCTCCTCGCTTGGCCCGGCTCCTCGTAGCAGGTTGCGCCGGGCCAGGACCGAGTTGAGCAGCCCTGACTCCTCGAGTTCGTCGAATGCACTGGCCCTGGCTTGGCGGTTGATCGACACCACGATCTTGCGGGTGCCTCGTTCTGGTCCGGCTACCGAGGCGCCGAAGGAGTCGTACGCTTCGCCGAGTTCGGCCGCCAACGAGCGACCCGCCGACAGTTGGAAGCTGGTGATCCCGCCTTCGTCCCACGGCCCTACGGACCCATGCTCGAGAGTGACGAACGACTTGGCCGGGAGACCCATCAGGCTTCTGACCTCATCGATGTCGCGGTCGGCCATGGACATCCAGTCCACAGCCAATAGGTCCTGACCGCCGAAGTTGGCGGCCACGATGGCGCCCCGGTACATAGCGTCGGCCAGGCGGATCCCGATCTTGCGTGAGTTGCGCGTGAGGTCCAGGCGCTCGCGGCCGAAGACGTCGTTGGCGCCGATGGTCCCCGATTGAAAGAGGCTGATGGACATGGCCAAGAGCGCGAAGCCAGCGGGGTCGTCGTTGGCTCTGGAGATGAGGCCAAAGACCTCGACCTCGGACTCGACGGTTGTTCCGTACTCAGCCAGCACGTGGATCCAATCGTGTTGGGCCAGATAGGGGGAAGCGCTGCCCGCCGTACCAGGGAACCGGTAGCCGCGCGAGCGGTAGAACTCCCAGACCTTGCGACCCAGGGTGGAAGGTGCCAGATCACCCAGGGACTCCCACCGGGCAGCCAAGGCAGGGTCGATGACGG
>JBAXCY010000177.1:0-5866 GCA_037141235.1 Acidimicrobiales bacterium | reverse complement strand
AGAACATGTTCGGAGGTACTTCAGAAAACGTCGCCAGCGCCATGAAGAGATCATTCCAGGGGGGTGTGACACAGTCCTGGAGATAGCCGCGGAAGTCGACCGCTCCGACCGCGCACCCGTACCTACGACGCAATACCCGAGATGGCATGAGCCAAGTCCGGGCCGAGGAGGATCGAACGGCGAGCGGACCGGCGGTACCCAAGGCAACATCCAAGGCAGATGGTCGTGTGGAACGCTGGTGCGATGCGTAGTGTCTCGGGCGCGCCCTAGACACGTGTGGCAACGAAAGTGAGGCACCGATGAACGACGTGGAGATGGCCAGAGGTCCGGCGACCGAAGAGGCGTGGTCACTGGTGCGGACCATGCTCGACGACATGGCCGCCATGGTCCGGACCGAATCGGAAACGGAGCTCGAACTCATAGAAGGGCTTCGCGTCCTCGGCCGTGTCACCGCACTCTGTTCCGAACTTTCCCTCGACGTCGATCCCGAAGCGCCATGGTTCTTCTCCATGTACTCCCCCGCCCGCCTGGTGGGTGGCCCTAATCCCGACGGCGCGTACCACCTGGCCATGATCGACGGCACCCACCGCTATCGGGTGACCGGGCTGCGGGGCACGGTGGCCTACTTGGGTTTCCAGGTACTGGCCGGTCGGGGGTTGACTCCGAGGCGCATGGCCGCTTACGTATCCGACCACGACCTCACCATGGACAGCGATGGAGCATTCGCCTTCGTGCTGTCCGTTGACGAACCATCTACCGATGAACTCGCCGGGGCCACGTGGGTGCCGGTGCCTGACGACTCCTCGGCTCTGTTGGTGCGCCAGTACGTGGCTGACCGTGCCGTCGAAGTGCCCGCTCAGTTCGCCATCGAGTGCATCGATGCGGTGGGCGTCCCTGCGCTCCCGACCGACGAGGGCATCGCCCAGCAGCTGACCGCTATGGCGTGGACCATTGCCAAACTGATGACCCTCCACAAGAGCGTCCTGCCCGAGGCGGTGGAGCGGCCCAACGAGCTCTTCACCGTCGAGGCCGCTGCCTTGGGTGGTGAGAACACCACGCCGGACAATCTCTACGTGCTGGGGACCTTCCGGCTCGCCCTCGACGAGGCGCTGGTCGTGGAGTTCACCCCACCAGCCACCCGGTACTGGAGCGTCACTATCGAGAACATCTGGCACGAGTGCATCGATGCCCGGAGGAGACCGAGCTCGGTGACCTGTGCCGCGGCTCCGGTGCGCCCCGATGGGACGGTCCGGGTGGTGGTGGCTTCTTCGAGTCCTGCTTCGGTTGAGGACGGTATGTCGGTATGGCTCGATGCCGGTGGGCGCCACCGTGGGTTTCTGGTCATCCGGTGGCTCGACAACCCGTCAGCGCCCGAAGTACGGACCACCGTCGTGCCTGTAGATGCAGCCTGACACCATGCGACCTGACACCATGCGACCTGACACCATGCGACCCAACACCATGCGATCAGGACCGACCGAGGGAGACAGTTGATGGATTCTGACGCACTACTCGAGGCGGCCATGGCCGCCACCGGACTGTCCGACATGGGGGATACGAGCTGGCGCGATGGTCTGGACCGCTTACTGGTCGACCTGGCCGGTCCGGCCCAGTTGAACGACCTAGGTAGGACCATCGTCGAAACCGAGATGGTGGGATACCTCACCAACCGGCTGCAGATCCTGGAGTGGCGCCGGTCCCATCCCGAGGTGGCCGATGGGGCGATCACCCGTCCAATCATCATCGTGGGCCAGCCCCGCACCGGCACCACCATCCTCTACGACCTGCTGGCCCAGGACCCGTCCAATCGGGCCCCTCTGACCTGGGAGGTCGACCAGCCCTGCCCGCCCCCGGAGACGGCCACCTACGACACCGATCGTCGGATTGCGGAGTCCGATGCCATCGCCGCTATGCCCGACCTCTTGATTCCGGGGTTCACCGATTTCCATCCATTGGGCGCCACCCTGGCCCAAGAGTGCGTCCGGATGACCGGGGCTGACTTTCGCTCCATGATCTTTCCTACCCAGTACGACGTTCCCGAGTACAACCGGTGGCTCTTGCACGAGGCCGACATGGCGCCGGCCTATCGCTGGCACCGGATCTTCCTGCAACACCTCCAGAGCCGCCACGCGGCCGATCGATGGCTACTCAAGTCACCCTGTCATCTATGGAGCCTGGGTGCCCTGTTCGACGAGTACCCCGATGCCCTCATCATCCAGACCCATCGGGATCCGGTACGGGTCATCTCCTCCATCAGTGCACTTGTCGCCCTGCTGCGCAGTATGTCGAGCGACTACAGCTCGGTGGCTCGAGCGGCTAGCGAGTACGCCGAGGACATCATCCTCGGCCTCGACCGATCCATCGAGGCCCGCATGGACGGCACGGTTCCGGCCGGACAGGTGGTGGACGTCCAGTTCGCCGAGTTCATGTCCGACCCCTTCGCCACTATCGGCACCATCTACGACGCCCTCGGGATGGAGTTGACGAATGAGACCGAAGCGGCCATGCGGGCGTTCCTGGCCGCCCATCCCGGCGACGGTGGTGGGGGCGGTAGTCGCTATACGTTCGCGGACACGGAGCTCGACGCCGAAGTGCTGCGTGCGCGAGGACGGGCCTACCAGGAGTACTTCGACGTGCCCAGCGAGCCGGTGGCATGAGCGGCAACACCCCTGAACTCGCAGCAGACCTGCCGGCGGGGTTCACCACCACCTGCATGGAGCTTCAGCGGGTGGCCACTCACATCCTGTCCCGGGGACGAGCCGCCGATGCTGGACGCATCGGGCTGAGGGCAACACCAACAGGAATCACCACACCCATGTTCGGAGCCCACAGCACCGTCCTGCGTATGGCTGGCACCGTGCTCGTCAAGGAGCACGAGCGTGGTCAGGGACCGGTGGTCGACGTCATGGAGTTAACGGGCCGGTCGTTGGCCGATGCCGCCGAGTTCGCCGGGGTCGACCTAGGGGCTCCGTTCGAGCCCGGGTCCGATGCTCCGCCGGTGGGAGATCGGACCGCCGTGTTAGACCTGGATGCTGGTGTGGTCGACCTGGTCTGGTCGTGGTTTGGCATCGGGGCTGCCGCTCTCGACGTCGTGCTGCCCGTGCTGGTCGGGCCGACCGTGGCCCAGGTCTGGCCCGAGCACTTCGACATCGGTCTGGTGGCTGCTACCGGATCGGGCGGGGTGAATCTGGGGGCGTGCCCAGGTGACGCATATGTCAGCGAGCCCTACTTCTACGTCGCTCCGTGGGCGTCAGTCCGGCCCGGCGACCCAGAGTTCTGGAACGCGCCGTTCGGTGCAGTGGTCACTCGCTCGGCCCTGGCTGACAGCAATAACCCTGTAGCGGCAGGAGGCCGGTTCTTCGTCAGCGGCCTGACCGTGCTGGGCCCGGCCTGACCGTGCTGGGCCCGGCCTGACCGTGCTGGATCCGGCCTGAGCGTGCTGGGTCCGGCCTGAGCGTGCTGGGTCCGGCCTGACTACTGCCGGGCTCAGGTGCGCTGCCACCAGCGGCGCCCCGGCGGGGTGATGGCGATACCGGCGGCTGCCGCCAGTTCGATGACCAGGCCCACCCGGGGGTTGACCAGTACGGTGCCAGCGATGTCCACGGTGGGGACGGTTTCGTTGCCCCCAGCATGACTGCGGACGAAGGCTGCACCCGAGGGCTCGGCCCAGATGTCGACCTGGTCGGTAGCCAAACCCGAACGGTCCAGTCCACGGCGTAGCGATACACAGAACGGGCAACCGGGCCGCCAGTAGACGGTGACCCGGGGCTCGGGAGTGGGAGGCACCTCGGTGCCGTCGGGCAGGTCAGTCACGGGGTCCTCCAGTCCGCATGGAGCCCCTCGACCAAGGCCAGCTTCTGGGCCCGCACCGTTTGTCCATTGTCGAATGCCTCGGGATGGTCCACCAACCAGGCGATGGCCGCTGCCGGCACCGAAGGTGGTGCTCCTCGGTAGTGGCCGACCAGACCCAGGGCCGACGCGTTGACCAGCTGCCGCTCGGTCTCTACATAACCGGGATCCAGGTTGTAAGCCCGGATGCCCTGGTCGCCCAACTCTACGGCCAGCAACGGTGCATAGCGGTGGGCTGCGGCCTTGGATGCGGCATAGGCCACGCCCCAGCCACCCTGTCCCACCGGACCAGGAGGATCAGCAGTGGCGGTATGGGACGTGACGTTTACGATCGTGCCGCCACCCGATGCCAACATGCCAGGCAGGACGGCCTGGATCAGCACAAACGGGGCCACAGCATTGGCCGCCAACTTGGACTCCAACTGAGCCACCGTCAGATCGACGATGGGCACCATACTGCCAGGGGCCGTGTCTACGGCGTTGTTTACCAGCAGGTCGATGCCGCCCCACTCCCCCATCACCCGGTCGACGGCGGCCAGCAGACCTCGGCGGTCATGCAGATCGGCTACCAACTCCAGGCACCGTCCCCCAGCCGGTCGCACCTCCTCGCCCGTCTCCTCCAGGCTGCCGGGCAGCGTTCGTCCATCCCCGGTGTCGGAGTCGTCGCGTCCCTCGCCCCGTCGCACCGTCCGGCCGGTGACGGCCACATCCCAGCCAGCAGAGGCCAAAGCCATGGCCGTGGCCCGGCCGATGCCGCGAGTGGCCCCGGTGACCAGGGCTCGACGACGGACCGCGGCAGGGCTCACGGTTGGATCCGGATACGTGAGGCGGGCTGATAGTTGGGACCCGCCGTTTCATCCACTCGGGCCAGCAGCAGCTCGCACGGGGGCTCAAACCGGTCGGCAAACTCCTCGGAACGCGCTGGGCCCAGTAGCTGCCAAGGCAGCGATCCCAGCCGGTCTGTCTCGTCTTCAATGTGGCGTCGGAGGTCGAGTCCGGCTGCGGTCACGGTCCGGCCGACAGCCAGCCCCTTGACGGCCAGCGCCTCCCATCCGGCATCGATCACTTCGGGCGCCGTTCCCCGTGATCGGGCCAACCAGTCAGACTCGTAGCCAACCCAGGCGTTGTGGAGAATGGAGGCCTCAGCATGGGTGAGTCCGGCCGCTACCACCAGCGCCCAGTGCGTGTCGCCCCGCCACTCGCGTAAGCAGTTGACGGCATGCCATCCCGATAGCAGCGGATCAGTCGGCCGCTCCATGTCCAAGTGGGCACCGAAGAAGACCCGCCCGGCCAGGGGAAGTGCCGAGACGACCTCCCATAGTTCTGGTCCGAACTCGATCAACGGTGCCATGATTTGGGGCGCGTACTGGGCCAGTCCGTCGGCCACCGCCGCATCGCGTTCGGCCCACATCCGAGCGAAGCCCTCCGCATCCAGCAGTTCGAACACAGCGCTGATGCCGAGCGGGCTGATCGATCCGAATGCGGCCGTTACTGCGGAGGGGCCGGCGTGAGCCAACGGTGCCGAACGCGAGGCGATGTAGCCCAGTGGTCCGGCCAGTCCCTCAGGAAGTCCGGCTGCCTCGTAGCGCGCCACGGCTCCAGGGTCCCAGAAGATCCATCCGATGGTGGTCTGAACGGATCGGGAGTTGCGGTTGGTAATGGCCTGCCAGTCACTCATGGGGACATTCTGCCGGTAGTCAGGCCGGCGGCACAGTTGGAGACAATGGGTCCACTGTTTGCCAGGACCAAGCTGTGCCATCCCACCAGCGCAGCGGGGCCACCCCCCATGGGTCCGGGAACCAGCCTGGAGCGGGCACTGGCCTTGGGGCGACTTCCGCCACCGGCGGTGGTTCCACGGCAACGGCCGAGGGAACTGCATTCGGGTCAGGTGCTGGGGATGGAGGTGGGGATGGAGGTGAGGATGTGGCCGACGAATCCGGGGGGGCGGGTACTGGGACAGCCGCCAGCGCAGCCTCGGCCGGAGGAGCCAGCGCAGCCTCGGCCGGAGGAGCCAGCG
>JBAXCY010000176.1:0-5948 GCA_037141235.1 Acidimicrobiales bacterium | reverse complement strand
GGAGCCAGCGCAGCCTCGGCCGGAGGAGCCAGCGCAGCCTCGGCCGGAGGAGCCAGCGCAGCCTCGGCCGGAGGAGCCAATGGGGCCGCTTCTGGCAACACCACTGCCGCATCCGGTCGATCTCCGTCGACGGCGACCAGGTCGGCCTCGAGCCCGGACACCAGTTCGTCCAGGGTGCCACCGAAGTGAGCCAGAGCCAGATCGAGGCGGAATTCGAAGGTGGCGACCACAGATTCCCCGTACTCGATGGTGGTGGGCTTCGTGCGGTTCGACACCGAGAACGTGGTGGTTCCAGTATCAGAAGCGTGGTCGAACCCGATCATTTTGGCGAAGGCGCACTCTCTCGTCTGGTTGGCACCCTGGAAGATGACTCGAGTCGAGGTGATGTAGGTAGTGCCGGTGTCGATTGCGGTCGGCGACAGGTCGCCTTGGACGAAATGTCCCTTGGACGCCCCCACCCGGTATCGGATCTGCCGTCCCGCCACTTTCATGACGGGTACGGATATCCCCTGCGAGTGCCCCTGGTAGGTCCCCCTGCCGCGTCGCTCCTCGATGAGCGACGTATCTGTCACCGTGAGGAAGACGGTCTCCCCGGCCGACAGCAGCAAGCCTACGACCGACGTGCCAGCGAAGTTCTTTGCCGTGTCGATCATCTCGACATAGGCGTCGTGGCGGACTTGCCATACTGCGACAGCATGGAGACGTTCCTTCTCTGCCTCGTGCTCCCGATGCTTTTCGAACACGTGGCCTCCGTCGGTGCCTGGGCGAACGTAACGATGCTAGGACAGTGACCTCGTCTACTAGTACCTCGAAGAACGTATCTGCGGTTTCAGGCGGCGGGTCGCGCCGGCGTCAGTACTCCGCATTCGAGATCCATGGCCGCTTCATTCTCGAAGGCCTCGTGGCCCTGCAGCCTGGCCGACCATCGGTCCTCTACCCGGAAGACTCGCCACACGATGAGGGCAACCGCCCAGGTGGCCACGAACAACCCCACGATCACGTACCCGGCCGCATCCAGATTGAACCCCGCCATGTAGTCCCAGAACGGTCCGGACAGGTGCAACTCGTGAGGCAGCAGGCCGAGGACCTCGATGGTGCCCACGAAGAAGCAGATGACTACCGAGAGCATAGTGATGGTCAAGTTGTAGAACACCTTGCGTACCGGGTTGAAGAAGGCCCAGCCGTAGGCCACATTCATAAAGCATCCATCCAGGGTGTCCATGAGGCACATTCCGGCGGTGAACAGGATGGGCAGGCACATGATGGCGTACCAAGGAAGGGAGTGCGAGGCCAGTAGCGCTGTGGTACCGAGCAGGGCGACTTCGGTGGCGGTATCGAAGCCCAGACCGAATACGACCCCCACCGGATACATCTGCCACTCCTTGGTGATCGAGCCCATCCACCGGCCGAAGAACCGGTACATGAGACCACGGTTCTCCAACTGACGTTCCAACTCGGCCTCATCGAAATCACCGAGACGCATCATGGCGAATACCTTGATGATCCCGCCCAGGATGATGAGGTTCAACGCCCCGATCAGGAACAGGAACCCGGCAGACACCACGGTGCCGAACACGCCACCGAACTGCTGCAGGGCGGAACTGCTGTCGGACACAGCGTTGTAGACCGTCCGTTCGGCTACCACCACACCCACTCCGATAGCCACGACGATGCTCGAGTGCCCCAAGGCGAAGAAGTAGCCGACGCTGAGCGGCTTCTTCCCATCGCTCATGAGCTTGCGTGTCGTGTTGTCGATGGCCGAGATGTGGTCGGCGTCGAAGGCGTGTCGAAGTCCGAGCGTGTAGGCCAGCACGCATACCCCGATGCCCAGACCTTTGTAGTGGCCGGGCACGACGAAGGCGATGAACACTCCGAAGCCGATCACGTGCATAGCGGCGATGCTGGCGAACATCCATGTCACCTGACGCCACTGTTTGGGATCCAGTAGCGCACCGATGCGGCCGATTCGAGTGGTCGCCTCTTGGGGCTGCGTCGCTGTCAGCCCCGTCACGTGGAACTGCCCCCGCAAGCGCCGAGTTCGTGGAACCTGTCTCGGTGGGACATCAAGTGGCAATACTGACCTAATTGCAAACGATTCGCAACTACTGAGCTCCGGGCCTCACGCGTATCGGATACGCCCTATCCGATTTACCCTCACCCCGGAAATGCACAGGGGCCGCCGAAGCGGCCCCTGCGCGTGGTGCGACTGAAACCCGGCCATTACTGACCGATCGGAACAAGGGCTCAGGCGTCTGCCTTCTTGAGTTCAGACCGCAGCACGGCGCCGCCAATGATCTCGAAGATCCCCATGATGATGAACCAGATGCCGAGCAGGGTGGCCAGAGCAGTGACGGACTCTTCGGGAACGCAGACAACCACGATGCCAGCGATCAAGCTGACCACGCCGAAACCGATCGCCCATCCACGAGAACCCTTGCTGCCTCCCATGATTCCGGCCAGCAGCATCACCACACCCTGGACGATCCACACGATCCCGATGAGCAGTCCGATCACCGACTTGGTCAGGCCCAGGTGTCGGATCATGACGATGCCGATCACAAGTTCGAGCAACCCGGCAATGACAATCCAGGCTCGATGCTGTTCGTCATGGTCGAGGGCACGGATGAAGTGGAAGATGCCCCCGATGATCAGCAGGATCCCGATGAACACACAGATGGCGCTCAGCGACTGCGACGGCCGCAGGGCGAGGATCACTCCGAGGATCAAGGTGATGATGCCGACGACCAACTCCATCTGCCAAACAACCTTGGAGGGCAGACCTCCCTGCACGACGACTACTTCGGTATCAGATGCCACTTCGTGGCTCCTTTCGTCTGCGCCCCTCAAGGTAACGACGGTAGTGGCGAACACTCGGTGTTTGGGGGATGCGCGCCCTAGATCCCAATCAATTGTGCCGCTACTCCCCCGGCGGCACCGACGCTCGTCCTCCATCGAGTCAAGGGTCGTCGGACCCGGCCTGTTCGGACACCGATGACCCCGCAGATGAGCCGGTCGGTCGGCGGAGCCGCTCGTACCATCGCCGGTTGTCTGCCGAGGTGCGCAGCAACGTATAGATGACCATGTAGGCGACGGCCAGGGCCAGACCCAGCGCACACCACCAGAAGATCATCGGAACCATCTCCTGCAGACGCGATCGGCCCTTCGAGGAACGACAGCCAGGGCCGCTTGTCGGGCCACGACAGAGGCACGGTGCATGTGCTCAGCGTATCGATTGTCCCGATAGGCCAGGTGGGTTTCGCAACTGCCTTCGGTCCTAAGGGCTCGGATTCGACCAGACCACGATCAGGCGCTACGCCATGAGGCGTAGGTGCTGTAACGACCACCTGCGCAATTTCGGGAAGCAATGGCGGTACCGTGAACATGTTCCCACCAAGGTCGAAGGCCACTCAGTGACCGTTGACCCTTCAATCGACCCGGAGTCCAGATGCTCGTCAACAACGTGGTGTACGTCGATGGCAAGGCGGTGGCCAGCCCGGCCAGCTTGGACGAGACGTACGAGGTGGCCCGGGCTCACCACGGCATGGCGTGGATCGGGCTCTACCGGCCCGACGTGGAGGAAGTTCGATCGGTGGCTGAGGAGTTCGGTCTCCACCACCTCGCCGTGGAGGACGCCATCACCGCCCACCAGCGCCCGAAGTCGGAGCGGTACGGAACCACGCTGTTCACGGTGCTGCGCCCCGCCCACTACATCGACGAAACCGAGGAGGTCGAGTTCGGCGAGCTCCATGTATTCACCGGTCCTGACTTCATCGTCACTATCCGTCACGCCGAGACCCCTGACCTCGCCAAGGTGCGCAAACGCCTCGAGCAGGCACCAGACCTCCTGCGTCACGGGCCCGAAGGGGTCTTGTATGCCATCCTCGACCAGATCGTCGACGAGTACGGCCCGGTGGTCAACGGCCTGGAGAACGACATCGATGAGATCGAGGATCAGTTGTTCGGCGGGGACCCCGCCGTGTCCCGGCGGATCTACGACCTCTCAAGAGAGGTCATCGAGTTCCAGCGGGCCACCCATCCGCTGATCAAAGTCCTCGACGGCTTCATCGCTGGCTTCGACAAGTACCACGTCGACCTGGAACTGCAGCGCCACCTGCGTGACGTCGAAGATCACGCCATTCGAATCGTCGAGCGGGCCGATGCATTCCGATCCGTGCTCGAGAATGCATTGACCGTTCAGGCGACGCTGGTCGGACAACGCCAGAACGACGAGATGCGGAGCCTGACTGAGGCCAGCATGGCCCAGAACGAAGAGGTCAAGAAGATCTCGGCGTGGGCCGCCATCCTCTTTGCTCCGACCCTGGTCGGCACGGTCTACGGCATGAACTTCGACCACATGCCAGAGCTCCACTTCCGCTACGGCTACCAGATGGCGCTCGGCCTCATGATCGCCACCTCGGTGACCCTCTATCAGATCTTCAAACGGCGCCACTGGCTGTAGAGGTTGGCTGGAGGGGTTGGCTGGAGGCGAGTGTCTCCATCCGATCCAGTGTCCGACTGGCGATCAGCCGGTGGTGGTCGGCGTGGTGTCGGCCGGTCGGCCGTCCGAACCCATATGGGCGCCGGTCACTCCGTCACCGCCGGGGTGTCCTCCACCCAGGCTGAGGCCACCTGCTGGGTGGGCCCAGTCCACGGCAGCCTTGGCATTGGCAGGAACTTCCCACATCAGACCGAGGCACATCTCATCGGACGAACCGTCTCCCCAGGTGATGTAGTGCGGCGGCAGCTTGCGCAGTGCTGGCAGCTCCTGGGCTAGTCGAGGGTTGTAGGTGCAGCTGACCTCCACGGACTCACCAGGGACCACCTTGACCCACTTCTTCAGGTTGTAGGCCTTCTGGTAGTCGAAGTTGTACTTCGGCACGTTCATCAGATCCGAGGCCTGAGGCGTACCGGGATTGAGGGTTATCTTCATCGATGTGCCGATCAGGTGCATGTGCGGTGCGACCCGGACGATGTACCCGGGCTTGCTGATGTGCCAGGTACACGACGTGGTATTCCCCTCGGGCGGGTGCACCGGGTCCTTGCCGCAGATCGTCTCCATGCCGGCATCGAACATCACCATGTAGGGGCCGAACCGCTTGGACAGGTCGGCGAGCTCGGCGGTGCGGTCGCACAGCGGTCCGGTGACACCTGCAGGACAGGGGATGTTGGGCGTGGACACCAGGGGCTGGATCGACGTCGGCCGCAGATTGGTGGAGGCTGGCACCGTGTCGAGCTCGGCTCGAGAAGTAACTGCCTTGTCACCCATCAGCAGGTTGTAGTGGACCTGCATGATGATGAGGCTCTTGGCTGGCAACGGGGTGCCTGTCTTCAGCGGCATGACGTCCTTGCCATGGCCCGGGGCCCACGCGCTCAACCAGGGCATCTGCAGGAACTGGACCAGTCCCTTGCCGAGGACCGGCGGTTCACCGAAGCAGGTCCATCCCTTGCCACCGTTGTCGGCGGTCCGGGCTTCAGCAGCCAGTGACGGCGGCACCATGAACAAGATGGCGTGGTGGACCTCCTTGGCAGATGCGCCCTTACCGGGGAAGAACTCGCTCGAGACGATGAACGAGTTCTTGGTGAGATGCGGGTCGATCAGGGTGCAGTGATAGTCGTCGGTGCCACCGTTGATGGGTTGAGGTGTGTACGGCTTGGACGCCTTCATGGTGATAGTGGTCACCTTGGCGTTGTCCACCTGGGTGGCGGCCGACACGGTGGAAGTCGGCACGATGACGAGGGCAACAAGAGCCGTTGTCGCCACAGCCGCCGACGCGAGGGCCTGGAATCTGCGAGAACTCTGCATAGCCCAGACATTAGGCCAGGATGGGACCCAGAGTTGGACAGCCGTCCAACAACGACGATATCTAGATCCGTTGCCCCTCGGAACACCCTTCGACTAGCCCCGCCGGACCGATCGGACCGATCGGACCGCGGGATCGATCGGACCG
>JBAXCY010000175.1:0-5959 GCA_037141235.1 Acidimicrobiales bacterium | reverse complement strand
CGTACCTGCTGATCTCAGCAACCAAGGGCGTAGCTGATCGCCGAGCAGACATCGTGCATGACGCCTTCAGGCACACGTCCTACGGGACCGCGGAGCGAAGCCTGACTGATGGTGTGGAGACCGTCGCAGTTGATCACCGAGGGTCGATCCAATCCGATCTCCAGGTGATCGATCTGCACCTCAGCGGCTAGGCCTCGGATCGAGGTGGTGACCTCGGCCACCGTAACGAACTCACGAACGTCGAGCACCGCTGGTCGCGTGAGCACCAATACGGGTCGACTCTTGCCGCCAACACGGGCCAACCAGATTTCGCCTCGCTTCAAGGCTCACCCCAGGCTTCTGCATCGGCCCAGGATGGGTCCACCTGTTCGGGCATTCTCAAGTACGCAGACCGATCGGACTCCGCCAGTGCCGCACTGACCGCATCGGCGACGCCGCGCCGAGCTGCCGCGGAAATATTGACGCCGAGCTGATGAGCACGCTCGGCCAACGCTTCGTCCAGCGTAAAGGTGGTCCTCATCGAAGCCATACTATGATGCTATCACTTTACACACTCATTTGATGCTGTGAAATACGCACGTCGGAACGCCGGACTCACGCCGAGCAGCCACGAACCCGACCATGAAGGCGGCGCCGAAGTGCTTCGGCTCGGATCGGTAACTGTTCACTGCGACAGCCCGCCTCGCCGTCTCGCCTCGCCGCCCCATCGAGTCCGCCCCATCGGGTCCGCCGGGCAAAGGACGGTAGCGTGACCAGGCAACAGCGACCCAGGGCCAAGGAGGTACGTAGTGGCACTACCGATGATCCTGGACTGCGACCCGGGCCACGACGACATGGTCGCCCTTCTGCTCGCCTCCAGGCATGCCGACCTCCTCGCCATCACCACCGTGGCCGGCAACGCTCCCCTTGATCGCTCTACCCACAATGCGCTCGTCGCCGCCCAACTCTTCAACCTGAGGGCAGCCGTACATTCGGGAGCGGCCCGGCCGCTGATCGCCCGATCCACGTTCCCGCCGGTCCTCCACGGCGAGTCCGGACTCGACGGTCCCTCCCTCCCCACCTTGCGCATCGAGCCCTCCCCCGTCACCGCCGTAGAAGCCATCATCGACACCACGCGCCGGATCGCAGACTGCTGGCTGGTGGCTACCGGTCCTCTGACGAACATCGCCCTCGCCCTGCGGGCCGATCCCACGCTGGCCAACCGGATCGCCGGGATCTCGATCATGGGAGGAGGAATCGCCTTCGGCAACATCACGCCTAGTGCCGAGTTCAACTTCTGGGCTGACCCCGAGGCCGCCTCGATCGTCTTGACCTCTGGAGTCCCGCTCGTCTTGGCGCCCCTCGACGTGACCCACCAGCTCCTGGTCACCCCCGAGTTCAGCCATCGCGTCCGCACCCAAGACACCTCGATCGCCGAGTTCATGGCCGACCTCTTCGATACCTACGCCCAGCGCTACCAGGGCATCTTCTTCGAGGATGCCATCGGACCCCTCCACGACCCGTGTGCCGTACTCGCACTCACCCATCCCGAGTTGTTCGAGTTCCAAGACATGGCCATCGAGGTGGCTACGGGTAGCGGTCCGGCTCGCGGCGCCACTTTGGCCGATCGTCGTGGCACCAAGATCGACCACCCTGCGAGCGTGCGGGTGGCCGTCACCATCGACAGCGATGCGGCGCTCGAACTCGTGATTGATGCCATCGCGGCTATCCCGTGACGAATCCAGACGGCACGGTCGCCATGCCGGACGACACCCCGCAGATCGTCGTGGTCGGCTCGCTGAATTTGGACGTCACCGCACGTGCGTCTCGGATGCCCGATGACGGGGAGACGATCCTCGGCGACAACTTCACCATGCTCCCCGGCGGAAAAGGCGGAAATCAGGCGGTGGCAGCCGCTCGCCAAGAAGTTCCCACCGCCATGATCGGGTGCATCGGCTCCGACTCGGCCGCCGACATTCTCTACGACGCCGTGCGTCTCGAAGGGTGCGATACCCGCTTCCTGACCGTGGTGGACGGCCCGAGCGGTATCGCCCACATCGAAGTGGACCACAACGGCGACAACCGCATCATCGTGGTGCCCCTGGCCAACGAGGCGCTCACCCCGGCGATCGTCGACCGCTACGCCCACGACATCGCGTCCGCCACCGTGCTCCTCTGTCAGTTGGAGGTCCCGCTCGACACGGTGCGACGAGCCCTGGAACTGGCCAACGCGCACGGTGTGCTGGCCATCCTCAACCCGGCGCCGGCCCGACCGCTCGACGACGAGATCCTGTCGCTGGTCGACCTCCTCATCCCCAATGAGACCGAGGCCGCCTTGTTGACCGGGATCGATACATCGACCCGGGACGGTGCACTGGCCGCGGCCTGGGCGCTACTGGCGCGCACCAAGGGCGATGTCTGCATCACCCGGGGGTCGGCTGGCTCGCTGCTCGTCTGCACCGGGTCCGACGAAGTCCTGGAGACCGAGGTATTCCCGGTCCATGCCATCGATGCCACCGGGGCCGGTGATGCCTTCTGCGGAGGGTTGGCGTCCGCTATTGCCCGCCGACTCCCCCAAGCCGAGGCGTACCGCTACGCCTCGGCCTGCGGGGCGCTGGCGACCACGGCACATGGTGCATTCCCGAGCCTCCCCCACCGCCCCCAGGTGGAGGCGCTGCTCAGTGGTGCCATGGTCGCCGACGAGCCGGACATCACCGTTCGATAGACAACGCCAACTCCCCTGGTGATTGCACGCCCAGATGATCGGTGAGCGTGGCTTTGATCAGTTCGACCGGCCGCAGGATCCACATCGGGTCCTCGTATCTGGCCCAGATCCGACCCCCCTCGTCAGACCAGCCGAGCTCGACCAGTGCATCTCGGTCGAGCTCCATGTCGCACCCGAGCTCCACGATCACATCGCCTACTGGATCGACGATGCAGTCGATCCGGAACCTCGGAAGTGCGTCCGTATGTTCGATCGACAGGCAGCAATCATGGTCGATCACCATCCGCACGAGGTCGCCAGCCAGCTCGACCGAGAATTCGTCAAAGGTGGCGGCGTTGTGCCACAAGCCGTCGTCCACCAGATCGATGGGGTTGTCGCCATTCTTCAATGCCATCACCAGCGCTCGATCAGCCCGTGCCATGCGCTTGCTGCCGGCCCGGTGCGTGGATAGGCCGCCGCACAGCTGAGCCAGTCTGCGCATCCACAGCTCCGACTCGTCGGCCGCGGCCACGATGACCTCATGCAGTTCCAAGACCTTGGGCTTGGTGCTGGACTTCAACTTCCCGTTCAGCAACTTGAAGGTCCGGCTAGAAGCCTCGCAAGCCACTGCGCACGCATCTCCCAACTGGCGAAGCGCCTCTTTTCGGCCGGGTGCCGGAAGCGGGTACTCCAATGGAGAGGACTGGATCTCCTTGGCCACCGAGGACAGACCGCGTCCGGTCAGCCATGCTTCGGTCGCCCTGGCGGCCCCGTTGTTCGACGCAGCGCCGTACGAACTCATCCAGTCTTTCGGCGATTTCGGTTGAATTTTTCTGATGTTCGTGGTGTCTTTCATGTAGCTATTTTGCCAGTCGGGTGTGACACTCTCCTGGGTCGTTTGCCCAGTTGGGAACGGGTATTTCGGGTTTTCGAACAGGCAGGAGATCCGGTACTCCCCCACACCTGAAAGACGTAGAAACACCACATGGTGTGTACCAACACCATGGTGCGTGTGCAGATCTACCTGAGCGAGGACGAGCTGGCACTGCTCGATCGCGCTGGCACTACCTCGGGAGCTTCTCGTTCCGAGTCGATTCGCCGTGCCGTGCGCCACACCTACGGGGAACGGTCGCTTGATGATCGGCTGCGGGCCCTCGACGACAGTGCTGGTGCTTGGGCAGACCGACCCATGGGCGGTGCTGAGTACGTGGACTCGATTCGCGGGGATCTCGGCCGACGACTCGAGGGGCTCGGCCTCGATTGAGAGTCGTCGACACCAGCATCGCCGTCGATCACCTTCGGGGTCATCCCAGTGCCGTGGCGCTACTCCACGACCAGTTTCTTGCTGGCGAACCCCTGGCAGCCAGCGAAGTCTTTCGCTTCGAACTCCTGTCCGGAGTACGTGATGGCGAACTGTCTGCCACGGAGCGACTCTTCCTTGCGTTCGATTGGTTGCCGGTGACCGAATCGGTGGCCAGGCTGGCTGGCGACCTAGCGCGAACGTATCGGCGCTCCCACCCAGGGATAGACGCGGCTGACTACCTCATTGCAGCCACCGCCCTGATCCTGGATGCCGAACTGCTGACCCTGAACGTGCAGCACTTCCCGATGCTGGCCGGCCTGCTGGCTCCTTACTGACTGCTGGCCCTTTACTGACTGCAGGCCCCTTACTGACTGCAGGCTCCGCCTGCCTCGAGTGGTCACTTTTCCTCCGTGCTCATTTACCGCCAGTGCTCGCTTGCCGTCCGTGGCTCCGGCTCAGGGTCGACCGCACCTCCTGGATGAACCGACTGGGACCCATCGTCTGGGTGGATCCCTCTCGACGCCGGCCGGTCTCGAACTCAGAGATCAGCGCTCGCTGTAACTCCCCCACCGTGCAACCGTTCGACTCGGCCACCTCCAGCACCTCTTGGGCGAGGAGCGCTACCGCGCACAGCCACAACACCGTGACCGGATCGGCCTGCCATGCCTGCGGCAGGTCATCCATTCGACCGGACAACTCGGCTTGCGGGGTATGGGCCAGCAAGCTCACCCACGCCCACTCCGGTATGTCCGTGCCCTGGAGCAGCAGCGACTGCACGTAGGTACCGGTCAGGAACTGCTCTGCCTCCTCGGCCAGGCATCTGCCCTCGTGCTTCGTCGCCCAATGTGGCGACATCCATCCGCTCATCACTGTCACCTCATCGCCTCGATGCTGCTCATCTGCCTAGAGCCCTATTGTCGGCAACGGAGGCGCGTCGCCAATAGAGTCAAAAGTCACATTTGCCACCCTCGACCCTGTTGCACCTCGACCAGAAACAGGTCACCGACAGCCCTGGCTGCTACCTCACTCGGTGGCGGCCAACCAGGCGCAAAGCACCGCGTTGTACTCCTCGGGCAGATCCTCCTGCAGGAAGTGTCCGCCCCCTTCGAGGATCACGTGCGGTTGCCCGACAGCCCCGGGGATCCACGTAACCAGAGCCTGGTAGCCATCGGGGGCGACGATGTCCCGATCCGAGTAGATGGTCAAGAACGGTCGATCGAAACCGGTGAGGACCTCGAGGGCGGCGAAGTTCCCAGGAAGCATCGGGTTGTCCGGCCGAGTCGGCAGCAGCTGCGTGAACGCCCTACTGCCGATGGTGAGCGAGTGATCAGGATACGGGGCCCGATAGGCGGCCATGAGCGCATCCGACGGCGTGGTCACCATGCATCCCGCCAGCATGGCCCACGGCTCCCACTCGGTTACCTCGGCGGCAAACTTCTGGAAGTCCGCATAGGGCCCACGAGCCTCGATCACCTCGGGCAGCGGGCGGGCCGGATCCCGCACCGGAAATCCAGAGTTGGAGCACACCACCCGGGCCACCCGATCGGCGGCCACGGCCACCAGCCGCAGCCCCACGATCACCCCCCAGTCGTGGAGGATGAAGGTGATGTCTTCGAGTCCGAGTTCGTCGATCAGTGCCGACTGCATCCACTTCACGTGCCTGGCCACCGAGTAGTCGCCCATCTCACTGGGCTTGTCCGACATACCCATCCCCACCAGGTCGACGGCGATGGCCCGGTAACCAGCATCGGCCACGGCCTGGATCTGGTGGCGCCAGATGTACGACCACGACGGATTCCCGTGGAGGAACACCACCGGTCGGCCGGTGGTGGGACCGGCCTCGACCACGTGGACACGCAGCGATCCGCCATCACCGTCTGGAATCGTCACATAGCGCCGCTCGAAGTCGAAGTCAGCCAACCCGTCGGCTGATCCGTCAGGTGTGGACAGGATCTTCATGACTGCCTCGTTCT
>JBAXCY010000174.1:0-6061 GCA_037141235.1 Acidimicrobiales bacterium | reverse complement strand
CCTCGGTGAGGGCGAAGTCCCCACTGCTCCACACCCCCATGGTCGGGGCCTGCACGAGGGGTAGATCGAGCGGCGGGGCTACCCACCCTTCCGGGGTGATGTTGGCCCGATACCAGTTGAGCCCGGCGGTCAAGGTGCCGGTTGCCTCCCACCGGGCGATGATGGCCTCTGTGTCTGGGTGGTCAGACCACTCGCGGTAGTTGGCCCAGCCATCAGCCGACAGCCACTGCTCGGCCACCCCGACGAACTGGAAGAAGAAGACGTACCAGGACAGGGAGAGCTGTGCGATCCCTGCGGCCCGGAAGCTCGACGCCTGTCCGACAGACAGGGTGACCAGTTGATCCACCCGATCCGGCAGAAATGCGCCGAAGGCCCAGGCCAGAGCGGCTCCTAGGTCGTGTCCAACGATGTGGGCCCGCTCCAGCCCCAGGTGATCCAAGATGGCCACTACATCGCCGACCGAGTGGATCATTGAGTAGGCATCGACCTCCTCGGGCACACCTGAGGCTCCAAAGCCACGCAGGTCGGGCACGATGACCTGGAATCCGGCAGCCACCAATACCGGGACCTGATGACGCCACAGCGCACCGGAATCGGGGAACCCGTGGAGTAGTACGACCGGCCGGCCCTCCCCGGTCACCTCGACGTAGATGGTCACGCCGCCACTGTCGATCTCCATGCTCGCAGTACCACTCTCTCTGTCGATCGCCATCGGACTCAGCGCTTGTCGCCAGAGGGGAAGTGCAGGGCGATCCGGCCGGTATCGGCCGCACCTTGGTCATCGGGCCACCGGGTGGTGATCGACTTGAGTCGGGTGTTGAAGCGGACCCCCTCCATCCCGTGGATGTGAGCGTCGCCGAACAGGGACTGCTTCCACCCGCCGAAGGAGTAGTAAGCCATCGGGACCGGGATGGCCACGTTGATGCCGACCATGCCCACCGATACATCCCGTCGGAACCGGCGGGCCGAGAAGCCGTCCCGGGTGAAGATGGCAGTGCCATTTCCGAACGGGTTGGCGTTCACCAGGGCGATGGCTTCGTCGAGCGTGTCGACTCGCAGAACAGCCAGGACAGGGCCGAAGATCTCGTCCCGGTAGACCGACATGTCCGGGGTCACCCGGTCGACCAAGGTCGGGCCGAAGAAGAACCCGTCGCCGTCGATGTCGAGGCCCCGGCCGTCGACCACGATGTCAGCGCCATCGGCCTCCGCCGAGTCGACGTAGCCGGCCACCCGGTCGCGGTGGACCTGGGTGATGAGAGGCCCCATATCCGAGGTCGGATCGGTGCCCGGTCCGGTCACTAGTGCTTGTGCGCGCGCGGCCACTGCGGCAACCAATGGGTCGGCATCGCCGACCACCACCACCGCACTGATAGCCATGCACCGCTCGCCGGCCGAACCGTATCCGGCGGCGATCAGTGCATCCGCGGTCGAGTCCAAGTCGGCGTCGGGCAGTACCACGGCGTGGTTCTTGGCTCCGCCCAGTGCCTGTACCCGCTTGGCCGAAGCGTGGCCGCGCTCGAACACGTGTCGGGCGATCGGGGTCGATCCGACGAAGGAGATGGCGGAAACCATTGGGTGGTCCAGCAGAGCGTTGACCGCCTCGGCATCGCCGTGGACCACGGAGAACACGTTGTCAGGTAGGCCGGCTTGGCTCCACAACTCCGCGATCAGGTCGGACGGCGATGGATCGCGCTCGGACGGCTTCAGGATGAATGTGTTACCGCAGGCGATGGCCACCGGGTACATCCACATGGGCACCATGACCGGAAAGTTGAACGGGGTGATGCCGGCCACTACGCCGAGCGGCTGGCGTATCGACGATGCATCGACGCCGGTCGACACGTCCTCGGAGAACTCGCCCTTCATCAGATGCGGGATGCCGCAGGCGAACTCGATCACCTCGATGCCGCGGGCCACTTCGCCTCGGGCATCCTCCAGCACTTTTCCGTGTTCGGCCGTGATCAGGCGGGCCAGATCGTCGCGGTGGCGATCGGCCAGCTCGCGGAAGGCGAAGAGGATGCGGCTGCGAGCGGTCAACGACGTGTCCCGCCAGGACGCAAACGCAGTAGCTGATGCCTGGACGACTCGGTCGACGTCGGCCACGCTGGCCAGGACCACCTCAGCGGTCTGTGCACCGGTGGCCGGGTCGAATACGGGGGCGGTCCTAGCCGAGGCCCCGTCGATGGATGATCCGATCTGCTTCACTAGGTGACGCTCCTCGGGGAGCGGTGCTCCCCCTCGTGGTGACAGGTGCTTCGACGACGCTCCAATTGATGACGGAAGGCGGACCAGCCCGTACTGCGTGCCACAATCGTCCCATGACAGGCAGCGACAGTGGGCGCGACCAGGGTACCGACCCGGGGCCGACGACGGACCGGGTGCGGCTCCGTCGGCTCCCCGAGCAGGGATCGCACGGCAAGGAGGGCCTGTACGCCGTGCTCGACGCAGGCTTCGTCTGCCACCTCGGACTCGTGGTCGACGGATGGCCCATGGTGGTCCCCACCACCTATGGGCGAGACGACGACTACCTGCTTGTGCATGGTTCGGCGGCAAGTCAGAGCCTGCGAGCGGCCAAGACGCCGACCCCCGTCTGCGTGACCGTCACCTTGGTCGACGGGCTGGTGCTGGCCCGCTCGATCTTCAACCACTCCGTCAACTACCGGTGCGCCATGGTCTACGGACTCCCCGAGGTCCTGGTCGACCCCGAGATGAAGTTGGCTGGGCTGCGGGCCATCTCGAACCACGTCGCTCCCGGGCAGTGGGAGTACGCCCGCCCTCCGTCGACCAAGGAGCTCGCGGCCACCATGGTGCTCCGACTGGCCCTCGACGAGGCCTCGGTGAAGATCAGCGAGGGTCCCCCCGACGATGACGAGGCCGACCTGGCCCTGCCCGTGTGGGCTGGCGTAGTGCCGTTGCGCACCGCCCGCCTCGACCCGGTGGCCGCGCCTGACCTTCCAGAAGGCATGGCCGTTCCAGTACACCTCGCCACCGCGCCGCTCGCTCCCGGATCGGAACCCGCACGACACCTCATCTGATCGGGTGCATGTCATCGGTGGTGAGTGCTCGACACTGGATGGCTTGGATGGCTTGGATGGCTCGGATGGCTCAGGCCGGTTGGACGAATCCCGCAGGCAGGACGGATCAGGCTACGAACTTGGCCAGTGGCCGGTAGTCCATGCCGTGGGCCTCGGCCACCGGCTCGTAGACGACCGTACCGTTCACCACGTTGACACCTTCGGCCAGTGCCGCATCCTCTCGGACGGCATCGCGCCATCCGTGGTTGGCGATGTTCAGGACGTACGGCATGGTGGCGTTCACCAGTGCATGAGTCGAAGAGTGAGGGACGGCCCCGGGCATGTTGGCCACGCAGTAGAAGATCGAACCATTGACCTCGAAGGTCGGGTCCGAATGCGTGGTGGGCCGGGTCGACTCGAAGCAACCGCCCTGGTCGACCGAGATGTCGACAAGCACCGAGCCGTCGCGCATCTGCGCCACCAAGTCGTCGGAGATGAGCTTGGGTGCCTTGGCTCCCACCACCAGCACGGCGCCGATCACGATGTCGGCGTCGACGCAGACCTCTTCGATCGCATGTGTGCTCGATGCCACCGTCTCGAGTCCGCCACGGAAGTGGTGATCCACCTGGCGGAGGCGCTCCAAGTTGCGGTCGAGGATGTAGACCTCGGCGTGCATGCCCACGGCCAGCGTGGCTGCCGCCATGCCGGCCACTCCAGCCCCCAGGATCACGATCTTGGCGCAGCGCACACCGGGCACACCGCAGACCAGGGTGCCGCGTCCACCCCCGGGCCGCATCAGGTGATGCGCTCCCATGAGCGGTGCCATCCGACCGGCGACTTCGCTCATCGGAGTAAGCAAGGGCAGCGAGTTGTCGGGTAGCCGGACGGTCTCATAGGCAATTGCGGTGTTGCCTCCGGCGATGAGCGCCTCGGTGCAGGCCCTTCCTGCTGCCAGGTGCAGATACGTGAAGAGGACCTGATCCTTCTTCATGCCGAGCCGCGGATACTCGACGGCGATCGGCTCCTTGACTCCGAGGATCATGTCGGCCGTCGACCAGATGTCGTCAGGGTTGTCCATGATCTCTGCGCCGGTGGCTATGAAGTCGGCATCCGGTATCGACGATCCGACCCCGGCCTCCCTCTCGACGAATACCGTGTGGCCGGCGGCGGTCAGCTCGCGCACACCAGCCGGGGTAATGGCCACCCGGTACTCGTCTGCCTTCACTTCTTTGGGCACGCCTACGATCATTGGTTGGACCTCGCTGCTCGGGTGGTGTTGGGGCACTGCTGTGCAGCACGGCCACCGGGTAGTCGCCCGGTGGCCCGCCGCACGACTACTCGTCGATGCTGGTGTAGGCGACGGGCTTGGTCTTGAAGAACTCGCCTTTGGACATGACGGCGGCGACGATGACCATTGGGATTCCAAGTGCCAGCACGATCACCGTGGGCGCCATGTGGGAGTTCCAGTTCGATGTGATCACCACGTAGCCCACCCAGAACATGAACAGCCCGGAAAGTCCCGGGAGCAGGATGCCGGTGAAGAAGAAGGACGTCTTCTGAAACGCCGCCTTGCGGAAGGCCCAGGCGCAGGCCAAGCCGGTGGCGCCGTAGTAGATCGCCACCAGGACGCCGATGTCGGTGATCAGGTAGCCGAGGATGCTCGACACGTTGGCGGCGCTGTCGAAGGTGACGATGCCGTACATGCCGATCAGGGCGACGAAGGCCAGTACCAGGGTACCGGTAGCCGGTGTCTTGAACTTCGGGTGGATCGTCCCGAAGAGCCGGGGGAAGACACCGTCACGCGACATGGCGAAACTGATCCGGGCCGCCGGCAGCAAAGTGGTCTGTGTCGTGGCGACTGTCGAGGTGATGACGGCGAAGATCATCACGTACTTGGCCCAGCCTCCGGCGAGCTGTTCGGCGAAGTAGAAGAGGATGTTGCCGCCCTGTGCGCTGATCTGGCTGGCAGGTACCAGCATCTCCACAGCGATGAAGTTGATCATGAAGACGAAGAGCAGCAGGAACATCGAGATGATGGCGGCCTGTCCCGGGATTCGGTTGGACTCCTTGGACTCTTCGCTCAAGTTGACCGTGGTGTCCCAACCCCAGAAGAAGAACACCGCAAGGGCAGCACCGGCGGCGAGAGCCTCGTACCCGTGGATGTTGCCCGGCCAGAACCATCCGGTGTTGAAGGCGGTCGACCCCTTGGGATGCGAGACGGCCACCTTGATGATCCCGCCGATCGACATACCGAGGATGACTACGTACTCGATGATGACCAGGATCCACTGGAGGTTGGTCGTCCACCGGATGCCGTAGATGCAGATGAAGGTCACGAAGGCGAGGAACAGCGAGGCGGTGAACGTCACGTACCAGACGTTGTTGGCGGCTGCGTCCGAGATCCACCCGAGGGAGTTGAAGAGCAGCAAGGTGTACTGGCCGGCCAGGAACGGGGCGGCCACGCAGAAGATCACCGAGGTGGCGATCTGGATCCAGCCGTTGTACCAGCCGACCGTCGGATGCACGAGCTTCGACAGCCACGCATAGGAAGCCCCGGCGTGCGGGTGGCGACGGTTCAGGTGGAAGTAGGCCACGGCGATGAAGAGCACCGGGACGAACGCCACGAGCATGAGCGCGGGTCCGGCATAGGCGATGCCGGCGATGATGAAGATGAAGCCAAGTGTCGAGGCCAAGGAGTAGGCCGGGGCAACAGAAGAGACGGCGACGGCCGTCGAGTCGAAGAGGTTGAGTTCGTCCGCTCGAAGGGTAGTGGCCACCTCGCGTTCGGGAACCGGTGCCCCGAACGGACCCCGTACGTCGTGTTGGACTCCGCTGCTATCGGTGAGGTCGTTGCTCATGTGGTCTCCCCTTGCTGATCGGCCATCTGGTTTTCGCTATCCCTTATCGGGTCCTGCTCCACCAGTCCCCCCGGTGGCCCTGCCAACACTTGCACCATTGCGCTACCGACCGGTGCCACCCGTCGGCTCAACTGCCGATGAAGCTCATTACGTGCTTTATCCGGGTGTAGTCCTCGAAGCCATAGCCCG
>JBAXCY010000173.1:0-6133 GCA_037141235.1 Acidimicrobiales bacterium | reverse complement strand
GGTATCTGGAGTGGTATCTGATTCGATACCAAGTTCGGCCAGTTATTCAATAAGTAGTTCAGCCAGTGGTGTTTCCTCCAGTACCAGGCCAGTTCGGCCCGACCACCTCCATCGGGGTCGACGCCAGCATCACCTGCGGTGCGTCCCTCGACCCGGACGTCAACGCAGCCACGCAACTGTCGTGGCATGGGACCTGGAACGGGTGCGGTCGCTCAGTTGAAAGGCGGGTGGTTGCATCCGGTTCGCAAGTCAGGTGCGGATGTGTTTTATCCACTGCATCCGTCAAACCAAGATGGCGAACCTAGACGGTGCCGTAGTTGGTGCTCCGGTCGGCCGTTCGAGTGCCTGATTCTGCGAGATCGGCGGCTGCTCCGGTCAGGTCGGCACACAGTTCGTCGATGACGGCGCCGTGGCCGGCGTGGACTGTGGCATGCAGGCTGTCGGGCGGGGTCTGGCGGTCGAAGTACCAACCTCCCCGTTCGATCAGGAGGTCCCCGAGGGCGAAGGTATCGAGACCGTCATCAGCATCAGCATCGGGCGTGCCACCGAAGGCGAACACCGTGGCATCGGGTGCACCGCGCAGCGCGATCCCCGGGGTCGACTCGATGCAGGCACGCAAGGCCGCGGCCGCCCGATGGGCGTCGCCGGCCAGGCGGAGATACCCGTCCTCGCCCAGGTAGTGGAGGACGGCCCAGCCGGCGGCGATCGGCCCACCGGGACGGGTACCGGCCATGGATGGGGACCCGTACAGGCCGCCCAGCCAGTCCGACGTGATGAACGGCTGCAGGCGAGCCAGATCGTGGTCACCGTAGAGGATCACCGAGACACCTTTGGAGGCGTAGCCGTACTTGTGCAGGTCGGCACTGATAGAGGTGACCCCCGGTACGGACAGATCCCACTGCTTGGTGACGTGGCCGAGCGTGCCGAGGAAGGGGAGGATGAAGCCACCGAGGCAGGCATCGACATGACAGAGGATCCCTCGATCGAGGGCCAGGGCACCGAGGTCGACGATGGGGTCGATGACACCGTGCGGATACGACGGCGCAGAGCCGACCACCAAGACGGTGTCGTCGTCGACGACGTCAGCCATAGCCCCCACATCGGCGCTGCCATCGGCGGTGACCGGAACCCGACGGCACTCCACATCGAAGTAGTGGGACGCCTTGGAGAACGCGGCGTGGGCGCTGGTGGCGAGCACCATGTTGGGACGGGTGATGTTGCGTGACCCGCGGCCCCAGTCGCGGGCAGTCTTGGTCGCCTGGAGCAGTGATTCGGTCCCGCCCGAGGTCAGGTAGCCGCGCACTCCGGCGCTCCCACCCGGCCGCCGGTCTCCACCGAGCAGACCGGTGGTGATGGTGATGATGTCGTGCTGCATCCACCCGAGGCTCGGAAACGCCATGGTGTTGAGGGCATTTTCGGCCGAGTATCGGTTGCCGGCGCGAGTGAGGAGATCGAGGATGTCGTCGCCACCGCTGTAGACGAGGCTGAATACCCGGCCGCCCCGCCAGTCGCGGTCGTCGGCGGAGAACTCCTCGAGGCGGGACATGACGGCATCAGCGTCGAGTCCGTGGGCAGGGAGACGGTTGTCGGCGAAATCGGCCATGGTGCGAGCCTAGATGCGATCGACCGAATCGCTCAGGTGATGTCGCGACGGGCGAGGACGACGGAGCCGATCACGGCGAAGACCAGTCCGTAGGCCAGGATCAAGAGCGACCCCTGCCACCAGTTGAAGAGCCCGAAGGTGGACTCGCGGCCACTGGCCGTCACGTTGGCAGCCGCCGAGGCGGCCCCTGACGGGAGCCACTTGGCCGTCCAGTGCCACAGCGCTTCGATGATGGACTCCAAGATGAGGAACCACCCCAAACAGATGATGATGGCCGCCACCTGATTGGTGATGAGCGAGCCGACACCGACGCCGAGCAGGGCGAAGAGGACGAACACCAGGATCATGCCCGGAGCCACTGCACCGAGTTGGCCGAATAGTGCGGTGAAGGACCCACCCTCTACTGCGATGGCGATCCCGGCTCCGAGCAGGGTGGCAACCAGGATGATGCAGGCGAGGAGGGCACCGGCCAGGGCGGCAGCGATCATTTTGCCGATCACGAACTGGGAGCGCCGAGGTGTAGCCAGAAACGAAGTGGTGACGGTCTTGTGACGGAACTCGGTGGTGATGATGAGTACGCCGAGGAGCAACGAAAAGATGTACGCCCCGAGGCCACGCCCGAGCAGGTCGCGCAGCTGCTGGACGGTGTGGGGATATCCCGGGTGAGGTAGCCCGAAACTTCCGTCTGTCCCGGTCCCGACTTGTCCGCCTCCTGTCTGCCCGTTGAGGACGAAGTACAGGAGGATGAATAGCCCGGTGATGACCAGGGCGATCCCGGTCAGGATCCATGGGACCGAGGTGGTGCGGAGTTTGGTCCACTCCGAGCGGACGATGGCGATCACGTGGGTGCACCCGGCGCGTGGAAGGGTGCCGACTGGCCACTGCGGCCATCGGCGCCCGGTGGATGCTCGGCATCGAACCCCTGGGTGAGACTGAGGAATACGTCCTCCAGGCTGCCGCGCTCGTTGATGAGCTCGTAGAGGACGATCTGGTGGTGGGCTGCGAAGGGGCCGAACCACTCCGGAGTGGCCCCGTCGATGACCAGGGTGTCGACGGCAACCTGCCTCCAGGCCACCGGCACAGCAGCAAGCGCGTCGGTCAGCCGACGGACCTCGGGGGTGCGGATCCGCATTCCGGTGCCGGTTCCGGCCTGGGCGGCCATGTCGGCCAGGGTGGTCTGAAGGACGAGCGTTCCCTGCGAAATGATGACTACGTCATCGACCGTCTCCTCCATCTCGGACAGGAGGTGAGAGGAGACCAGCACCGAGTGCCCCATGCTGGCCTGGTTGCGGATGAAGCTCCGCAACCACTGGATCCCCTGAGGGTCGAGTCCATTGGCCGGCTCGTCGAGGATGAGGATCTCTGGATCCCCCAGCAGCGCAGTGGCGAGCTGTAGGCGCTGGCGCATGCCGAGGGAGAACTTTCCGACGCGCCGACGGGCCACCTCGGTGAGGCCGACCATCTCCAAGGTTTCGTCTACCCGCGACAGCGATACGCCGCCGGCTAGGGCCACCGATTTGAGATGATCCTCGGCCCGGCGGGCGGGATGGAAGCTGGTCGCCTCGAGGGCGGCGCCCACGTGGCGGATCGGGTGGTCCAGGTCGACGTAGCGGGTCCCTCCGAACGTGGCCGTCCCTTCGGTCACCGACACCAGGCCGAGCAGCATCCGCAGCGTGGTGGTCTTGCCCGAGCCGTTGGGACCGAGGAACCCGGTCACCCGGCCCTGGGCTACCTCGAAACTCAGGTCGTCGACGGCTCGGATGGAGCCGAACTGCTTGGCCAGACTGCGGATCTCGATCGCTGAGGTCATGTCAGACCTCGGCGTAGATGTCGATAGGCAGGAGCAAGCTGATGGCAACGACGAGTTCGTCATGGACTCGGTTCATGTTGCTCCAGCCGTTCACCCAGCCGACGAGGGCGGAGTACCAGACGTGACCGAGGATGCGGGCCCGGTCACTGATGTCCGGGGGCTGGGGCTCACCGATGGCCCGGGTGATGATCCCCTCCATGAGGATCGAGACCTGCTGCTGGCACTCGATGGCGGCTGGGTCAGGGGATGCCAACGCAGTGAACACGGCCCCGACCAACTGGGGCTGGCGACCCATCGTGCGCAGCGCTCGGTCGAGGGCGTCGATGACCCGTTCGGCTGGGCTGGCTCCTTGGGCTGGCTGCTGGGCCAAGCGGAGGTCAAGCTGTTCCACCCAGTGCACGAGTGATGCGGCCAGCAGGTGGTCCTTGCTGGTGAAGTACCGGTAGACCGTCCCCATGGCGACATCGGCACGTGATGCGACGTCGCGCATCTGGACCGCTTCGTAGCCGCCATCGAGAGCGAGCGACGTGGCCGCGTCAATGACCCGTTGACGACGAGCCTGCTGGGCCCGCGTCAATGTGCGTGGCGCGGGACCGGTTGCCATAACCGCCCACCCTAGCCCGGCGCCCTTTCCAGACTCGGGGAACCCGCACCCGACAACACGGCGAGAGAGCGGGCACTCGACAATTTGCGATTACTGATTGCACTACACCAGCAACCAACACCCCTCGTCGGTACCATGGGCCGCCATGCCTGTAGCCGAGCCCACCGAAGTCGATCTGGATCTGATCGCCACCACCGACGGCCGGGTGCCCGGGCGTCGCGGCCTCGCTACCCGCCAGCGTCTGCTCGAGTGCACCGCAGAGCTGCTGGTGGCCACGCCGTGGCGATCGATCAGGGTGATCGACATTGCCCGCCAGGCTGGGACGTCACCGGCCACCTTCTACCAGTACTTCGAGAACGTCGAGGCGGCCATCACCGTTCTGGCCGAAGAGCTGGTCGAGGGGGCAGGCATCCTGGCCGGCCTGGTGGATGGAGACTGGACCGAGGATGCGTCATGGGACACCGCAGTGGCGGTGGTCGAAGGGTTCATGGACTACTGGGAGCGCAACCGTGCCGTCTTCCGGGTCGTAGAACTCACCACTGTCGAAGGGGACCTTCGCTTTCAGGGCCTACGGGTCCGGGCGCTGAATGCCGTCACTGTCACACTGGCCCGGGTGATCGCCACCCAGTCCGGGACCTCGGGGTCGCCGGCCGGGTCCGACCCCATGGCCGCCGCTGGCACGTTGATCGCCATGCTCGCCCAGGTCGCCGGCCACCGCTACGGATTCGAGTTCTGGGGGATCCGCACGGCCTCGCTGGTGGACAGCCAGGCCCGGTTACTGCACTGGTCGGTGACCGGCCGATCGGTGGCCGATGGCGATCGGGTCCCCGGATCCGAGAGTCCGCCCCCACGCACCGGACCGGTGGTGGGGGGAGGTGCAGCCTCGGCCCGAACGGCCCAGGCCAAGGCCAAGGCGCGAAACAGTAGCGACACCGAACCCTGAGCTAGATGGGACGCATCCCAGAGGCCCGAGATGCGGCCGCCAGACCAGGGCTACCGGAGGGCGATCGGATTCACCGGTGAGCCGAGGGCTCCGGTAAAGGGAAGTGGCGTGGCATCGAGCAGGAACGTGTAGCGGCCGTCGCCAGCACAGGCATCGGCCAGGTCGTCGAGGAACCAGTTCTGACCTTGGGTCATCCCCATTTCCACCAGGTGGAGCAGGTGGACGGGGAGGAAGAGGTCGGGTGACTCGCACGGGTAGACCTCGAGGACCACGTTGTCGATGGCCACGGCAGCTACGTCCCGATCGTGGAACCAGCCAGCGGTGGCGACGGTGAGCCCCGGGGTGGGCCAGGTGTAGGCGATCAGATCGCGGACCGGAGCCGCACCGCCGATGCCGGGCCGACCCGGCATGGCTAGATGGGCGGCATTGCCAGTACGCACGAGCAGCACGTCGCCCGGCTCGATGTCGAACCCGGCGAGCCCGCACGCAGCGTCGAGGTCATCGGGCGTGATCGGGTAGCCCGGCTCGAGGAGTTCGAGGCCCTTGGCCCGGGCCACATCGAGGAGGAGGCCACGCGAGACCAGTGTCCGGATGTTCTGGATCCCGAGCTTCGAAGCGCCGTCCTCGGTGATCGACGATGCCGGATAGCCGTTGTAGAGCCGACCGTCGTCGGGACCGCCGTACGAGGTGTGGGCCAGGCCGTCCCAGTGCGTGGCGCACTGCATGGCGAAGGTCACGACATCCTCGGAAAAGGCGATCCACCCCGGGTCGTCGCTCTGGGGAGCGTTCACCGAAACCATGGAGTGGGTCGGGTTGACACGGCCCTCGATGAACCCCATCTGGATGCCTTCGGCAGCCGACATGGGGATACCGAGGGGAAAGGCGACCCCGTCGACGACCGAGGCGACCCCTCGCATCCTGGCGGCCGCATCGATCAGGTTGAGCGTGCCGATCTGGTCGTCGGGCCCCCACCTCCCCCAATTATTGACCCGCTCGGCCATCTCGGTAAACGATCGGGGAATGGGGGACGACACAGGCACGGGCACCCACCTGTTGTAGCCGATCGCGCCCAGGCTTTCAGTTTTGCTCTCGAACGGCCGATATATCAATATGAGCGGTAGTCCAGAACGCACCTTCTGGTCGGAACTTGGCGGGCCATGCAGCCGACGGCCA
>JBAXCY010000172.1:0-6170 GCA_037141235.1 Acidimicrobiales bacterium | reverse complement strand
GTGACGGGCGGAGCGAACGACCGGGCGGCTCAGTCCAACCTGAACACGGCGCTGACGACCGTCAAAGCTGCGGCGACGCAGAACAACCAGAACTACCTCGACATCTTCGGTGGACTGGCCGCCGCTGAGCCGACCCTCGAGTGGAACAACGACTCGACGGTTTCGACCCAGGGCCCTGTCTCCGTGCACTTTTCGCTCTTTCTTGGTGCCAACGTCCCCGTCAATGGCATGGTCATCACAGCGTTCTCCAAGAACGGACCCACCTGCTGGTACGTGGTGGACAACCTGGCTGCCGTGATCGACGGGGCTCCTTATGGGGCCCCCAGTGCCACGACGTTCCCGAACACCCCGGGGACCTGGTACTCCAAGGGGACTCCCACCGCAGGGGAATGCAACCCATCGGCTGCTCCGGTAGGTGCCAGCTGGTCCCACAGCTTCAGTGGCTGAGCCCCCCGTCTGAAGGCCTCACTACATGGGGCCGACGGTGTGCTTTCGGCCGGGAAGCATCTCGCGCTTCGTCTCGAGCAGTGCCAGCGCATCGGACACCACGGATCGCGTATCGCCTGGATCGATGACGGCATCGATGAAGCCCCGCTCCGCCGCCTGGTAGGGCGTGAGAAACGCCTCGGTGTACTCGTCCTGCAGTCGGGCCCGCACTTCGGCGGTGGATCGTCGATGGAGGATCTGGACCGCGCCCTCGGCCCCCATGACGGCGATCTGAGCACCGGGCCAGGCCACGCACAGGTCGTTGCCGAGGCCCTTCGAGTCCATGACGATGTAGGCGCCGCCGAAGGCCTTGCGCAGGATCACGCACACCCGGGGCACAGTGGCCTCGGCGTAGGCGAAGGCGAGCTCGGCGCCGTGGCGGATCATGCCGCGCCACTCGAGGTCCTTGCCGGGCAAGAAGCCCGGGGTATCTACAAGCGTCACCAGCGGCACACCGAAGGCGTCGCAGAACCGCACGAACCGGGCCCCCTTCTGCGAGGCGGCGATATCGAGCGTCCCGGCCAGAGCCTGGGGCTGATTGGCTACGAACCCGACAGTCCGTCCATCGATCCGACCGAAGGCCGTCACCAACTGGGGTGCCCACCGGGGCCAGAGCTCGGTCAGCTGACCGCCGTCAGCCAGTGCCGAGGCCACCCGCCGCACGTCATAGGAACTGGTGGCCCGCTCGGGCATGATCGCCCTGATCTGCTCGTCGTATTCGCACGGCTGGCTGGGTACTTTCGGGGGGAGCTCGTCGGTGTGGGACGGCAGTAGGCCGAGGAGGTGGGATACGTGCTCCAGTGCCTGTTCGACCGAGGTGGCCTCGATGGCGCACAGGCCGCTGGTGCGGGCGTGGATGGCGGACCCCCCGAGCTGGCGTACCCCGATCCGGATCCCGGTGAACTCTTCGACCATGGCCGGCCCTGACACGAAGGCGAAGGCGTCCCCGGTCATGACTACGACATCGGCCAGCCCGAGCAGCAGTGCCGGCCCGGACAGGGCAGGCCCGGTGACGATCACGACGATCGGCACAACACCCGAGCACGAGGCCAACGCGCGCGCAGCCCGGCCCCAACTGTGCAGCGAGGCCACGCCGCCGGAGACATCGGCACCGCTGGAAGCGAGCACGAGCACGTAGGGGATCCGAAGCATCAAGGCGGCTGCAGCCGCTTCTGCCATGGTGTCGCCGTCGTCGGGGGAGAGCGCGCCGCGGCGTACATCGGAGGTGGACCGGACGACCATGGCCGGGCGTCCGCCCAACTCCTCGATGCCGGCTTGGATGCTCCCCGCGACCAGTCGCCGGATGATCGGCGCAGCGGGAGCATCCAGGGTCACGTGCCCATGGTAGGGATCGCGGAGCCTCGGAGTGTTGACCCTGTTGGAAGCAGTTGCGGATGGGGCGGGTGTCCCGGGAACCGACGAGCCGCGGCCTAGCCGCCCGACGGGTCTGCCCCGGGCGAGGCGGCATCGCCACCGTGAGGCTCGCCATGGTGTTCGGCCCCGGGCTCACTGCTGGGCTCGGAATGCTCGCCGCTGCTACCGATCGGCTGGCCTTCGACTTCGAGGGGCGCCCCAGCCACGGATCCGGCCTGACGCGAGCGATCTGCCCGCTCGAAGTGGCGCTCGACGTCGGTCCACGTGATGGGATCCTCGGGACCGAGGTCGTCTTCAGTGTCGGGTGCGCGCATCAGGATGACCCACGCCACGGTCAGGAGGGTGAGAAGGAACGAGAGTTTGGACACGAAGCCGGCGACCTGCTGGTCGTTGACGGGGTGTAGGCCGATAGCTGCCGTCGAATGGGCGATCGTCGGATACAGGGGGTGGATGGCCAAGATGAGAATGAAGGACAGAAAGACCGGCACCACGGACTGCGCCACCAGGTAGACGGATCGGACCATGGGCCGTGGTCGAGGAATCCCCGGCACCCTGCCGATGATGGGCAGCCACAGGATCACGCCAGCCGCTACGGCCACGAGGGCGAGGAGTCCACGGGCCACCATCGAGTTCGACTGGGCGGCCACCATGGCTGGCGCCATCGACCCAACCAGCAGCACCGTCACGCAGATGACGGCCACGGGGGGACGGTGGACCCGGATCAGGGTGGCATCGATGGGTGCGGGCCTGGTCGCCCACCAGATCACATCATCGGGCAGCCCGACCATCAGGAGGGGTGCCACGGCCAGGACCAGCAGACAGCGCTGCAGCACCAAGGCGCTGACCGACCAGTGCGCGGCCAGATCACCGAGCGGCCAGCCGAGGCATACCAAAGCAACGCCCAGCGCCACCAAGAATCCGACAATCCTGCGTCTCTCCCACGCCAGGGGGTGTGACGCCGACTGCTGGAGTCTGCGGTGAAGCAGGACCGTGGAGAGGCCGAAGAGGGCGACGACGATCCACAGGAGCACGTGAGGATGCCATGCCCACGCCACGTCGGCCTGCGCGCGGTCGCCGGTCATTGTGTCGCCGGTGCCAATCCAGGTCGGAAGGGCCTAGATTGAGAGGAATGGCCAAACTCGATCCGCTCGAACGCATCACCGACCTGCTGCTGGTGCTGCTGGATGCCAAGCGGCCCCTCAGCCGCCGCGAGATCATGCTGCGGGTCCCCGGCTATCCGGAAAGCGACGACGCCAGCCGTCAAGGGTTCGTCCGGGACTGCAACATCTTGAAGTCCGAAGGGGTTCCGCTGGTCAGCAGTCGCATCGCTGGCGATGACCAGGTGGGCTACTCGATCGACGCCGAGAAGTACTACCTCCCGGACCTGGCTCTGGATGCAGACGAGCAGGCTGCCCTCAACTTGGCGGTGGCCGGTGTCCACCTCGGTGATCCTACCGGGAAGGAGGCCCTCTCCAAACTGGGGATAGGCGGCCAGTGGCCCGTGCGCAGTGCGGTGCAGCCCCTGGTCGACCTCTCGTTTTCCGGTGGACTGGTGGCCCTACCGGTCCTGTTCGAGGCCGTTCGCAGCAAGGCGGTGGTCACCTTCACCTACCGAGGCGTCATCCGCACGGTCGATGTGGCCGGGATCAGATTTCGCGGCGGCCACTGGTATGCGGTCGGATGGGACCGCGACCGCACAGACGCCCGCATTTTTCGGGTCGATCGCATCGACGACATCCCTCAGCCGGGCGACGTGGGATCGGCCGCCTTCCCCGACGACTTCGACCCCGACGAGGCATTCGCGCGTTCGCCGTGGAACTTCGGCACTGGCCAGGCGTTGGAGGTCGACATCGCCGTAGATGCCGTGGAGGCCTCCCGGGTGGTCACCGAACTCGGTGCCGAAAGCGTCATCGAGCGAACCGACGACGGCGCCGTGGTGATCCGAATGTCGGTAACCGATGTCCCTGCCCTCATTTCGTGGGTGATGGACTTCCTCGACCATGCCGAAATACTCCGGCCGCCGGAGGTTCGAGCGGCCATGGTCGAGCGCCTCGGTGACTACTCGACCCCAGGAGCACAACGATGAGTTCGAGAGTGGATACCGCGACGCGGCTCCGGCGATTGTTCGCCATCCTTGGCTGGCTCGTGCAGGTAGGGGAGGCACCCATCGACGAGGTGGCAGCCCGGTTCAACCTGACCCCTGCCGCATTGGTGGCCGACCTCGAGATGGCTGCCTGCTGCGGAGTGCCGCCCTATACCCCCGACGAGCTGCTCGAGATCGTGGTCACCGACGAGACCGTGTCTACCCGGGTGGGAACCACGTTGTCTCGGCCGCGGCGACTGAGCCCGGGCGAGGGTCTGGCGCTGGCCGCATCGGCTCGAGCTCTGCTGTCGGTGCCGGGCAGCGACGAGAACGGTGCCCTGTCTCGAGCCCTCAGCAAGCTCGACGCCGTCCTGGGGCAGGTGGCCGTCGCCGTCGAGCTCGACAGCCCCGAGTTTCTGGACGAGGTGCGCACGGCTTCGTCGTCGGGGCAGCGGCTGACGATCACGTACTACACGGCTACAACCGACACGACGAGTGAACGCACGATTACTCCGATGAGCCTGTTCGCCTCGGAGGGCCACTGGTACGTTGATGCGTGGTGCGAGACAGCGGGCAGCCTGCGCCGGTTCCGGGTGGACCGCATTTCGGCGGCCACGCCTGCTGGCCCGGCATCCCCGGACATCTTGGCCGCAGGGCACCCCGGACCGGATGCCGCCGGAGGCAGCAGTGGCAGCGGTGGTGTCGATGGAGATGCCAATGGAGATGCCAATGGAGATCAGGCCCGATTGATCGCCCTGGGTGCATACGTTCCTGGTCCGGAGAGCCGCCGTGTTCGCATCGCCGTGGACGAGTCTGCGACCTGGCTGCTCGAGTCGATCCCTTCGGCCAAGCCGCTCGAGCCCGAGGGAGGTCGACCCGTGTGGGAGGTCTTCGTCGGGGGGGACGCTTGGCTGGAGCGCCTGCTACTGCGCCTGGGCCCAGCGGCCGTGGTGATCGACCCGGCCGACTACCGGTCGCTGGCCGCTGATGCCGCCGCCCGGATCCTGGAGCGCTACCAGTCCGCCGAGACCTGACGGCCAGCCGCACCATCAACTGGGCTCGGATGCATCATAAAACATGAAATGACATGAAACAGCACTAAGCGGTAGCATGGCGACGGAGGTGGCGCCGTGCCTGGAACGCAGTGCTGAGGATGCAGGTCGTCAGGGAGAGCGGGGTCGGCTACTACGTGGGCGACCTAGCGGCCGGTCGGGCCGAGGAGACTCGGGTGGCGGGGGAGTCCCCTGGGGTGTGGGTCGGGGGCGGCAGCGGTGTGCTCGATCAGCGGGGTGAAGTTGACTCTGTGGTGTTCCACCAGGTGCTCGCCGGTCATGACCCGGTCGACGATCGCCCGCTGCGTGCATCGAGGGGAGATCGATCGGTGGCCGGGGTCGATCTGGTGTTCTGTGCGCCCAAGTCGGTCAGCGTCCTGCACCTGCTCGCCCCGAGGGAATTGGCCGATGCCGCAGGTGCCGCCCACCAGGCCGCCGTGGCCGATGCCGTGGGCTATATCGAGCGGGTGGCCCACGGGGTGCGGCGCAGACAGGCAGGGGTGGCACACCGGGTGGCCGCCACTGGAGTCGTAGCGGCCGGATTCGTCCACCGCACCAGCCGCGCCCTCGATCCTCATCTGCACACGCACCTGGTGATGGCCAACGTGGCCCAAGGGGTAGACGGCACGTGGTCGGCGACCGACACCCGCCGACTGTTCCTCCATCGCCGTGCCATCGGGTCTGTGTATGACGCCTCCCTCCGTCACGAACTGACCAGTCGGACCGGTATCGCCTGGGAACCGGTCACCACGACCAGGGCCACCACCGTCATCACCAGTGGACGCGTCCCATCGATCCGATGGGACGTGGCCGGAATCGACCCGGTGCTCCTGCGTCTGTTCTCCCAACGGGCTGCATCTATTGATGAGTTCGTGCATCGGCGTGGTGGGGGACGTCCCTCTGCTGGGCTGCGGCGCACGGGATTTCATGTCGACCGACCAGACAAGGACCAGGGCCAAACCGTCGACGGCCTGCGCTCCGCATGGAAGTCCAGGGCCGCCGACTTCGGCATTGATCCGGCCGATCTGATCCGCCTGGTCGGTCGGGTCCGTGATGCTCCACCGCACGCAACGGTGGATAGTGACCTCCTGGTTGCCCGACTCGAGCACCTGGCTACCAAGCGCAGTTGGCTGGCCGGGAGAGATGTGGTGGCGGCTGTGGCTGATGCATCTCCT
>JBAXCY010000171.1:0-6234 GCA_037141235.1 Acidimicrobiales bacterium | reverse complement strand
GGGGCATCGTCATAGGTGAGGAACCGGCCGCCGTGGGCGGTCAGGATCGGAAAGAAGCCCTTCTCGTAGACCCGGTAGCGCTCGGGATCGTCGATGGTGAAGTGGGCTACGAACCGGACGGGGCGATCGTCTGACATGTGAAGTGATCCTTTCGGTTGTGTGTTCAGTGAGCGTCAAAACAGGTGAAGAGGGACGTAAACAGGGCGTCTACCCCGGCGGCAAGCCCCGGGTGACCATTGCGGGCCAGTACCACTAAGCCCTCAAAGGCGACGAGGAGGCTGGTGGCCAGTGCGTCCACGTCTGCGTCGGGGTCGAGTCTGCCTGACCGCAGGGCTCGCTCTACCTGGCGGTGGAAAGCCTCATGGAGTGCGGCCAATCCAGCATCGACCGAGGCGCTGACGCCGGCATCGGCACCGCCAGCCTGGGTGGCGGTAACGGTCAGCATGCAACCCCAGGATCGTGACGCACCCGGGGGAGGATCCAGGGCGGTAAGGAAGAACTCGTGTAGCCCCTCGACGGGATCGTCGGACGAGTCCAGGTAGCGACGGATACGACCGAGCACCACCCGGTCCACGTAGCGGTCCACCGAGCGGGCAATGAGCTCGTCGCGGCTGTGGAACCGGCGATAGATCGACGGGGCCTTGATGCCGAGGGCGATCTCGAGGTCGCGAATGGAGACGGCGTCGCAGCCGTCCCGCCACAGCAGGTCGACCGAGGCATCGAGGAGTGCGGTGTCGTCGTACTTGGCGGGTCGGGACACCGGTGCTCCTCTCTTTGGGGCGGGCGATCGCCGGCCTGTACGTCGGTCGATCGCCGGGGTCGTCCGGGGGTAGTTGACGCAGGATAACAGGCGCTACTAAACACATCGACATGAACAGCACGCCATTGACCAAGACATTCGTGACGGTGGATGGGAAGCAGATGGCTGTCCACGACGTCGGCTCCGGCGACCCGGTCGTGTTCCTCCACGGAAACCCCACGTCGTCCTATCTGTGGCGCAACGTGGTGCCCTATGTGTCCGACCGGTACCGCTGCATCGTCCCCGATCTGATCGGCCAGGGCGACTCCGACAAGCTCGACGACGTCGGCCCCGACTCCTATACGTTCGCCGAGCACCGTCGCTACCTCGACGGGCTGCTCGACCAGTTCGACCTCGGTGACGAGGTCACCCTGGTCATCCACGACTGGGGATCCGCACTCGGGTTCGACTGGGCCAACCGCCATCGCTCCCGTGTGGCTGGGATCGCCTACATGGAGGGGATCGTCCGTCCCCTCACCTGGGACGAATGGCCCGAGTCGGCCCGGTCGATCTTCCAGGCCATGCGCACCCCGGCCGGTGAGTCGATCGTGCTGGAGAAGAACCTGTTCATCGAAGCCATCCTTCCGTCATCAATCATCCGGACCCTGGACGACGATGAAATGGCCGAGTACCGCCGGCCCTTCGCAGAGCCTGGTGAGGGACGACGCCCGACCCTGACCTGGCCCCGACAGATCCCGATCGATGGCACCCCGGCCGAAGTGGTCGCCCTCACCCAGGACTATGCGGACTGGCTGTCCAACTCGGAGGTCCGGAAGCTGTTCATCAACGCCGAGCCCGGGTCGATCCTGACTGGTGCCCAGCGCGAGTTCTGTCGGACGTGGCCGAACCAGACCGAGGTCACCGTATCGGGCACCCACTTCATCCAAGAGGACAGCCCCGATGAGATCGGTGCGGCCGTGTCGGCGTGGTTGGACGAGCGCGTACCCCGCTGATCGAAAAGGCCAGCCGGCTTACGAGTTGACCGGCCCGTTCAGAGGTCGAGGGTGTTGCGCAGTGCCTGGTAGATGGCGTCCATCGAGTCTGATGGCGCCTGTCCAACCAGGGTGCGCAGGCGGCCGGCCGAAACCATCCGCACCTGATCGCACCGAGCGAACGAGACGTGATCAAGGCCGGTGAGCCCAGGCTCGAGTTCGATGTGGCTGCGGAGCCCGTAGTGGCGCGACGTGATGGGAACGATCCCCACCAACTGTCCGGCGCCGTTGTTGATCAGGTCGGCTGAGACGACAAGCCCTGGACGGACACGAGCCAGCTCGTGTCGAACGGGAACCCCTAAGTCCACCTGGTAGATCTGGGAACGCCAGATCAAACCAGCGGGTCCCAGTCGGCCTGCTCGGCCAACAGTGCCTGGCGGCTGGCAGCATCGAGGGCTTGATGGTCCTGGTGCAGGCCACGCATGAACTCTTGGCGCTCGAGGGCGTCGATGGCCGTGTGGACGATCTCGACCACCGTGGTCTGGCTCGCATGGGCCAGGGCTGACAGACGCTCGGAGTCCGGCCGCCTTACCCGCACCGTGGTCGTTTCTTTGGAGGGCATGGGCATATTGTTGACGAAATGTAGATGGGGTGGCTATCCGCAGGCTCGTGGAAGTACTCGAGAAGTACCGAGGTCAGCAGCGAGGTGGATGTCAGGCCGCCCACACCGTTGCCACGCGTGGCATGGAAGCTGGTCCATTGACCCCGCAGAAGTTCGTGGATACCACGGCACATGTGTAGTGGTCGATATTCGTCAGTCCCGTAGCGCCGGTACCGCTTCCACACTGGGCGCAGGTACTGCCATCACCCCATGAATCCGCAGGGTGGAACGCATGTACCGGACTTTCACACACAGATCCGAGTCCCATTAGGGCATTTGTAGGACAAGTGCCTTTGGGCCCCTTGCCCGGTGGGGCCGTTTATGGGCTCTCACCTGGGGCTTTCCTGGTGGGCGCTACGGGATTCGAACCCATGACCTCAGCCGTGTGAAGGCTGCGCTCTAACCAACTGAGCCAAGCGCCCGAACGCCACGGTGGTGACACCGCGACAACCGAGACCCGCATGCTAGCCCGAGCAGATCACCTGGCACCCCGAACTCGGCCACGCCAACTTCCCCGTGTCAGCCCGAACCGTCCCGACCACGAGGCGACTGCCGGACTCAACCCGCAAACGGTGCCACTGCATCGAAGCCGATCGCAGCCTCGAGGGCCGCTGCCGCCCGAATGACCACCAGGTCCGCATGCTGAGGACCGACCAACTGCAGTCCGATCGGAACACCGGCCGACGATAGGCCCACGCACACTGTGGCCACCGGGGATCGAGTCATGTTGAAGGCATACGTCATCTTCACCCAGTTGTAGTCGGCCACCCCGTTGATCATCCCGGCTCCACCGAGCGAACGAGGCGGGGGCGGCGCCGCAGTCGTGGGCGTCACCAAGATGCGCACACCATGGAAGAGGTCGACCAGTCGGAGGTTCAGATCGTGGCAGGCATCTTCGGCCCGCACCACATCGAGCGCACTGGTGGCCGCGGCCCCATCGATGACCATGCGCAATACCGGATCCACCTGGTCGTAGGTGGGCGTCCCGACCACATCAGCATGAGACCGCAGGTTGTAGACACCCGACAAGGTCAACCACGCATCCAGCGGGTCCTCGTCAAACACCGAGTCGACCTGCACGATCTCGGACCCAAGCCCTGACAGCACCCCGACCGCCCGCTCGCACAGCGCCAACACTTCAGCATCCACCTCGGCATACCCGAGCGTCGGCGACCAGGCCACCTTGGCCGGCGGGTGCGGGTCGACCAGAGCCGCCAACCACGAAGCCTCAGGCTTCGGCAGCGACCGCAGGTCGGTCGGGTCGGGACCGACGACGACCTCGAGGGCAGCCACCACATCGGACATCCGCCGAGCCATCGGTCCCTTGGTGGACAAGTTCTGCCAGTCCGGGGAGTGAGCCCCGCCGGACGGCACCCGACCCAGTGACGCCTTCATGCCGGACAGACCGCCGCACGCAGACGGGATCCGGAGCGATCCCCCACCGTCGGAGCCGGTGGCGAGCGGCACCATGCCCGAGGCGATGGCCGCACCGCTACCTCCTGAGGATCCACCGGGGGTGTAGTCGAGGTTCCACGGGTTCAACGTGGGGCCGAACAACTGGTTGTCGGTGTCCGCCTTCCACCCGAGTTCAGGGGTATTGGTCTTGCCGATCACCACACATCCAGCGGCCACCAATCGAGCCACCTGGGTCGAGTCCGCCGTCGCTGGCGGGCGATCAGAGCGGGCAGCCGAGCCGTGGGTGGTGACGTAACCGGCAGCGTCCTCCAAGTCCTTGACCCCGATGGGGATTCCGGCGAGCGGCCCGGGATCTACTCCGGCAGCCACCTTGGCATCCACCGCATCAGCGGCAGCCCGAGCCCGAGCCTCGTCCACGGCCACGAAGGCGTTGATGGTCGGGTTGAGCTTGGTGATCTGTGCGAGCGCGTGGTCCACCAGCTCGGCCGCGGTAACGGCTCCGCTCCGGACCCGTGCGGCCAGGTCGACTACTGAGTCCGTGCGAAAGTCCATGAGTGGACCGTACTGGGGCAGCCGGCGCCCGACAAGAGGCGCAGGGCTGATGGAGGACAGCAGGGACCGATCCAATCCAAAAGGACTGTTCGAAGCCACAAGGGCTGGCCGAAACCGATCGTCGCCTGACTCAGTTCGACACCGGGGTCAGCGACAGACCAGTCTTTCCCCATGTCGACGACACCATCTGCTGGGCCGCGCATCGAAGGCACCGTCCTCGACCACGTAGCCCATGCCGTACCCCGGTGGCAGGACATCTGGCACCGCTATGCCATTGACTTCGGTGCCACCTGGGCCTCGGGCGGCCCAGCCCTGGGTTTCGCCCCTGGCCAGTTGCGGTTCGCCAACGGGGGCCGAGTGGAGGTCTTGATGCCCCACGCCATCGAGCACAACGACTTCCTCGACCGGTTCCTGAACCGGAGCGGCCCGGGGGCCCACCATCTGACCTTCAAGGTGCCGAACCTGGCCGACGCCCTCACTGAGGTCCGCCGCCATGGACTCGAGCCGATCGGCATCAACACCAGCGACCCAGAGTGGATGGAGGCGTTCCTCCACCCCAAGCAGTCGAGCGGCATCGTGGTCCAGATCGCCGAGGCACCCAGTCCGTGGAGCAGTCCCCCACCCCACGACTACCCAACAGATCGACGGATGCGTCGCGACGGAACGCAGCCGACCGCACCGGCCAACCTGCTCTCGGTCTGTCACGTGGTGGCTGACATGGATGCCACCACCGCACTCTTCTGTGGACTACTGGCCGGGGACATCGTCGACGAGGGCACAGCCGGCGGTCTCTTGTGGCGAGACGTCCGGTGGTCCGGCCCGCTGGGGCTGCGACTGGTATCGGCCCTAGACCCGACAGCTCAGGACCCGCCGACCCAGGACCCGCCGACCCAGGACCCGACAGCTCTGGACCCGCCTACATCAGGGCCCGTGGCCGAGTGGCTAGGTGGACTCCCGGGACGCGTCCACCATCTGGTGGTCGAGGCCGAAGAGCCCGAGGCAATGCCCGATGCGGTACCTGCCTCCGATGTTCTGGACCTCGTCGGCGGCGGATCGGACCTCGGGGACCGATGGGCCATCGCCCCGGCCGACAACCAGGGTCTGGGGATCGTGATGCACGCACCTGGTGGCCCCACCGAGTCCCCCCTAGCGGACCGGTAGCCTGACCTCGATGGCACAACCGAACGAAGACGCCCCCACCGACGGATCCACCGACTCCACCGACTCCACCGACGGATCCACCGACTCCGCACCCGCAGCCAAAGGGGGCCGCCTGGAGCGACTGCTGTCACCCTTCTCGACCAAGAGCGCTGCTGGCGCACCGACTGAACCCGCAGTCCTGGCCACCAACGCCAAAGGCGTGACGACCAAGTGGGCCATCGACCGCCTCGACAACCGCGAGCGCCTCTTCGGCTACGGGGCGGCTATCGCCGCCGCCTTCTTCAGCGTTCTCATCTACGTCGCCGAGGTCCAGAACAAGAACTTCCAACCGGCCAAGGGTCAGTTCTCCCCCACCACCACCCTGATCATGGGAGTGTCCGCCGCCATACTGCTCGCCGTCACTACCAGGATCGGGCGCCGGGCCTTGGTCGGCTTCGTCGCCCTGTTCGCCTTTCTGGGATTCTCCAACGCCGACTTCGTCATCGGGCTCCCGTTCCTCGTCCTGGCCGCCTGGCTGCTGTTCCGGTCTTACAAGGTGCAGAAGGAAGCCACCAACAAGGTCCGCGCCGACCGGGCCGCCGGCATCACTACTACCAACACCACACGATCGGGCCGGGCACCACGGCCGAATCCCACCACGGCCAGAGGATCGAGGAGCAAGGGGCCGGCCCTGCCCGAGGGCAACAAGCGGTACACCCCGAAGAAGCCCACCC
>JBAXCY010000170.1:0-6288 GCA_037141235.1 Acidimicrobiales bacterium | reverse complement strand
CCGTCGACCGGCGCCAGCGACCGCAGCCGCTCCACCCGCTCGTCGTCCTCGCCGAGGTAGCGGACCAGCGTGCCGAGGGTGTGGTCGACGTCGAGTGAGCCGATGGCGATCATCGCCTCGATGTCGGCCCAGTCCATGGTGCGGTTGTAGAACGCTTTGAAGACGGCCAGATCCGAACAGCCCAAGAAGGGAATCTGATGCCCGGCGAACTCATGGAGTCGCCGGCGCGATGCCGCTTGGACGTGGAACTCGGTCTTGTCCAAGAAGATGTCGACCGGTGTCTGGTCCCACCACAGCCGGATCTGGCCGTCACGTGCGAGGGCCGCCAGGTCGGCATCGGTCTGGCCCACCGCCTCAGGGAGAGCCAACAGCACAACGGCAGCCTTGTACTGGCCGACGAAGACGTTCACATCGATGTCGATGGTGGCCCGGGCTCGCTCGGTGCAGAACGCCAGTGCCAGTGCGCCACCGAAGGCGTGGGGGAGGCGCTGGGCATCCAGCGCTGTGCTGAGCGCCACGATCTTGTCGACGATCGATGTCATGCCGGGCCGAACCGAGGGAACTCGAGTGCGGGGGCATGGCGGGCGGGGAAGTGCTCGGCCAACTCGAGCACGGCGATCAGCTCGTCGCCTCGGGACAGTCCTTCGATGTCGGTGGGGATCCCGAGGAGGGTGGTCTCCAACGAGTGGCCGGTGGCCTTGATGATCCGCGACAGCACGGCGGTCGTCGGGTCCACCCGGCCGTGCTCGTAGGCCGAGAGCGTGGCGTGCGAGGTGCCGGCTCGGGCGGCCAGGACCCGGAGGCTCAAGTTCGACTGCTTGCGAGCTGTGCGGATGACCATTCCTGCATTCACGAAATAATGGTATCGGAACAGATACCAGATCGGTCGAAGAATACGAATAGAGAGGTGGTGGTGGCGCGGGCGCCCGCCGGTCCCGTCGACTCGAGTTCCAGGCGTCATCATGCGTGTCACACCCGACCCGTACAGTGCCACCATGCTCAATATCTTGAAATTTCTGCTCTTCGTGCTGAGGCACGGCGGAGAGACCCCGACCAACGTTCGGAACGACGCATCCGGGTCGGAGCCAACGAACCTGCAGCCCCTCTTCCCGAACCCACCGCCGCAGCTCTTCAACCAGCGGCACCATCACCACCACTGACCGGATGTGCTGAGCGTGGGTGCGGTTAGCTGGCGGCTGGCTGGAGACCGCCCCGCTCTTTCGGTATTGGTCGACCCCACTTGGGCATTATAATGCCCAAGTGGGCATTTGGTTGCCCATAGAAGGAGTCGACCATGGACCTCAGTGACCCGTCACAAGTGGTACTTCCCTATGTCAGCGGAGCAGTACTACGCGTCTTGGCGCGTGCGGACGAACCCATGAGCGGGCGAGCAGTGGCGGCCATGACCGGAGAGCGGGCCGGCTACCGCCGCGTCAGTCAGGTGCTTGCGGAACTGGTTGAGGCCGGTGTTGTGTTGCGGAAGTCCCATCCCCCCGCCTACCTCTACCGCCTCAACCGGGAGCATGTCGTAGCGGAACCTCTGCTCATGTTGGCCGACCTACGAGGTCGTCTTCTGGCCAATATCACCAACGCTGTCGAGGGTTGGACGCAGGCACCTGAGGCACTATGGATGTTCGGTTCAGCCGCGCGGGGCGAGGGCACGACCGACAGCGACATCGACCTCCTGGTTATCCGGTCGAGCACCATCGATGCCGACAGCCCCACTTGGCGGGGCCAGTTAGATGGCCTTGCCGAACGAGTGAGCGCATGGTCGGGCAACGACTGTCAGATCCTCGAGTACGAGAGCGGGGAACTTGCCACTCTGATAGCCGCCGATGACCTGCTGATCGGGTCGCTGCGGCGGGAGGCACTCGTCGTCACCGGAAGACCCCCCCTCGATGTCCTGCGAAAGGAGAGAGTTCCGCGGTGACCTATCTGGCCGAGGCCAGGGCCCATCTCGACAAGGCCCGTGAGTTTCTTGAGGCGGCGCGCGACGAGCACGACTTCAAGCGTTACAGCGCGGCAGCCTCTTCGGCGGTCATCTCTGGCATCAACAGCAAGGACGCCATCTGCTTGAAGGCCCGAAGAACAACAATCAAATCTGATAGTCACAACCAGGCTGTCGATGAGCTTCGGATGTCTGGGTCGGACGGCGCCTCTCTCGCCTCGACCTTCCGGCGACTGCTTGTGCTCAAGTCGAAGTCGCAGTACCAGGGAACACCCATTTCCGCGGCGAGCGCCCGCGACGCTGTTGCATGGGCGCAGCGGATGTATGACGTGGCTGCCACTGTCGTCACGCGGCCTGATTGACGATGACGATCACCACTCGTGGCGCACTTGCAGATGCAAACTCCCCTGCCACCCTTGCCCTAATACAGTACCTATATACTATTATCGGTTCTTAATGAAGGATCGACTGACGGGGCATTCCGAGTCTGGGGCAGTGGGGTCTGAGGTAGAGGTCATCTGGCGCGGCCGCCGGGTTCGAGCTTTCGTCCCGGCTCTGCTTACGTCACGCGACCTGGCCCTCGACGCCGCCAGTGCCAGTCGCTGTGCAACCGCCGCCGCCGAGGTCGGTTTTGCCGCCGAAGCGATGGCCGTCGAGTTCGAACCTCTGGCCCGACTGCTGCTGCGGGCCGAGGGTGTCGCCTCGTCGTATGTCGAGGGCATCACCGCACCTGTGGTCGACATCGTGCTCGCTGAGGAGCACCTCGGCCAGCACGCCGCGACATCTGCCACTTGGGTGGCATCGAACCTCGATGCCGTGGCAGACGCGGTGGCCAGCGCCTATGGGATGGACGCTTGTTCGGTGGAGTTGTTATGCCAGTGGCACCGCACGCTCATGGCGGACAGTCCCACTCCCGAACGGTATGTGGGGGTGCTCCGTGACGAGCAGGGCTGGATCGGGGGAACCAGCCCCTTGGACGCGCATCTGGTGACTCCCCCTCCCTCTGCACTGGCTGCTCTGCTCGAGGATCTCGTCGCCTACGCAAACCGCAACGACATCGACCCTGTCGCCCAGGCCGCTGTGGCTCACGCCCAGTTCGAACTGATCCACCCATTCGCCGATGGAAACGGCCGGGTCGGTCGAGTGCTGGTGGCCTGGCTACTGACCCGTCGACTGGATCTGGTGGTGCCTCCACCGGTGAGTGTGGCCATTGCTGCTGATGTAGCTGGCTATGCCGCCGGGCTGGTGCTGTTTCGGCTCGGGGATCACCGGCGGTGGATCGGGTGGTTTGCCAACGCGGTGGCCAGGGGCGGCAAGGCGCAGCGTTCCCTCATCACCCATGTCGAGGAGCTCGCCGTGCAGTGGCGGGAGCGTCTGGCGACGACGGGTAGATCGATACGCAGTGATGCCGCCGTCTTTGCCACCATCGACCTGCTCCCCCGCCACCTCGTCCTCACCTCGAGGACGCTCGTCAATGAACTGGGCATCTCCCCCAAGGCGGCACGGGCCACCCTGCAGCGGCTGGGTGCAGTCGGCATCCTGACCGAGTACGGAACAGTCCGCAGCGGGACCGCCGGCCAGCCGGCCGCGCTCTTCGTCTCCCGGGAGTTGCTCGGTCTGGCCGGGTCGAACCCGTTGCGGTAGCCGGGGGCGGTGCGGTCCTCCTAGCGGGTGGCGGGTGATCCGTCGGACCCATGCGGCCACGGTGAGAGCGGTTCGCAGCGTTTGAGCCAGCAGAGAGGTGGGTGTTGTACTTGCAGCCCGCTTGCTGCACCTACATGGTATCTCTAAAGATAGTATCTTCCAAGATACTATCAATGAGGTTTGTAGTTGGAACGGGGATCCGAGAGGAACGCTGGTGGCTCGATTTGTAGGTCGGACCAAGGAACTCGATGCCCTGCGCGCTGAGCTAGGTCGTGTGGCGTCCGAGGTCTCGACCGGAAAGCCTGGGCGCTGTCTGTTCATACGAGGAAGACGGCGTGTCGGCAAGAGTCGAATGATCGAGGAGTTCATCGACGCGGCGGGCGTGCCCGCGCTGTTCTTTACGGCGTCCGGGCAAGGGGACCGAGAGTTCGAGATCTTCTCCAGGGAGGCTGCAGAGTCATCTCTTCCTCATGCGCACGTCTTCTCGGGAGTGACTCCTCGTGATTGGGACGGATGCCTCGGCCTATTGGCCTCGGCGCTCGATGAGCACGAACCGTCCGTAGTAGTCATCGACGAGTTCCCTTATCTGGTGGGCGACAGTGCGAGTACCGAGGCGTCGTTTCAGAAGTACTGGGACCGTCACCTGTCCTCCAAGGCAGTCCTCTTCATCCTCGTCGGTTCTGACCTGGCGATGATGGAAACGCTCAATACCCATGGTCGGCCTCTGTTTCAGCGGGGCACCGACATGGTCGTCCCCCCGCTGTCTCCCTCCGAGGTCGGGAGCATCATCAAGGCGCGCACAGCGGCGGATGCCTTCGACGCGTACCTCCTCACGGGCGGCATGCCCATGCTGTGTGACGAATGGCCTCGAGGAAAAGGGGCAGAGGCCTACCTCACTGCAGCGGTGGGAAGTGCTGCATCAATGTTCGTGACTGGCGCGATCCGAGTGCTCGAGGCCGAGTTCCCTACCGAGGCCCAGGCGCGCGACGTCCTCAGTGCGATCGGTACCGGTGAGCGCACGTTCACCAACATCGCCAGGTCAGCGGGCGGGCTGCAGCATGCGAGCCTGAATCGTTCGCTCGACATTCTCGTGGCCAAGCGGATCGTGACCAAGGAACTTCCGCTGTCGACGACACCGAGCCGCGAGGCGCGCTATCGAGTCTCCGATCCTTATCTCCAGTTTTGGTTGCGCTTCATCGGGCCGCACCTCTCCGAGATCGATCGGGGTCGGGGGGACCTCATCGTCAAGCGCTTCAAGACGAACTGGTCGACGTGGAGAGGCAAGGCCGTTGAGCCAATCGTCAGGGAAGCACTCTTCCGCCTGGCACCGTTTGGTTCGATCGATGCCAACACCATGGGGGGCTACTGGACGCGCAGCAACCGCCTCGAGGTCGATCTCATCGGTGCCGATCGATCTCCGATTGCACAGACGATCACCTTCGCAGGCTCGATCAAATGGCGCGATACACAGCCGTTCAATCAGAACGACCTCACCGAGTTGGTGGGCCAGACATCAGGGGTTCCCGGCGTAGACGCAACCACACCACTCGTGGTGGTCAGCCGCTGCGGCACCACGACGAAGGGGGCGGCCGCCTCCTTCGATCCTGAGGACCTCTTGGCGGCGTGGCCGTGACGTTTGCCACCGGGGCCGCTCTGGCGCTTCATCGACGACGAGTTCGAGTGATCAGTCAGCCACTAGAGCGGCAATGTCGCTGACCATGAGCATCATCGTGTGGTCATCGACCGGGGACGGTTCGAAGTCGAAGTGGAGATAGAAGCGGCGGGCATCCTCGTCCATGGCGTGCACGAGAAGCACGCGGACACCTACGAGCTCGGCCACTTCGAGGCTCTTCACCAAGAAGTGCTTGAGGAGTGCTGACCCCAGACCGGTGGCCGCGTGCGCCTCGTCCACCGCCAGCCGTCCGAGCAGCAGGGCCGGAATCTCCTCAGGCTGATTCCGTCGAATACGGGAGGTTGCCTGGCTGCGGATGAGGAAAGCGGCAGCCGAGGCGTAGTACCCGACGACGCTCCCCTCGTCGTCCACGACCACCCAGGTGCGGCTGGTGCCGGTCTGCTGGTTGGTGGCGGCCCGTTCGACGATCCAGCGGTCGAGTGCTGGCTTGCCGCAGCTAAAGCCGACTGCTGCGTGTTCGTCGTTGAGGAGAACGGGGGGCGAAAACGGCAACTACTGCTCGAGCACCGACAGATTGGCGAGGAGCATGCCGAGTCGTGGCTTGGTGACCGGCGGCGCAGAGAGCCTCACCTGCAACTCGGCCCATGCGGCATCGTCCACCACGAACACCCGTCGGTCGGCCAGATCGGCTTGGGCGGCTTCGACAATTCGGCGGACCACGTACTCCGACAGCTGCTCGCCTCGGGCTTCCGCTGCACTGCGGACGACCTCGTCCTGGTCGCGGGTCAGGCGGACGGCGATCCGCTCCGTCTTGGCCGTCCGGGACTCTCCCGCGCTCTTCATGGTCCTATTGTACGCCTAATAGGCCTACAAGTCATCTCGTGCACTGCTCCCACGGCAACCTCCCCTACTCCTTTTTTTCGAGCGCCTCTCGCACGGCCAGCCAGCTGGCCACGCCGATGCTGGCGGTCAGCACGTCCTGGTTGCGGGCCGTGGCCAGCATCTGCTGGACGGCCGCCACTTCGACCAGCGTCGGAGGCCGGCCCAGTTCGCCGTGGAGCTG
>JBAXCY010000169.1:0-6348 GCA_037141235.1 Acidimicrobiales bacterium | reverse complement strand
AGGTGGCGATGCCATTGGTGGCGATGACGGAGCCATCGGTGCAGGCCATCGTGCCGTCACCGGAGACCACGGCCAGAGTGACGTTGGCGCTCGAGTCGGTGACGGTGTTGCCGCTGGCGTCCTGGACGGTGACGACCGGCTGGGTGGTGAAGGCAGCACCGTTGGCGGCACCGTTGGGCTGGGTGGTGACGGCCAGCTTGGTGGCGGCACCGAAGCCGAGGGTAAACGAGTCGGTAGTGGCACTAGCCAGGCTGCCGCTGGTGGCGGTCAGTGTGTAGCTACCGACAGTGCCGGTGATCTTGCAGCCAGCAAAGGTGGCGATGCCGTTGGTGGCGGTGACCGAGATGTCAGTGCAGGCCAACGTGCCGGATCCGGTAGCCACGGCCAGGGAGACGTTGGCGCTCGAGTCGGTGACGGTGTTGCCGGCCGAGTCGAGCACGGTGATCGCCGGCTGGGTCGTGAAGGCAGCTGCGTTGGCGGCACCACCGGGCTGAGTGGTGACGGCCAGGTGACTGGCGGCACCGAAGCCGAGGGTGAACGAGTCAGTGGTGGCACTGGTGAGATCGAAAGCCGAAGCAGTCAGCGTGTAGTCGCCGATCGTTCCGGTGATCTTGCAGCCAGCAAAGGTGGCGACTCCGTTGGTGGCATTGACCGAGGTATTGGTGCAGGCCAGGGTGCCTGATCCGGTAGCCAGGGCCAGAGTGACCGAGTCACTCGAGTCGGTGACAGTGTTGCTGGCCGAGTCGAGCACGGTGATCGCCGGCTGGGTGGTGAAGGCAGCTGCGTTGGCGGCACCACCGGGCTGAGTGGTGACGGCCAGGTGACTGGCGGCACCGAAACCGAGAGTGAACGAGTCAGTGGTGGCACTGGTGAGGCTGCCACTGGTGGCAGTCAGCGTGTAGTTACCGATGGTGCCGGTGATGGCACAGCCGTCGAAGGAAGCGATGCCGTTGGTGGCGGTGACCGAGATGTCGGTGCAGGCCATCGTGCCCGAACCGGAGTCCACGGCCAGGCTGACGCTTGCGCTCGAGTCGGTGATGGTGTTGCCACTGACATCTTGGACAGTGACGACCGGCTGGGTGGTGAAGGCGGCTGCGTTGGCGGCACCGTTGGGCTGAACGGACACTGCGAGCTTGGCGGCCGCACCGTGGGCGAGGACGAACGAGTCGGTGGTGGCACTGGTCAGATCGGTGGCTGATGCGGTCAGCGTGTACTCGCCGATGATCCCGGTGAGCGAGCAGCCGTCGAACGAAGCGATTCCATTGGATGCGATCACGGGGTTGTCGGTGCAGGCCAGGGAGCCGGCCGAGGATGCCAGAGTGACACTTGCGCTCGAGTCGGTGACGGTGTTGCCGCCCACATCCTCGATGGTGATGACGGGCTGGGTGGTGAAGGCCGCGCCATTTGCTGCACCATCAGGCTGGGTGGTGACAGCCAACTGAGTGGCCGGTCCGGTCATGAGGACGAAGCTGTTGGAGTCTCCGGCCGGTAGACCTTCGACGCTGGCCGACAGGGTGTGCGCGCCGGTCTGGCCGGTGAGCGAACAACCAGCGAACGTCGCCACACCGGCGACTGCGTCCACCGGGTTCTGGTCACACGAGAGGGTGCCTGACGACGCATGCAGCGTCACAGCGTCGGTGGCGGAGGTCACGGTGTTTCCACCGATGTCCTCGATCGTGGCGACTGGCTGGGTCGCCAATGTCGCACCGTCGGTGGAGTCAACCATGGTGTTCACGACCACCTGAGCTGCCACACCAATCGCCAGCGCAATGTTGGAGGTGTCGGCATCGGTGAGATCGGTGGCCGACGCAGTCAGCGTGTAGTCGCCAAGGGTGCCGGTGAGGGCACAGCCGTCAAAGGTGGCGACACCGATTGCTGCCTGCACCGGGTTGGAGGTGCAGGCGAGTGTGCCCGATCCGGAGGCCACGGCCAAGGTGACACTTGCGTTCGAGTCGGTGACCGTATTCCCGTTGGCATCTTGGATGGTCACGACCGGCTGGGTGGTGAAGGCGACGCCGTCAACAGCACTGGTCGGCTGGGTGGTGACAGCCATCTTGGTGGCTGCACCAGGGTTCAGAGTCAAGGGGGCTGAGCCGGTGGCCGACGAGAACGATGCGTCGGTGGCGCCCAGAGTGGTCGGGCCAGCTGAGAACGTGGTGAAGCTGCCTGGCGTGGCCACACCGTCGACGAAGGTCACCGACGAGGACGGGTACGACGGGCTCTGGCCGGACGGTCCGTCACCGAGCCCGGTCCAGTTGATGGTCTTGGTACCGCTGTAGCCGATGTCGGTGGAGCCGCCGAATACGGCGGTCAATGACGTCACCGTCACCGGGGCACCAGCGACGTACGGTCCTGCTTCGAGCGCGAGGGAGAAGGTCGGAACTGTCGAGGCCGATGCGGTGCCGGCGGCCGAGTGCCAGTTGGCTCCCAGGGACGCGACCACCGTGTAGGTGTAGTCGGTCAGTGCCACCAGGCCGGTGTCGGCGCACGATGCGACCGAGGATTCCACGGTGCAGACCACAACTGGGCTGTCCGGACCGTTGGTGCGGGTCACCACGTACTGTGCGCCCACCAACTGTGCGGCCGGCAACGTCCACCCGACGGTGATCGACGTACCCGAGGTGGCCGTCGCCGTGGTGTCGACCGGTGCGGACAGCGATGCCGCCCTGGTCTGGGCCGGAGCGGCACCATCGGTGGCCACCCATGCACCAAAGGCAGCACCGGCGCTCAGGAGCCCGATACCGAAGATGACGGCGAAGACGGCCAGCAGCGCCTGGGCGGGGCGGACCACGATGCCCCGATACGACTGCTTCATCGAGTGCCTTCCCCTCATGACTGCACCGCCACGCTGACCGGGACATCGAATGTGGCGCCCTGGCATCCATCAGCCGAGGACGAGGCCATGGACACCGAGCCCGGCAGGTGAACCAGCTGCGTGGACGATGCGGCCACCGAGACGCTCAGCCCGGCCTGGGCCGTAAAGGTGATGCCGGAATTGGACTCGGTGCAGCCATTACCGCCCGATACTGAGATCGCCCCGGCCTGGGCCACATCGGTCACGGTGACCGGGTAGTTGTTGGGGTTGTGGATACTGACGATGGCCTCGCCCGAGTCGCCGGGCTGCAGCAAGGTGTCAGGAGTCTGCGTGGTGATGGCGTCACCGGACACGACCTGGAGTGTTCCGACAGTGGCGGTGTTGCCTCCGGTCCCGGTGGAGACGTAGTAGGCGTAGGCCGCCCCGCTCGAGATCCCGAGGGCGAGCAGGATCGACGCTGCGATCAGTGCGATTCGACGGGTCATCCTGCAGCCACCCCCGTGAAGGCAAAGGTGAGCTTGGCACCCTTGCAACCGTCTTGGTTCGCATTGGTCTCGAGCATCGACACCGTCGGCCAGTTGGCCTTGGCCATGCCCAACTCCGACAACGACTTGGTGGAGTTGGCCGGAATGGTGGCGTTAGTGATCAACCCATGGACGATGGCGAAGTTGGTGGCGACAGGGCAGGATCCTGCATCCGTGGTCATCGTCACCGTGACGGACGACACCGTGATCGGTGATGGGTTGGGGTTGGTGATCGACACATCGATCCCCTGCGACGTTCCAGGCTCGAGAAGACCGTTGGTCGCGCCGGACATGGTGAAGTTGGCACTGCCGATCAACGCAAAGGTGGCCGGCGTGGCCACGCCATCGACCGTCGCCTTCACCGAGAAGGATCCGGGGATCGAGTTGGCAGTCAGGGCGGATGCCGTGGCGTTACCCCCTGCCGTGGACGTCACGATGCACGTGTTCGGCGTCGGATTGCCGCCAGCACACGTGGCGAACGTTCCTGACGGTCCAGAGGATGGAGCGGTGAAGGTCACCTTTACGCTGCCCACCCCGGCACCACTAGTGCCGGTGACCTTGGCCGCCAGCGCCTTGGCGAAGGTGCTGCCGATCACCACGTACTGCGGAGTGCCTGCCGAGGTCGCGATAGCGGTGGCCAGCGTGTAGATCGTCCACGAGTAGGTGGCCGCAAGACCGAAGCCCGATGTCTTGTAGGAGGACTTGACGGCGAAGGTGTGGGCTCCGAGAGCGAGGGCGGTGTAGCTCTGGGCCTTGGCTCCGCATGCGATGAAGTCCGCTCCATCGATCGAGCAGAAGTTGGCGACGCCGGACATCGTGCTCGAGTACTTGAACGATGCCGTCGTCGATGTAGTCGGATCAGTCGGTGACGAGGTGATCGTGAGTGTCGGAGGAACGGCCACCGTGAACGATGCCGAGGTGGCCGTGGTCAGACCGGAGGCCACCGCACTCAGGGTGATGTCACCGGCCGGACCGGTGACGGCACAGGCGGCAAAAGTTGCCACACCGCTGACCGGGGTCACCGGGTTCGCCGTGCACAGCGACAGCGTGCCGGTGCCGCTGGCCACAGCCAAGGTGATCGGTCCGGTTGCGGTAGTCACCGTGTTGCCGCTGACGTCCTGGACCGTGAACTTGGGCTGGGTGGTAAGTGCGATACCGGTGAAGGCACCGGCGGGCTGGGTAGTGACGGCGATCTTGGACGGAGCGCCTGGGCTGACAACGAATGCCGTCGTCGTCGCACCAGTGAGCGAACCCGAGGACGCGCTGAGCGTGTAACTGCCCGTCGTGCCGGTGATGGTGCAGTCGGTGAAAGTGGCGATGCCCAATGCTGCGGATGCCGGGTTTGTGGTGCAGGCCAGCGTGCCGGTGCCGCTGGCCACAGCCAGGGTGACCGACGCCGCCGAGGTCGTGGCCGTGTTGCCTGCTGAGTCCTGGACCGTGACACTCGGCTGCGAGGTCAGGGCCGTACCGTTGATCGCCCCAGATGGCTGGGCGGTGACGACGAGCTTGGTAGCAACCCCTGCCGACAGCACGAAGCTCGTCGAGGTTGCCGGGGTGAGTCCGGTGGCATTGGCCGTCAGCGAGTAGGAGCCGATGATTCCGGTCACCGTGCAGCCGCTGAAGGCGACGATCCCATTGACCGCAGCCCGGGGGTTGGTGGCGCAGGTGAGCGTGCCGGCCGAGGCCGTCAGGGTGATCGAGGCCACCGAGGTCGTGGCGGTGTTGCCGCTGGCGTCCTGGACGGTGACGACCGGCTGGGTGGTGAAGGGAGCAGCACTTGCGGCTCCCGCCGGCTGGGTGGCGAAGGCCAACTTGGTGCCGGCCCCGGCGGACAGTACGAGGCTGGCCGGGGCGTTAGTGGCGCCGGCGATCCCAGGGCTCGAGACAGCCAAGGTATAACTACCGGCCAGGCCGGTGATCTTGCAGCCCGAGAACCGGGCCGTGCCACTGACGGCGGCGACCGGGTTGGTGGTGCAGGTGAGCGTGCCCGATCCGCTGGCGATGGCCAGGGTGATCGCGGCTGTGGAAGTGGTTACCCGGTTGCCGTTGGCATCAACCACATCCACCACTGGCTGCGGCGAAAAGGCGATTCCGTTGGTTGCGGCGGTGGGCTGACTAGTGAAGATCAGACCGGCAACTGGGCCAGCAGCCAGGGTGATCGAACTCGTGGTCGCCGAGGTGAGCCCAGCAGCCGAGGCGATCAGCGTGAATGTGCCCGCTGTTCCGGTGATCGAGCAGTTGGCAAAGGTGGCGATGCCCGATGCGGCGGTGACCGGGTTGGTCGTGCATGCCAGCGTTCCCGTGCCGCTGGCGATGGCCAGGGTGACATGGGCCGAAGAAGCCACCGTGTTCCCACCGACGTCCTGAACCGAGACGGTCGGCTGCGTGGTCAAGGCGACACCGTTAACGGCTCCCGCCGGCTGCGTGGTGACGACCAGCTTGGTGGCGGCTCCCGAGGCCAGTGTGATCCCAGAGGTGGTGGCACTGGTCAGACCGGTCGATGTGGCCACCAGGGTGAAGGCACCCACGGTTCCGGTGATGGAGCACCCGGCAAACGTGGCGATGCCCGATGCGGCGGTGACCGGGTTGGTCGTGCACGCCAGCGTTCCGGTGCCACTGGAGATGGCCAGCGTGACAGCCGGTCCGGAACCGGTGATGGTGTTTCCGTTGGCGTCCTGGACGGCGACCACCGGCTGGGTGGCCAGGGCCACACCGTCGGTGGCGGTCGAACTCGGCTGGGTGGAGATGATCAGTTGGGCGGCCGGGCCGGGGGTGATGGTCCACGAGGTGGTGGTGGGGGTGCTGTAGGCGGAGGTAGCGGTCTTGGCCTCGACGCCGAAGGTGTGTGTCCCGAGCGCGAGGCCGGTGTAGCTGACTCCTGTGGCTGCACAGGTGGCATAGGCGGCACCGTCGAGGGAGCAGGCATACGTCACGCCGGACTGGGTGTCGGAGTATTTAAAGGAGGCCGTGGTGGCTGAGGTGGGATTGGCCGGTTGCGACGTGATGGTG
>JBAXCY010000168.1:0-6430 GCA_037141235.1 Acidimicrobiales bacterium | reverse complement strand
GTCTTCCAGCCCGTCTTCCAGCCCGTCCAATGGCCGGCGCTGGGCAGGAGTCAGGCTCCGGCCACGGCCATCGACGCTGCACCCGAACACACCTTGACGGCCCGTCCGAACGTGTTCGTGGTCGGATCGAAGGGCAGTACGGCGTTGAGCCCAGCCACCACGAACGCCCCGGTCGCTCCGGGGCCTACGACGATGTCGCTCGGGTGACCGGAGGGCGAACCAGCAGCTACCCCGCCACCGGACGGAAGCCGCACCGGACCCGATGGAGTGGCCAGATCTGCAGTGGGTATGGGGACCACCCAGTTGTTGCCGGAGTCAGCCATCAAGATGGTCGCCCCTCCGATCACCATCGCCAGTGCTGCCGGGTCGGCGATTCCGAACTTGTCGAAGCTGGTGGTGGACCCCACGGCACCGGTGGCCACCGTGATGGACACCATCCGACCTCCGAAGTCCGCACCGCCATGACCAACGGCGTAGACCGTGGCCCCATCAGCGGCGACGATGACGCCGTGGGGTGAGGAGACCGACGAGATGCTCAGCCCCGTCGGGATCATCGAGCCGACCGTGGCGGTGGCCGTATCCACCGGTAGCACTCCGCCCTCCACGAGCACGTAGAGGACGGGCGAAGTCGGGGAGAGCGCCATGCTGAATGCCGTCCTTCCCGAGCCGAGATCGAGCGGAGTTCCCACCGAACGGTGGGCCGCATCCACCGGCACGATGGTCGTCCCGCTGGCGGCCAGCACCGTCTTTCCGTCGTGCATGACCACCACCGCGTGGGTACCTCCGCGTCCCGGCAGGACGATCGGCGTCTGGGCGCGCTGAGTGGCCAGATCGATCGGCACCACCACGTTGTCCACCGTCCCCGCCCGCGTCGTCGAACTGGTCACCACATAGGCCGACCTTCCATCGGGGGATGTAGCGACGGCAAAACTCCCCAGTGGAGGAGTCCCCCTGATGGGCAAGGTGATGGGGGCCTCGGCCGTGCGCGTGCCCAACTCGACAGGCGTGACAGATGTCGGGCACACCACGTACCCGAGCGGCTGCCCAGAGCCCACGGGCCCAGGGCGGGCAGGCACCAGTTCCGGGCCAGCCTGAATCGAACATCCAGAACCGACGAGAGAGAGGCATAGAGCACCAACAACCCAGAGGTGCTGGTTACCGGACCGGCCGGTTGGAGACATCGGGCGGTTCCAGAGGGCCTTCATACGTGTCCCCGACCCTAGCGATGCCGACAGACCATCGGGGGATACCCCAGCCTGTGGCTCCTTGTCGGGCGCTCGAAGACGGTGGTTGCCGATGTCCACCCGCGGTGATGCTCAGGAAGGTGCCCGCCATGATCACCGTCCCGGTGCGTGGGACGTTCGGCCCTACCAGGATGTGGCTTCAGCGACGATCCTGGACTCATCGATACGAACACATCGAGACCAATCCACACAAACGCCAAGGAGGCACCATGGCCACCACCACAGACACGCAGTCAACTGCCCCCAACGAGGAGGGCCGGCCTTCAGCAGCGGCCGGACGGAAGCAACCCGTCTGATGGCCGCCCCGAATCCAACCGGATGTCTCGGATCGCACCGACAGATCCTGATGGTCAGGTGATTCCCATGTACTCCGATCTTCTCCGGGCCGTACTTACAGATGGGCTTGAGGCAGATCCACCGCGATCCCACAGTTCCACCGGCGAACTCAACCGTCTGCGCCGCGTCATGGACAAGCGCAGGTCACGGAATGACCCGGGGTGGGCCCTGCAGTCCGTCGCCGACCAGTTGGCCTACGACGCCGCCTTGGTGCGCCTAGCGCGCCGACGCGGGATAGTCGTGAAAATCGAGAGTCTCGACATCCCCGATCAGGGGAGGATGCACCTCGAGCAGATCCTGGCGTTCAAGGGAGTCGCGGTACCGGTCAGATCTGTGCCCTCGGACATGACCCCGGCCCATTAGCGCCTGCTTCGTTCTCCCTGCGGAGCAGCACGGTGCGCGCAGAACTGGCACTCGGGCAGGCCAAGCAGGGCGCGGCTCCCTGGTGGCCCGAGGTGTCGATGGACGCCTTCCGGTTCCGAAGTCAGGTGTAGCTGTGTGTTCCTTCGTGCATCCATCTCCCAACCCTGGCGAACCTAGGTTCCGCTGGCATCGGCGCGGCGGTCCTGCTCGGAGCGCTCCTGCATCCGGGTGGCATAGGAGGCAGCCTGGGTACGGCGCTCCATGCCGAGTTTGGTCAGCAGGTTCGAGACGTAGTTCTTGACGGTCTTCTCGGCCAAGAACATTCGCCCGGCAATCTGCCGGTTGGTCATTCCTTCGGCGATGAGATCCAGGATGCGCCGCTCCTGATGGGTCAAGCTGGCCAACAGCGGCTCTTCCTCTGGACCCTCCCGCAGGCGTCGGAGGACCCGTTCGGTCAGCGCGGGGTCGAGCAGCGACTCACCGGCAGCGACCCTGCGGACGTCGTCGACCAAGCTGTTCCCACCGACTTGTTTGAGAACGTAGCCCGACGATCCGGCCATGACCGCCGCGAACAGGGCTTCGTCGTCGGCATACGACGTCAGCATGATGCACGCCGTCTCCGGCATCTGCGCCCGAACATCGCGGCACAACGCAACCCCGCTGCCGTCAGGTAGGCGCACATCCAGGATGGCCACATCCGGCCGGAGCGCGGGGATCCGGGCCTGAGCCTCCGCCACCGTCCCCGCTTCACCCACCACTTCGATGTCGTCGTTCGACTCGAGCAGGGAGCGAAGTCCCATGCGCACGATCTCATGGTCATCGAGGAGGAATACACGGATACCCATAGTCTCCTAGTTCACCACATCACAGCCAACGGGGACAGGGGAAATGAGGGCAGTGGACAGTCGCCGTCGAGCCGAGGCCTCGAAAAAGGGGGCGCTGCTCTCGGTCACCAGTAGTTCCGGGTACCCCTTCGATTGACGAGTGGATTGTTCCAGGATTGGTGACTAACGTTGGGGGCGTGCCCGCCGAACGCGAGCGGAGGCATTCCGCATTCGCAGCCATCGATGACCCGGCCACACTGCGCAGGCTCCTCGAGGCATCGCTCCTCCTCGAATCGAATCTTGAGTTGGGTGCCCTCCTCAACCACATCATCGAGGAGGCCCGATCCCTGGCCAACGCCCGATACGGCGCACTAGGGGTTCTCGATGCCACTGGTACCAATGCAGTCGACTTCATAGTGTCCGGGCTCTCCCTCGCCGCCAGGGCCGAGTTGGCCGATACTCCACTCCCGACCGGCAAAGGGGTGCTCGGGGTGCTCATGGACGACCCGCTGCCGACGCGGATCAGGGTCATCGGCGAACACGCAGCCAGCATCGGTTTTCCACCGAACCATCCACCGATGACTTCGTTCCTCGGCGTTCCCATCCGAGTGCGGGGCCGGGCCTACGGCAACCTCTACTTGACCGACAAGATCGGGGCTGATGAGTTCACCAAGGACGATGCAGTGGTCATCAACGCTCTCGCCGTTGCCGCTGGCATTGCCATCGACAACTCTCGGCTCAATCAGCGCGCTGGCGAGGTCGCCGTCTACGAGGAACGAGACAGGTTGGCTCGCCACTTGCACGACGGGGTGATCCAGCGTCTCTTCGCCATCGGCCTGACGCTGCAGGGTCTGGTGGCCACCCAGTCGGGACGGGCCATTGCCACCAACATGGCCGAACTAGTGGATGACATCGACGGGACCATCCAACAGGTCCGCTCTACCATCTTCGAACTGTCGGACCAGGCTGCTGGCACCGGACTTCGCAGCGCAGTGGCGGCACTGGTCGATGAGTTGCGCCCCATGCTCGGATTCGACGTCCCCGTCGAGTACACCGAGGGCGTCGAGAGCACCGTGTCCGATGAGGTGGCCGCCCAACTGCTGGCCGTTATGCGCGAAGCGCTCACCAACGTGAGGCGCCATGCTCAGGCCACCAGGGCCTGGGTCCGGATCGATCTTGTTGGGAGCGATGTCCGCCTTGAGGTCGCCGATGACGGCACGGGGTTCGTCGACGGTCCCCAGGTTGGGGGCGGATCCGGATTGGGCAACATGGATCTACACGCAGATGGGTTTGGTGGCATGCTCGAGGTGCACCACCCGGCCTCGGGTGGGACCATCATCTCGTGGCAGGTACCTGCGTCGATCCACTCTGGCCCGGTCGACCGCTAGCGCACGCTACCCCTGTTGATCTTCGCTCCGGATGACCTCGCCTTAGGGCTCTCAGGCCGACCGGCGATCCGGCCACAGACCTCGGCGATCTGGTCCGAGCAGCGTCTGGGTGAAGGTGCCACCCAGATGGGTCGACCGCCAGGTGAGCATCGACTGAGCCAGAGGGAGCACGATGCTCGGATCCTCCGTGGTGGTGCACCAGGTGGGGTCCGCTACTAGGTCGAAGCAGAGCCAAGACCCGTCGGCGAACTGCACGTAGGCGTGGGTGTCGGTCCGCACTACGGCCAGGTTGCACCGCTCCATGTCTGGGTCGCGGCCGCCAGTGGTCCGATGGCCGCCCATGAGCATGTCCCGCCAGTCCCACTCATAGTGGGCTGCGGTTCGCCATGCGTCTGGGATAGTGCCGTCCAAGAACGGGACCAAAGACGTCCCGTCGCACTGCACGGGGACTTCTTGACCGAGCAGTTCGGCCAGCGTGGGCAAGAGGTCGACTCCCTCGGTGTACTCATCCACCACCCGGCCGGCCGAGGCGCGGCGGCCTGGAGCGCGGATAATGCACGGAATCCGGTAGCTCTCTTCGAAGAAACCAAGCTTCTGCACCAGCCCGTGGTCCCCCAACTGCTCGCCGTGGTCAGCGGTGACCATGATGAGGGTGTCGTCGAGCTGACCCGAGGCCCGCAGGTGCTCGACCGCCCGTCCCAACTGGTCATCCACCTCGGACACCATGCCGAAATACTGGGCCCGCAGCCGCGCCATGGCCTCGGGGTCGGTCGGGGCGGCCACGAAGCCCACGGTCAAGGCGAAGTCGTAGAGCGGGTGGAGCCCAGGCACCCTGGGCAGAGGCTGGCCCACATCCTCGGGGGCATAGCGAGTCGACCAGTGACCGGCGGCGGCATAGGGTGGGTGCGGGCGGAAGTAGCTGGCATGGGCGAACCACGGGCCGTCCTGGCGGTCGATCCAAGAGATGAGTCCGTCGGTCAGATACGCCGAGGCACTGTGCTCGGCGGGACGCTCGGGCTCGGACGCGAGCGCGTCGACCGGGTGGATCGTGCCGTATCCGAGCGACTCGAGCCAGGCCAGCCAGCCGGTGAAGTGACCATCTAGCGGCAGCACGGCGTCGAACCCGGGGAGCACCCCTTCATAGGTGTCGAGGCGGGGGTCGGCCGGATCATCCACCGTCGACGGATCGATGCCCTGGTCTGTGTATCCGAACAATGCTGGCGCATACCCGGCTCGACGAGCTAGGCGAGCAATGTTGTCGAAGCGGTCCTCGAGCGGGACACCGTTGGCCACCACCCGGTTGTTCATCTGGTACATCCCGGTATACAGGGCGGCTCGTCCCGGAGCGCATGGTGCGGCCTGGCTGAAGTGCGAGGCGAACCGCACCCCTTCTGCGGCCAGCCGGTCCAGTGTCGGGGTCAACACCACCGGGTGCCCTGCCGATGACAGGCAGTCGGCACGAAACTCGTCGAGGGTCACGAAGAGGACGTTCATCTGATCCACTCTTGCAGCCATAACGAGGCAGTCCGGCGATAGGGATCATCCACATCGGTATCTGCTCCGAAGAACAGGTACGGCGCAATCGCCGTAAGCCCCTACTGGATCTATGTTCGGCTGGACTTCCGGCCGACAGACCACCGACAAGGAGAATCTATGAAGTTCCGTAAAGCCGCAGTAGCCCTAGCCGTAGTCACCGCAGGTCTGACCCTTGGGGCGTGCAGTTCCGACTCGTCCTCGTCCACCACGACGACCACCACCATGGCCCCGGAAGCTGCCACCCAGTCCATCGTCGAGATCGCCAGCGGCAATCCCGACTTCTCCACCCTGGTGACGGCAGTGAAGGCAGCCGGTTTGGTCGACACCTTGAGCGGCCCCGGTCCTTACACGGTCTTCGCACCGACAAACGCGGCGTTTGCCGCCCTCCCGGCTGGCACCGTGGAAACACTGCTCATGCCGGAGAACAAGGCCACGCTCGCCAAGATCCTCACCTACCACGTGGTGGCGGGCAAGAACATGGCCGCCGACATCATGCCCGGCACGCTGACCACCGCTGAGGGAGGCACCATCACCGTCTCCACCGAGAACGGCAAGGTCATCCTCACCGACGGCAAGGGCGGCAAGGCCACGGTCACCAAGACCGACATCGAGGCCTCCAACGGCGTCATCCATGTGATCGACGCGGTGCTGCAGCCGGCCAGCTGAGTACCTTCGCCTGACCATGACCGAACCCGGGGGCTAGCCCCCGGGTTCGGTCGCGTCACGGGGTCGGCTACCC
>JBAXCY010000167.1:0-6487 GCA_037141235.1 Acidimicrobiales bacterium | reverse complement strand
GGGACCACCCTCAACAAGCCGATCCTGGGCATGGGTGCAGTGCAGAGCACGTCGACACCCGCCACGTACGGCGGCACCGGCTACTGGCTGGCTGCATCTGACGGCGGTATCTTCGCCTTCGGCTCGGCCGGTTTCTTCGGCTCGGCCGGCAGCATCAGCCTCAACAAGCCAGCTGTCGGTGTGGCTACCACGCCGACCAATGGTGGCTACTGGCTGGTGGCCTCTGACGGCGGAGTCTTCGCCTACGGGGACGCCTCCTTCCACGGCTCCATGGGCGGCACCAAGCTCAACAAGCCGATAGTGGGTATGGCTACTACCTGATCGCCATAGTCGATCAACGCGGAACACAAGGCCGGGGGTCATCAGACCCCCGGCCTTGTGCATTCCCTGCCCGACCCGGTCCGATTGGCAACCATCCAGGGCAGCCACGGCGGCCGTTCGGTCAGGGCGGTGGCTGCAACTCCAACCACTGCTAGGAAGGTCTCATGGCCTCCACCACCGAACTGATCCCCGCCGTCGATGTCCGCCGTGCTGGCACCCGGTTCGCCACCGACTTCGGCTGGCTCGACTCCAAGCATTCCTTCGCCTTCGGCCACCACCGGAGCCAGTCCAACCTCCACCACGGGCTCCTCTTGGTCAACAACGACGACCAGGTGGCGGCGGGCACCGGATTCGACACCCACCCCCATCGGGACATGGAGATCGTGACCTGGGTACTAGGCGGCTCCCTGGTCCACCAGGACTCCATGGGCAACAACGGCATCATCTACCCCGGCCTCGCCCAGAGGATGAGCGCAGGCACCGGGATCCGCCACTCCGAAAAGAACGACTCCTGGAACATCTCCGGTGCAGTCCATGAGACGCCGGTGCACTTCATCCAGATGTGGGTCGTGCCCGACGAGCAGGGGATCACGCCGGGCTACGAGCAGCACGAAATAGAGCCGGAGCGCCTGGCTGGCGGGCTGGTCACGGTGGCCTCGGGCATGGCCGGGCACGCCGACGACACAGCAGTGCGGATTGCCAACCGCAACGCCGCCCTGCATGCTGCACGGCTCAGCCCCGGCCAGGAGGTCACCTTGCCTGAGGCCCCTTACCTCCACCTGTTCGTGCCCCGAGGCTCAGTGAGCCTCGAGGGGGTCGGCGAGTTGGCCGAGGGCGACGCCGTCCGGTTCACGGCCGTGGGCGGGCACCGGGTCACCGGGGTCACGGACGCGGAGATCCTGGTGTGGGAGATGCACGCCGGCTTGGCCGTCTGAGCAGGGCGCGCTCGACCCTGAAGCCCTATGGTCACGACGGCTCCGAAGCACGAGGAGACCATCGTGAGCGTGCGGGACAAGATGTACCTCGATCTCGTGCCCAACGACGTGCGGGTTCAGTTCGACCTGCCGGCCTGACTGCCCTGGTCAGACCCAGTTCATGCCGGTACCGGTGTCGACCAGACTCCCTAGACATTGCGCTGGTATCCTCAGGCCGTGATTCGGCCCCACCATGCCAAAGCCTCGCGCCACTGGGCTCCGCTCCTCCTTGTCGCGGCCACGGCCATCGGCGCGGCTGGATGTGGGGGAAATGCCTCAGGGGCGGGGCATATCACCTATGTCGCGGCCGGTCAGCTGCCCGCTTCGGCCATACCCGCCGGCAGCGGCAAGAACGCCGGTGGATCGACGGCCGCCACGGTGCCGCTGGCCAAGGTGAGCCCGACCACGGCCATGTTCACGGCCATCGGGATCTTCCAGTCCTGTCTGACCAGCCTGGGCGTGACCTTCATCGGCGTTCCGAGTGCTGCCGATCCCAACTCGCCGGCCAACAACCCGTCGTACCTCAAGAACTTGCAGACCTGTGCGGCCCGCAGCAACATCCTCCAGGCCCTCAAGGCGGTGCAGAGCGCTCAGGAGAACCTGACACCGGCGCAGGTGAAGAAGCAGAACGAGCAGTACCTCAAGTGGCGCACCTGCATGATCGGCAAGGGGTGGGGGATCCCGACGCCGACGCCCAATGCCAAGGGGCTGCTCTTCTCCTTCGGAGGCGCCGCTGGCGGCACCTCCGACTTCAAGCCACCTCCTGGACAGAACGTCCTGTCCAGTTCCGATCTGCAAGCCTGCGCCGCCAAGGTGCAGGTGCGCGGTTCCTGACCAGACCCCGGGGGTCTTCCGTTGACTCGTACCCGTACATTCGTCGTCGTGGGCATCGTGGCCGTCATCGCGGCCGTGGGCATCACCTATGCCGTAGCCGGTGGTAGCAGTTCCACCAGCAAGGATGCCGTGGCCGTGTTCAGCCGCGTCCAGGCCCGCACGCTCCAGGACACCGTCACCCTGAGTGGCACGCTCTCTCGTAAGTCGATCCGCAACGTGAACGCCACCGGCCAGGCCCTGGTCAGCTCGGTCACCGCCAGCGCCGGGGACATCGCCAAGGCCCAGCAGACGCTGTTCGCCCTAGGCGGGCGCAGCGCCGTCACCGAGCCGGGGACACTGCCCTTCTTCCGCTCGCTGGCCCCTGGCTCCCGGGGTCCTGATGTGCTGGAGTTGAAGCGGATCCTGGCCGCGTCCGGAAACTTCCCGGGACCGATGGATGACTTCTTTTCGCAACAGACCCAGTTCGCCCTGGCCCAGTGGCAATCCCAGCACGGCTATCCCAACGCCTCGCCTTCCAATCAGCAGGCCGTAACCGTCTCGCTCGTGCAGGGGGTCGGCTATCAGCTCGGTGCCCAGGACTCGGCTCCGCTGATCATCGGGCCCCCCACACCGAAGACCAGCGCGCTCCACACCGGTTCGGGCACCCATCACGTGTCGCTGGTATCCGTCGAGCCACATGTCGCCCAGCCCATCCTCACCATCCAGTCGACGTCCGGACGGGTCACCCAGGGCATGCCGGCCAACTTCGTCGTCAGTGCCTCGGAGTCGTCGGCCACCCCGACCACCGTCAGTCTGATCACCGGGGGCACGGCCACCAGCCAGGACATCGTCACCCCGCCAGCCCAGGTAGTCCTCCCCGCCGGTGCCACCCAGGTGGGGGTCACCGTGCAGACCCGGTCCACCACCACCGTGTCTGCCGACCCGGTGATCACCGAGTCCATCGGGGCCGGCGCCGGGTACGTTGTCGGCACGCCGGCAAGTGCCTCCACCGCCATCGCCAACAGCAACCTGCCGCAGCTGACCCTCACCGGAGGCAGCACGGTATCGCCGGGTGGAACCGCCACCCTTACCGTCACCGCCGACCAGGCTCCGCTCCAGGCCATTCAGGTCGTGGTCGGCGTGACTGGCAGCGCCCAGCCAGGCACCGACTACAACCCGGTGAATCCGGTCATCAACCTCTGTGCTGGCTGCACCACAGCCACCGTGTCGATCAGTACCCTGTCCACCACGGTCATCCAGCCGGACAAGTACATCGTGGCCTCACTGCAGCCGTCGCCCGGGTCGTACTCGGTCGGCTCACCGGGTACGGCAGTGGTCACCCTGGCCGGTAGTCATGCCCAGCCGACCGTGACTATCACGGCGGCCAGCACCTACCTGCAGAAGGGACAGCCCTACGCCGTCTCCATCGGACTCAACCAGGCGGTGAGCACCCCGACCACCATCCAGTTGTCCTATGGCGGCACGGCCGTTCAAGGTACCGACTACAACCAACCGGCCGGAACCATCATCGTGCCCGCTGGCCAGACCTCCACGCAGGTAGCGATCCCCACGGTCACCAGCAACACGGTCCAGAGCGACCGCACGCTCTCAGTCTCGGTTGCCTCGAGCGGGTCCTATCAGGTGGGCAACCCGTCCACTGTGTCGACCACCATCACCTCGTCGGTGCTGCCGGTCCTGACCATCTCGTCTTCGGCTCCTTCGGTCGTCCAGGGGGGATCGGCCACCTTCACCATCACGGCTAGCCAGGCTCCGGTAAAGGACACCACGGTGAGCTTCGCCGTCCAGGGCACCGTGCAAGCAGGGCAGGGGTACGTTCCGTTGGCTGGTGCCGCACTCCTTCCGGCCGGCCAGACCAAGGTCAGCGTGGTCCTGCAGTCCATCCAGACCGACGTCACCTTTCAGCCCACCGACATGATCGTGGGGCAGTGGCCGACCCGCATCGGCCAGGTCAACGTCAAGGCCGGCCAGGCGGTGGCTCCGGGCCAAGCCATCTTGTCGCTGGTCGAGCCGGACCTCAGCGTGACGCTGCAGGCCTCGGCGGCTGATCGCACCAAGCTGGCCGTGGGTCAGCGATGCAAGGTCCAGATCAACGGGGCGAACGACGAGGGGACCGGCGTCATCACCGAGTTGGACTCCGACACCACACAGGTCGGGACGACGCAGGTCTATGAGGGGCAGATCGCCTTGACCGGGCTTACCGGGGCTGACGGTTCCCAGGTGTCGATCACGGTGATCGACCGCCAGATCGACGACGCACTGACCGTGCCTATTGCTGCGGTCAAGCAGCAAGGTTCAGGGGCCAACGTGGTCCGCGTAGTCGACCTGAAGCACGGTGGCCGAATCACCGAGGTGCCGGTGACCACCGGGATGACCGAGGGCTCGTACATCCAGATCAGCGAGGGCCTGCGCCTCGGCCAGGTGGTCCTCGTGCAGGTCACGCCACCCTCATGAGACGGGTCCTCCCATGACGGGAACCATGATGGACACTCCGCCGACAGGTGTGCCGCCGGTACTGGCGCACCCGCTTCTGGAGCTCGAGTCGGTGTCGCGCGTCTACGGCGAAGAGATAGAGGTCTACGCCCTGCGTGAGGTCTCCCTGCAGATTCATGCCGGCGAGTTCATGTCGATCGTCGGGCCCTCGGGTTCGGGTAAGTCCACCATGCTGGGTCTGCTCGGCGTCCTCGACCTCCCGACGTCGGGCACCATCCGAGTGGCCGGACAGGACGTGAGCCTCCTCGACGATCCCACCCGGTCCAAGCTGCGGGGCGACTCCATCGGCTTCGTCTTCCAGCAGTTCCACCTGATCCCTCACCTCACGGCGGTGGGCAACGTGGAGACTGCGCTCCTCTACCGGGACATGCGGCCCAAGGAGCGCCGCGAGCGCTGCGTGGCTGCGCTCGAAGAACTCGGTCTCGGAGCCCGGGCCGACCACCGTCCGGTGCAGATGTCGGGAGGCGAACAGCAGCGAGTGGCGTTGGCCAGGGCCATCGTCACCGAACCGCTGATGATCTTGGCCGACGAACCAACCGGCGCCCTCGACTCGTCGAACGCCGCCCACGTCCTCGAGATCTTCAAGAACCTGCAGTCGCCAGAACGGGCAGTGGTGATGGTCACCCACGACCTGACGGTGGCGGACACGGCGAACCGCAAGATCTCGATGCGGGACGGACAGATCGTGGGCGACGACATGCTGCGAGCGCCGGGCCGATGAGCAACTTCGATGACCTCCTCGGTGTGGCCTGGTCCGGCCTGAGGGCTCGCAAGATCCGCACCCTGCTCATCATGCTCGGTCCGATCATCGGCGTAGCCGCCATGGTCAGCGCCGTCGGACTGACCGAGAGCGCCAAGGGCGCCCTGCAGGCGCAGCTGTCCGAGCTCGGGACCAACCTGGTCATCGCTCAGGCCGGTGGCTCGTTCGGGTCACAGAACCCGACCTTCCCGAAGGACGCTGTCGAGCGGGTCGAGAACATCTCCACGGTGACCGGCGCCTCGGCGACCACCAACTTGTCCGGTGTCATCGCCCTGCCCGTTAAGGGAGCCAAGAACTACTACCAGGCCTTTCCGGTCCCGGTGCGTGCCGCGGACGTCAACCTTCCCGCCGTGCTCGCGGTGCCGATGATAGGTGGTCGGTGGCTCGATACCGCCGACACCACGCTGCATATGCGGTCGGTCGTGTTGGGTCAAGGCATCGCCAAGCAGTATGGCTACCTGCCGGGGGAGTCCAGGACTATCGCACTCAACGGCACCAACTTCGGTGTGGTGGGAGTGCTCGCCACCGTTCCGCTCGACCCACAGCTCGATAACGCCGCCTTCGTCACCCAGTGGTCGGCCAAGAATATCTTCCACACCAACGGTGAACCCAACCAGATCTACGTCAGATCGATGCCTGGCGCGACCGAGGCAACAGCAAAGGCAATTCCTACTGCGGTGAACCTTGGCGGTCCCGTCCAGACATCGACGCAGATCCCTAGTGATGTGCTCCAAGCTGCCGCCCAAGCGGACAAGACGCTCCAGCAGGTGGCCTTGCTGGCTGGCTTGCTGGCCCTCACTGTTGGGGGGATCGGCATCGCCAACGTGATGTCCATCTCGGTTATCCAGCGCTCCCCCGAAATCGGAATCCGACGGGCCGTCGGCCACAGCCGGTCGAAGATCGGGTTCCAGTTCCTCCTCGAATCGCTGTTCGTCGGTGTGCTCGGAGGGTTCATCGGTGCCGTGCTGGGAGTGGCCATCGTGTACGCCGTGTCCACGTTCGCGGGCTGGGTGGTGGTCATTGCCTACGCCGACATCCCCATCTGGATGGGCCTGGCGCTGATCGTTTCCATCACCGCCGGGCTCTACCCGTCGATCAAAGCGGCCCG
>JBAXCY010000166.1:0-6499 GCA_037141235.1 Acidimicrobiales bacterium | reverse complement strand
CCGCCAGCTCTGACAACAGCGCGTCGACCGATCCCGAACCCATGGCATCCCCGAGCATCACGGCCAGCCGGGTCAACGGAAACGGACCGATCATCGACAGCGTTTCCTGGCTGGCCAGCAAAGGCGTGAGGTCACCTCCTGGCGATTCGCGCAGGGCGGCCATCAGGAGCTCGCGGCCACGGGGGTGCTCCAACCACTCAGCCAGCGTGCTGTTGCGACCGAGCGGCATTGCGGGTCGTGCCCCTTCGATGGTGGTCGTGGCCGATGCCCGGATATCGCGAGAGGACGCACCGACGGATAGTTCGAAACGGCCGGGCTCCTGCACCCATCCGTGGGCCCGGATGGACCAGTGCGACAGATCGCGAGTCATCACGGCGAAGGAGACGACCCTGGACTCACCCGGCGCCAGGTCGACCTTCTCGAACCCCTTGAGTTCCCGGGGTGGCCGAGGCGAGGGGGCATCGAGGGCACCGACGTAGAGCTGCACGACCTCCTTGCCCGGGCGAGTGCCCGTGTTGGTCACCGTGACGGTGGCGCGGATCCGCTCGCCGCCCTGCCATCCAGTTGATCCATGTTCCCCGTCGTCACCGCCATCCTGATCATCAACCGCGCCTCCAACCGCGCCTCCACCGTCAACGACGCTGACATCGAGGTCCGAGTACTCGAACGTCGTGTACGACAGTCCGTGGCCGAACGGGTAGCTGACCGGCCGGTCGACCAGGTCGTAGTGGCGGTAGCCGATAAAGATCCCCTCGCCGTAGACGACCTCGCTGTCCCGTCCCGGAAAGTTGGCGAAGGCCGGGGTGTCGGCCAGCCGGACGGGAATCGTTTCTGCCAGCCGTCCCGACGGGTTGACGTCCCCCATCAGTACATCGACGACGGCTTCGGCGCCCGCCTGTCCACCCAGCCACGCCTCGACGATGGCGCCCACCCCGGTCTCCCACCTGTCGGTGGCCACCGCCGATCCGTTGGACAACACGACCACCACCCGGTCGTTGACCGCTCGGACGGCCTCGAGCACCCGGATCTGCTCGGCTGGCAGGTCGATGTGCGTGCGGTCGAACCCTTCGGACTCATAACTGGCCGGCAGACCCAAAAAGACGAGGACCGTATCGGCGCCACCGGCCATCGCTACGGCCTCGACTAGAAGCGCCTCTGCATCGACTTTTGGTGCGTCCACGCCGAACCCAGGGGCGAAGTCAACGACGACTCCATCACCGAGGCGACGGCGCAGTGCGCTCAGTGCGTCGGCCACCTGGGTCGGGTTGACCTTGGAGCTCCCGGCCCCTTGGAACCGAGGGCTGCGGGCGAACTCGCCGATCACGGCGATCCGGTCTGGGTCGGCTGCCAGCGGAAGGAGCGCGCCGTCGTTCTTGAGTAGGACGATGCAGTCAGCCGCCACCTGGCGAGCAGTCCGATGGTGGGCGTCGTAGTCGACCTCGACTGGGTCCTCTACCCCGGGCAGGGTTCGCTCCAGCAGGCCGATGAGTCGACCGATAGCCAGGTCCACGACTTCTTCGTCCAATGCACCCGCAGCCACTGCGGCACGGACCCGCTCCGGTCCAGAACCGTTCGATGAAGGCATCTCGAGGTCGAGGCCGGCCGACACGGCAGCCACCGGATCGTCCACTGCTCCCCAGTCAGAAACGACCAGACCATCGAAGCCCCACTCGTCACGCAGGACCTCGGTGAGCAGCCAGTGATCTTGTGATGCGTAGACGCCGTTGATGCGGTTGTAGCTGCACATCACCGTCCATGGGGCCGCCGTCCGCACCACCCGCTCGAAGCCGGCCAGGTAGATCTCCCGCAGGGTCCGCTCGTCCACCTGGGCGCTGATCCGCAGCCGATCTGTCTCTTGGTTGTTCACGGCGAAGTGCTTGAGCGAGGTCCCGACCCCTTGGCTCTGGATGCCGGTGACCAGTGCGGCTCCTAGTACGCCCGACAGCAATGGGTCCTCCGACAGGTACTCGAAGTTGCGGCCACACAGCGGCGTCCGCTTGATGTTGATACCCGGGCCGAGCACGACGGCTACCCCTTGGGCCCGGGCTTCCTCACCGATGGCCACACCTACCCGGCGGACCAGGTCGACGTCGAAGGACGAGCCGAGTGCGGCGGCCGTGGGAAAGCAGGTAGCCGGGACGCTCTCCCCCAGACCCACGTGGTCACCATCACCCGGCTGCTTCCTCAGGCCGTGCGGGCCATCGGTGACCATGATCGAGGGGATGCCCAGGCGTTCGATCGCCCGGGTGTGCCAGAAGCCGGAGCCCGAGACGAGCGAGGACTTCTCCTCGAGGGTCAAGTCACCTAGCAGGGCAGGCAAGTCGAATCGGGACACGAGACCTTCTTTCCGGGTGGTCGAGCAGTGCAGGGGAGATTCTGCCCCGGACCGCGCTGGTCAGCGGTGCGCAGTCAAGAACGGCTCGATGCGGTCCTTCGGTCGGCCGATGACGGCGGCACCATCGGTGACGAGCACCGGTCGCTGAATCATCTCGGGATGTGCGGCCAAGACCTCGGCTACCTGTTCGGGAGTCTGCACGTCAGCCTCGTCGAGTCCGAACTTGGTGAAGTTGGCATCGCGGCGGACCAGCGCGGTGGGCTCGTCCTCCAGGATCTCGATGAGGCGGAGCAACTCGTCGACCGTGGGCCGCTCGGCCTTCAGTTGGTACCGACGGATCTCGACGGGCACCCCGAGCTGGTCGGCGATCTCGACGGCGGCACGCGAGCTCGAGCAGTTCGGGTTGTGGAAGATGGTGATGGTGGCCATGGGTTGAACCTACCGCGCACTCCCCTACGGGTAGGTCTGGTTGGCTACCGCCCAGTTCGAGGCGATGGCCTGCTGCGCCGTGGCCAGGGCCAGCTGACCAGCACAGACCATGACCCTCAGCCGGTTCTCCAACGTGTCCTTGGTGTTGTACACCGACGTGGCGCCAGCCCTGTCGTTGGGCTCGACCCACAGGTTGGCCGGGTCGTTGGGATCGCCCCCGAGTTCGAGCGGCACCAGATGGTCGTACTCGCCGGTGGAGAACGAGCCGGTGTAGCCGTAGGCGGCGGCCGATCCGATCTTTTCGGCACTGGTGATGTTCGACGGGGGCCGGACGGTGGCCGTGTACCCGGACACGCAGATGGTCGAGTTGATGTTGGCCTGCGTGACCGCCGGGCTGATCGAACCGGGCGTGCAGGAGGGATCAGGCAGCGGGTACACCCCGCTATAGCGATAGTGACACGAGCCGGCAGCAGGCTGCGGCTGGACCGAGTAGCTGGCCTGGGGCCCGGGGCCGACACGGAGTCCACTCGAGGTACCCGGGGCGGGCGGGGGTGGGGGCGGTGCCACGGCAGAGCCGTAGAACGCGGTGTTGAAGGCGAACACTCCACCGTCAGTGGCCACGAATCGGTAGCCGGCGCCCGACGGACTGGCCTCCATGCCCACGATGGGCAGGTTGAGCACGATACTTCCGGTGGATCCGTGAAAGGGTGCGCCGTAGGAGAAGATCCCTCCGTCAGAAGCCACCAGCCAGTACCCACCGGTAGCCAAGTCGGTTGCCATCCCCACCACTGGTCGGTTCAGCGATACCGCTCCCATGGATCCGAGGAACGGGACACCGAAGGCAAAGATCCCACCGTCGGTCGCCACCAGCCAGTACCCGGTGCCCGATGGCGAGGCGGCCATGCCCACAACCGGGCGGTTCAGCGTCAGCGCGCCGGTCGAGCCCGCAAAGGGTGCGCCGAAGGCGAAGATCCCACCGTCAGAAGCGACTAGCCAGTACCCACCGGTGGCGGCGTCGACGGCCATGCCGACAACCGGGCGGTTCAGCGTCAGCGCCCCGGTCGAGCCCTGGAAGCGGGCGTCACCGAAGGAGAAGATCCCACCGTCAGAAGCCACCAGGTAGAAGCCGCCGCCACTGGGCGTGGCCGCCATGCCCACCACCGGGCGAGCCAGGGGGCCGCTGAGCGATCCAAGGTCAGGGGCATCCCCGCACGCCACCACCTGCCCGGCCTGATTGGCGATCCAGTAGCCACCATCGTCACGGGTGGCCACCATGGCGACCACGGTGCCGGTCGCCAGATAGCCCGAGCAGCCCGTAGCGCTGTGGGCCGCCACGTGGGAACTGGGGGCCGTGGCCGATGCGGGCGCCCCGGTGGCACTGGCGATGGCCAGTAGCCCTCCGATCCCTACCAGAGCCGCCATCGATGCCACCAACAAGCGGGGCATCCATCTGCCTATCGCGCGCACCGTGGCGGGCGAGGTGACGCCCGTTCTGCTGTGTGCGGCGCGGCTCGGAGATGATTCCGTCATGATCTGTTCCGCCTCTGATCTTCGATGGTCAGCGCACCCTACTCACGCCCTGTGACGCTTGCTCAAGGCATGCTTGCTCAAGGCCTGCTTGCTCAAGAACGGGTCTCGACCAGGACATCGAGCGCCACGCAGCCATCGGCTCGACACGACAGTGGGTTGATGTCGAGCCCGTCGATCCGGTCCCCGAGTTCGAGAGCCAAGGTCGACACCGCCACCACTGCATCGGCCACGGAGTCCATATCGACCGGTGGCGCACCGCGCACACCGGCCAGCACCTCGGCCACCCGCAGGGTCGCCACGGCACGGACCGCCCGCTCCCGGTCCAAGGGGGGCAGCCGCACGGCCCGATCACTCAGCACCTCGACCAGGACCCCACCGGACCCGATCACCACCACCGGGCCCAGGTGCGGATCACGGACCAATCCGATCGATAACTCGACTCCCGCAGGTACCGCCTCGGCCACCACGACCTCGGGACCAAGCCGTCCGGCCAGATCCCGGTACGCCGCATCGAGTGCCACGTCGTCGGCGATGCTGAGGATCACTCCACCGACATCGGACCGGTGGACAATCCCGGCCACATCGGTCTTGAGCACTACCGGATACCCAATGGAACGAGCCGCTGCCACCGCATCGACGCTCGTCGTGCACCGCTCGCTGGCCGGCGAGGCGATGCCGTAGTCGGCCAGCAGCAGCACCGACTCGTCGGCGCTCAGTGGACCAGCAGCCAAGCGCTCCGCCCACCGGGACTGCCGGGCGGCGTCGATGGGTGGCGCACCCGGCAGTCGTCGAGGCCGATCCGGAAAGTCTAAGTAGTGACCGAGGGCTACCAGCCCGCTCCGAGTCCCCTCGAGGACCGGGATACCGGCGGCCCGCAGCGGGGCCACCGAGGCATCGTCGAGGGCACTGCCCAGATTGGACAGGACAGCCACCATCACATCGCTGCCAGCGGCGGCGGCTAGCGCGGCGTGCGGATACGACTCGTCCCCGTCGTACTCGGCCACGAAGTCAAGGCTCAGGGCCACTGCCTCCACGTTGTCATCGGCCGCCATGGCCCGGACCGCCTCGGTGAAGAGCGCTTCGGTGTCGGCCCCGGTGCCCCAGCAGTCCAGGGGGTTCTCGGGTCGGAGTCCGGTGTCGAGCAGGGTGGCCAGACGCCCGACGGTCGCCTCGCTGATGTCGGCGAACGACACCCCGATCGCCTCGGCCACATCGACGACCAGGGTCCGCTCTCCTCCGGAGTCGTGCACGGCGGCCAGTCCCGATCCTGGTCTGGCCCGTGCTGCCCGGTGGCGCGAACTGAACAGCTCAAGCGTGTCGGACAGCTGATCCAGATCGGCCACCCGCAGGACACCGGTGGCTTCGAACAGGGCTTCCCAGGCCCCGTCCCCGCCGGCCAACGCCCCCGAATGGGCGGCCACCATGGCCCCGCCGGCCTGGCTCGACCCGACGGTGAGCGCCACCACGGCCACATCCTGTGCCGCCGCCTGCTCGAGAACGGCACGCAGTGCTTCGGGCTGGCGCATCGTCTCCAAAAACAGGCCGACGACCCTCGTCTCCTCCAACTCGAGGGCGTACCCGAGGTAGTCCGCCGTGCCGGTCACCAGCTCTTGGCCGGCCGAGACCACCACAGAAAATCCCAGCTGGCGCCGAGTCCGCAGCAGTGCCGAAAAGACCGACCCGGAATGGGTGATCAGAGCCACCGGGCCTACAGGCAACAGCTCGCGCTCCACATAGCCCACGGCACGCACCCCCCGGGCCGGAGTGACGAACCCCATGCACCCCGCACCGCATAGGGCCATGCCAACCCCCTGGGCGATGCCAGCGACCTGATGGCGCAGTGCCATCGACGTCGGATCGGTGGGGTCGAACAGACTCCCGTAGACGACGGCCGAACGGTCGCCCCGATCAGCGGCGGTCTGCAGCACGCCTGAAGCCGCCGCATCGGCCACCCCTACCAGCACTAGGTCCACCGGTCCGTCGATGACATCCAGGCTGGGTACCACCGGCCGGCCCTCGATGACCCCTGCCCGGGGGTTGACCAGGTGGACGGCGATGGACGGGTCACTCCGGAGTGTCTCGGTCACCAGTCGCTGGCCGAAGCTCCCCGGCCGGTCGCTGGCCCCCACCACGGCGATGGAACGCGCTCCCAACATGGCCCGCACTGCGGCATCCGCCCTATCGGCCAAGGCGGCCCTATCGGCC
>JBAXCY010000165.1:0-6534 GCA_037141235.1 Acidimicrobiales bacterium | reverse complement strand
CCCATCTGCCAGGCCCATCTGCCAGGCCCATCTGCCAGGTAGGGAGATCAGCCAGCCAGGAACACTCCGAGGCACAGGGCCACGACCGAGGCCAACGCCCCGATGGCGCCCCAAAGCGCCAGTGCGACCTTGGACTTGGACCGCTGGTGGAGGAAGACCGCCACCCCGGCGATCAGCACCACGGCCATCTTGATGCCGAGCACGGCGTTCCACGCCGATGTCGCATGCTTCACCTCGAGGCCGCTGATGTTCCAGAACCCGGTTAGCACCAGCACGCCATAGGCGGGCCACAGGAGCCGGCTGAAGGCATGGGCCACCTTCTTCGGAGCGTCGTCACCCAGCGATCGGATGGTCGGGAGCAGCCCGGCCACGGTGAACTGCCCACCCACCCAGATGGTGGCGGCCAGCAGGTGAAGGATGAGACGGAACCCGTCGAGTCCCGAAGCCAGGGTGGGGACGGTGCCGGCGACCACAGTGCCGACGGTCATCGGGTGCATCGGGAAGAACTACTTGCCCGCCCAGTTGGGCTCACGCTTTTCGGCAAAGGCGATCGCACCCTCCATGGCATCTCCCGAACGGCCGATCTCTCCGAACACGGCATCGTTGATGCCCCAGGCCTCGGCTTCGGACAGTTCGGATGCCTGCAGCATGACCTGCTTGGACAGCCGCACGGCCAGCGGGGCGTTCTTGGCGATCCGCTCGGCCAGCACCATGGCCTCGGTCATCACCTGGTCGCCAGGGACCACGCGATTGACCAGACCGATTTCGAGGGCCCGAGCGGCACTGATGGGCTCGCCGGTCAGTGCCATCTCGAGGGCGATGGCCCGGGGGATGCGCTTGGGCAGGCGAATGAGGCCGCCGGCACCGGCTACGAGGCCGCGGGCTACCTCGGGGATGCCGAACTTGGCGTGGTCGGCGGCTACCACCAGGTCGCAGCTGAGCATGATCTCGCACCCACCGGCCAGGGCCGACCCGTTGCAGGCGGCGATAATGGCCTTAGGGAAGTCGCGCTTGGTGATGCCGCCGAATCCCTTTTCGGTAATGGGGAACTCGCCGGTGGCGAAGGCCTTGAGATCCATCCCGGCCGAGAACGCCTTGTCACCGGCCGCAGTCAGGACCACGACCCAGATGTCGTCGTCGGCCTCGATCTCGTCCAACGCATTGGACAGGGCGGTGGCGGTGGCCAGATTGATGGCGTTGCGGGCTTCCGGCCGGTTGATGGTGAGGATCTCGATGTGACCCTGGCGTTCGCGGAGCAGTTCGGACATGTCGTTCTCCCAAGGTAAGAGGTTCAGCGTTCCGCCAGACGGTAGCGCGGCTCACCGGCCTGCACGACAACGGTGCCACCGACCAGACCAGGAATGTCGGTCGCTCCCATCGCCGTCACCTCGTCGTCATCAGCTGGAGCCAGCGCCATGTGGCGTCCATCGGCCAGACGGGCGATGACCGGGGCGCCGGCCGGCGTGCCGTCGTTGTCCCTCCAGACGGTGGCGGCCACCACCGTGGCGGGCTCGGCCGCATCGAGGGTTGCGGCCGTCTCCACGGCTGTGGCGTCGATAGCGGCCTGCGCTTGGGTGGTGTCGCCCCGGTGGAACCCGCCCGGGGGTGGGGTGGATCCGTAGATGCCCAGCGCATGCTTGGTGACGAACCAGCCCAGCCCAGTGGCCATCCCCAGACGTGTGTCCGATCCCGAGCCTTCGCGCAGCAGGTCGGTGAGGGTGGCGATCCCGTGGGTGGTGTAGTTGTTGCCCGGCCCCCCGAAGTAGGGGAGGCCTCCGGTCACCGTCAGACCCCGGGCATCGTCATGGGCCAGTCCTAAAGCGGCGGCGGCCATCTGCACGGCTGACGGGAAGCACGAGTAGATGTCCATGCGGTCGATGTCGTCGATGCCCACCGAACCCTGGGCTGCGGCCGAGGCCGCTGCGAACAGCGCATCTCCGGCGGCGGCGATGGCCGGCGAACGCCCGGGGTCGGGCCGCGAAGCCACGAAGCGCACGTCGACCGCCTCGGCACCGGCCCAGATGAACACGGCCCGATCGGCCACTCCAGCCCGCTGAGCAGCGGCCAGCGAGCACACCACCAGCGAGGCGGCCTGGTCAGAGCCGAGGAACGCCGTCATGCGCTTGGTATAGGGCTCGCACACGATCCGGTTGTCCGGCGATGGGGTGGCGATCTCGGACGACGAGCGCTCCTGAGAGAACCACGCATAGGGGTGCTTGGCGGCCACGGTGGTGAAGGGGGCCATCAGCGCACCGAGCACCTGGCGGTGGGCGTCGGCATTGTTGCCGGCCCGGGAGGCCAAGACGCTCTCGAACAGCGGGTACACGTGTACCGGGGCCAGCATGGCTACCGCCATTTCGGCTGGTCCGAAGCCAGGCAGGTCGTCACCGACCAGAGGGTCAGCAGGCAGGTCGGTCTGGCCTTCGTCGCGGGTCATCCCTTGGTTGCGACGGTCCCGCGACGACCGGATGGCCTCGGCCCCGGCAATGACGGTGACCGACAGGGTGCCCGCGGCGATCTCGGAGGCTGCCCGGCTCACCAGCCACTGCGGCGTATTTCCGCCGACGGTGGTGATCTCTCGGGCGATCGCAGGTGCGAGCCCCAGCTGCTCGGCCAGCTCGGTGGCCGGGGCCGGTCCGGACTTGGTCATGATGTCGATCACGCTGAGTCGGTCGATCCGGCTGCGCAAGCCCGGTACATCGTCCAGCGCTTGCTGGGTGGCTCGGACCATCAGATCCACGGGGTTTACCAGCGCCTCGCGCTCGATGGCCTGGCCGGAGGAGATGATGACGGGTATGCGCTCAGGGTCGAGCGAGTGGGTGGTCATGACTAGGCGTCCTGGCGGATCGTTCTGACTCGGTCAGCGGCCAGCGAACTTGGCCATGCCGGCCGCGATGGCCTCGGCCTCGGCCACGATGCTCCGCACCAGGTCGCCGGCGGGCTGAAGGGCAGTGATCGCACCTACGCCCTGGCCGGTGGGGAAGCCTTCGCGCGCTGGGTCGATGCCGGTGGCCTCGATGCCATCACCGAGGTGCCAGGCGCCGTCCTGCATCGACTTGCCGAGCTGAGCCGGGAACTTCTGCAGCTCTTCTGGATGCTCTTCGTAGTGGCGGGTGTAGTCGTTCTTGAGCACCCGCATGGTCTTGCCGGAGAACGCACGGCTGATAGTGGTGGCGTCCTCGGCTGCGCCGATCAGGGCCTCTTTGTAGCCGATGACCCCCCGAGCTTCGGGGGTGGCGATGAACCGGGTCCCTACCCACACGCCCTCGGCCCCGAGGGCCAGGGCGGCAGCCAAGCCTCGGCCGTCGAAGATCCCACCGGCTGCCACCACCGGGATCTGGCCGCCGACGGCATCCACGATCTGCGGCACGAGCGGCATGGTGGCCACGAGGCCGGTGTGCCCGCCCGCCTCCGTACCTTGGGCGACCACCATGTCGCAGCCGGCATCTAGTGCGCGCCTTGCGTGGTCGACCTTGCCGCACATGTTGACCACCAGCACTCCGTTGGAGTGGCAGAGCTCGACGACCTCGGAGGGAATGCCCAAGCCGGCCACGAAAACGGTTGCTCCACCTTCGATGATGCGCTCCACCTGGGCTGCCATGCCACCGGGCATGGCCGTCAGCAGGTCGACCCCGAACGGCTTGGTCGTGGCGCCCTTCACGGCGGCGATCTCGTCGACCATCCGGTCCGTGCTCATGGTGGATGCACCTAGACATCCGAAGCCACCCGCTTCAGACACTGCGGTGACTAGTTCTGAGTAGGAGACGCCGCCCATACCGGCCAGCATTACCGGGTGTTCGACCCCCAGCAGTTCGGTAAGTCTCGTCTTCATGGTGGTCTCCTCATGGCTCGATGCGGCACCCGAAACGGCTCGGTGCAGGCGCTCGTACCCTAACGGTGAACCGGCAGCCGGACCGAATGCAGCCGGTCCGAGGCACCGGAGGGCCACCCGGGAGGGCCGACCGTCAGGCCGTTAGGCCGTTAGGCCGGGTAGGGGCAGTGACGGCAACCTTGATGGCAGCAGACGCCGCGTTCGGCCAGAAAGGCCGAGGTCATCACCTGATAGCCGCTGACCGGATCGGTGTAGCTCGTGTCCCCCGACAGACAGGCACTCCGGTGGGCTTCGATGATGGCAGCGCGTCGGGGGTGATCGAGCGCCAGGCGATCAGGCCGGGGCTCGTCTGGACCTCGGGTATCGAGGGGCTCTGGACCAGTCATCGATCGATGTCGGTCACCCGGCGGAGGTAGCAGTGGTAGCAGGGGCAGCAGGGGCAGCAGGGGCAGCAGGGGATGTGTCCCCCCACTCGGACTCACCATCACCAGCCGGTGGGCCACCAGGTGCGCTCGGTGGCCCGTGGCTCACCACGAAGTCCTTCTGGCGGACCAGGATCAGGCAGCCCACTGCACCCACGAGGGCGATCACGGCGGCGATCCCCATCAGGTGGTCGAAGGTGGTGGTGAACGCCGTCTGATACGCAGTCAGCAGCGCTTTGCGCCCGGCCTCGGACGGGACGGAGTCCGCCACCTGACGCACACCGCCGGTGGACAGGGCGGACCCGAGCCGGCTTCCGCCGTGGGCTAGGACGGCTTGGCCGGCCGGGGTCGAGTGAAGGGCGGTGATCGACGTGGATTTGATCTGGTGCACGAAGATGGCGCCGAGGCCGGCGATGCCAGTGGCGATCCCGATCTGGCGGAAGGTGCTGGCGGCCCCAGTCGACATGCCGCTGCGCTCGGGGGGAACCACCGAGACCGAGGCCGAGGCGAGGACCGGGTTGGTGATGCCGATCCCGACACCGCAGACCAGGAAACCGGGGAGCAGGACCAGCCACGTAGACGATGCGTGGACGTGACTCATTAGCTCGCAGCCCACTGCGACCAGGAAGAGTCCGAGACTCATCATGAACCGCGACTGGATCCGCACTGTCAGCTTTCCGGCGATCGGGGCGACGATGAAGGCGAGCATGGTCAGGGGCAGGAACCGGAGCCCGGCCTGCAGCGGGCTGTACCCGAGGACGACCTGGAGATAGAGGGTCAGGTACAAGAACATGGCGAAGATCGAGGACGACAGGGTGAAGGAGCCGAGCGACACGCCGACCACAGCCGGACGGCGAAACAGGTGTAGGTCCAGCATCGGGTCCTTCTGGAGCCACTCGCCGACGATGAAGACCGTCATCAATACGGCGGAGCCCACCAGCAACGACACGATGTAGGTACTTCCCCAGCCCTTGGCGTTCCCCTGCACCAGGGCGTAGACCAGCATGAAGAGCGAGACGGTGAAGGAGACGAAGCCCAGCCAGTCGATCTTGCGACCGGTGGTGAACTTGGCGTTGTCCACCTTGGCCATGGTGATGACCACAGCCACGATGCCGATGGGGATGTTGACGAAGAAGATCCATCGCCAGCCGATACCGCTGGTGATGATCCCGCCGACCAATGGTCCGATAGCCACCGCTCCCCCGACGACTGCGCCGTAGATGCCGATAGCTGTCCCGCGCTCCTTACCGGCGAAGGCCTGGGCGATGAGCGCCAGGGAGGTGGCAAACATGATGGCCCCACCTATGCCCTGGGCGGCCCGGGAGATGTTGAGCATGAGCGCCGTGGTGGACAGGCCGCAGGTCAGGGAAGCCAGGGAGAAAAGAACGAGTCCGATGGCGAACATCCCCCGGCGGCCGTACATGTCCCCGAGGACGCCGGCCGTGAGCAGAAAGGCAGCCAGAGTAAGGGCGTAGGCATCGATGACCCACTGGAGGTCGGCAAAGGTCGAGTGCAACGAGGACTGGATGTCGGGCAGGGCCACGTTGACCACGGTGATGTCGAGCAGCAGCATGAACGTCCCGAAGCAGACGGCGATGAGGGTCCACCACTTGCGATCCACGATCTACTCCTCTGGTTGGTAGTTCGGCTGCTGGTTGCCCGGTCGCCCGGTCGGCCATGCAATCGCCCGCCCGCCCGCTCGGCCACGCACTCGGTCGGCCAGCAGTGTCAGGTTCGAGTCACATCCCGCTAGCGACCACTGCTCGGGCATGTATAGACGATGAGGATGAGTCGGGCAATGGTCCGACAACGGACGAGGAAGCGTACCGCCCCGCCAGGTGATGCCGACGGGGCGGGTTCACGCAGTCCAGGGTTCGCCAGCTTGGTGCGATGAGAGGTACCCAACATCGTGCCTGGTGACAGGCATGACGGACAACCATCGCTATGAACAGGAATGGCCCCGAGGAGTTCCTGACCCGGGCCGTGGTGTTACCGCTCGACCCCGCCCCGGCCCAGGGGCGCCTACTCCGGTCCGACTGCGCGCCGTCCCGTCGGATTCCCCCGGTTCAATTCGAGAGACCGGTCCAAGCCGTCGGTCACCTTCACAGAGTCCACCCGCCACCTGGCCAAGAACGTGGCCGCCGGTGAAGCCTCCGTCCAGAAGGACACGATCTTGCATGTCGGCGGGCATTGGCCGTCATCGGTACTGATTCGGTATCTGATTCGGTATCTGGAGTGGTATCTGATTCGATACCAAGTTCGGCCAGTTATTCAATAAGT
>JBAXCY010000164.1:0-6550 GCA_037141235.1 Acidimicrobiales bacterium | reverse complement strand
GAGCTGCCACCTGAGCTGCTGGGGCGCTTACCTGCGCCACCCGAACGCGACCCGCCGGACCCGCCGGACCCGCCGGTGGGGCGACCCGACGAAGACCGCGGACCGCTTCCTGACGAACGCGGGCGCGGCGATCCAGAGGGAGTGCTGGGAGACATGGCACCAGTGTACCTGCGCACCGACCGGTATCCAGGGCCCACCTGGTGCCGACCACACTGCGGTCCCGTCCCCTACCCTTGCTGCAGGCGCGGACCGCCCTTCTCTCATGACCTCCACGACCCCCACTACCAGGTCGATCCCCACGATCGAGCCCACATTTTGCCCTCGGAGGCGCTGGGCGCCCCTAGTTGTCCTCGCCCTGGTGGCCCTGATGACTGGCGCCTGCGCCACCAGCGCCCATCAGTCAGCCCCCGCCACTCGACCCACAGCGGGCCCGGCGGCCGGCGTGACCTCTCGATATGGCTCCGTGGTGGCCGACGGGGCGCTGGCCACCACCAAGGCAGCCGTGGCCGCCACTCACGATTTCGCCAACATGGTCAACGCCTCTACGGCGGCGTTCGTGGCGGCAGTGACGGCGTTGCAGTTCGCGGTGGCTTCCAGCGACATAGCTGGTGCCCGGGCCGCGCAGCTGGCCGCCCAAGCCGCCTACGACTCGTTCCGGGTCCTACAATCGGGCAACGCCGTCAACGCCTCCACCCTCGACGAGCTGGCCTCCGATGTCCCACCGGGGCAGTCCTTCGGCGGGCTCCACGCGGTAGAGCGCGACCTGTGGGGTTCTGGACCGTTGGCCGCTGATGTCGACGCGCTAGCTGGGCAGGCGCCGGTGGCCCAGTACTTGTTGTCGAGGGAGCGTCTCGGGCCCGAGGCCATCGCCGTGGTGGCCGTCGACCAGCTCACTTGGGCAGTCGATGTGGCCCTTCCCCACAGCCAGGCGCACTGGTCCCACCTCGGTCTGGTCGATGTGGCCGCCACCATCGATGCTGCCCGTCGGTCGTTCTCCACCATCGAGCCACTGGGTCGCTTGGTCTCTCCCGGACTGACCACCACCGTGCACGGGCAGTTCGACGACCTGTCCGCCCGGATCGCTCGGCTGGGTCCGCCCACCACCACTGCGGACACGACAGTGGCCGCCGGAGATCGGCTGGGCCTGTCCCAGGCGCTCGATGCCACCGCCTCCACGCTGGCCCGCCTGGCCGCCCGGCTCACCCCGTACGGCACCGCAGGGGCGCCGTCGTGAGTCGGGGTGACGGCGGGGGTCGAGATGGAGGTCGGGAAAGAGGACCCGAGTTCAGCCGGCGCCGATTACTGGCCGGGGGGGGCGTGGCGGCCTTCGCCGCGGCGGCCACGGCCGCCGGACCAGTGGGGGCTGCGGATGCGGCGACCGGGCCTCAACATACTGGCGGTTCACTCCCCTTCCACGGTCCTCACCAACAGGGCATCACCACCCCTGAGCAGGCGCGTCTGGTGTTCGCCACCTTCGACGTGACCGCTGCCAATCGGGCCGGCCTGGCTCACCTCCTCGCCACGTGGACCACGGCGGCCGAGCGAATGACGTCAGGCCGGTTGCTACTCGGGCCCTCTGGTCTGTTCGACCCACCAGCCGACACCGGGGAGGCCCAAGACCTGCACGCCTCACGTCTGAGCCTCACCATCGGGTTCGGCCCCTCTCTGTTCGACCATCGGTTCGCATTAGCCGACCGGCGTCCCCGAGCCCTGATCGACCTACCGCCGTTTCCTGGCGATGCCCTCGACCCGGCAGCATCCGGGGGCGACCTTTGTATCCAAGCCTGCGCCCACGATGCCCAGGTGGCCTTCCATGCCGTCCACAACCTGGCCAGGCTGGGTCTGGGTGCAGCCGTACTGCGCAACCTCCAAGTCGGATTCGGTCGCACAGCGTCGTCCGGGGCCCAGGCCGAATCACCCCGCAATCTGCTCGGCTTCAAGGACGGCACCCACAACCTCGACCCGACCGATGCCGCGGCCATGAAGCGACATGTATGGGTCGACGACGAAAGGGATCAACCGTGGATGGTGGGAGGCTCGTATCTGGTGGCGCGCCGGATCCGCGTCCACATGGAAGCATGGGACCGGAGCACCCTGGGGGAACAGGAGCGGACCATCGGACGGGTGAAGTCCACCGGGGCGCCCCTTGGTAAGACCCACGAGCACGACCGTGTCGACCTGACCGCCATCGACGACTTCGGACAGGCCCACATCCCCCAGGGGGCGCATATCCGAACGGCCGCCCCATCCACCAACCACGGTGCAGTCATCCTGCGTCGGGGCTACAGCTTCGTCGACGGGGTAGATCCGTCCACCGGGCAGTTCGATGCCGGGCTGTTCTTCATCTGCTTCCAAAAAGATCCTGGCCGCCAGTTCGTCCCCATCCAGCGGAGGCTGGCCTCCCAGGACTCTCTCTCCACCTACCTGGAGCACACCTCGAGCGGGGTGTTCGCCTGCCCGCCGGGGACGGGACCAGGCCGGCCGTGGGGGCACGGGCTGGTGTAGTCAACGCCAAGCACCCCAGCCGTCCCCCATGCACGACCCCGGAAACCGGACCGCGGGCCACGGACCCCGAACCCCGAACCACCGACCCCGGACCCCGGAGCCATGAGTCAACCGGTGCCAGCACCACCGACCCCCGGGCGCGACAACAGCCCCCCGCAGAGCGGAGGGCTGTTGTCTTAGAAATTCCGGCGGCGTCCTACTCTCCCAGGGGGCTACCCCCCAAGTACCATCGGCGCTGACGGGCTTAACTGCCGTGTTCGGAATGGGAACGGGTGTAACTCCGCCGCCATGGCCACCGGAAACTGTGCGCCCTCGAGCCGAAGTCGGTACCCCACAAAGGGGGTCGACCTCAAGGCTCGGTGTGACCATAAAGGTCACCCTGAGCGTTCCATAGCGAGCACGAGCAAGTTCCCAAGCCCTCGGCCGATTAGTACCGGTCAGCTGAATGCGTTACCGCACTTACACTTCCGGCCTATCAACGTGGTCGTCTGGCCACGGGCCTTACCAGGTTAACCCTGTGGGAGATTTAATCTTGGAACGAGCTTCGCGCTTAGATGCTTTCAGCGCTTATCCCACCCGAAGGTCGCTAACCAGCCGTGCCCTTGGCAGGACAACTGGCACACGAGAGCTTCGTCCATCCCGGTCCTCTCGTACTAGGGATAGCCTTCCTCAAATCTCCTACGGCTGCATCGGATAGGGACCGAACTGTCTCACGACGTTCTAAACCCAGCTCGCGTACCGCTTTAATGGGCGAACAGCCCAACCCTTGGGACCGGCTTCAGCCCCAGGATGCGACGAGCCGACATCGAGGTGCCAAACCTTCCCGTCGATATGGACTCTTGGGGAAGATGAGCCTGTTATCCCCGGCGTACCTTTTATCCGTTGAGCAACGGCGCTTCCACAAGCAACCGCTGGATCACTATGCCCTGCTTTCGCACCTGCTTGACTTGTAGGTCTCGCAGTCAAGCTCCCTTGTGCCATTGCACTCGACGACTGATTGCCAACCAGTCTGAGGGAACCTTTGGGCGCCTCCGTTACATTTTAGGAGGCGACCGCCCCAGTCAAACTACCCACCTGACGCTGTCCCTGACCCGGATAACGGGCCGAGGTTAGGGTTCCGGCACATAAAGGGTGGTATTTCAAGGTTGACTCCACACTAGCTGGCGCCAATGCTTCAAAGTCTCCCACCTATCCTACACAATATGAACTAAAACTCAACAGCAAGCTGTAGTAAAGGTCCACGGGGTCTTTCCGTCCTGATGCAGCTAACGAGCATCTTTACTCGTAATTCAATTTCGCCGGGTCTGTGGTTGAGACAGTAGGAAAGTCGTTACGCCATTCGTGCAGGTCGGAACTTACCCGACAAGGAATTTCGCTACCTTAGGACCGTTATAGTTACGGCCGCCGTTTACCGGGGCTTAGGTTCAAAGCTTCGCCCGAAGGCTAACCTTTCCCCGTAACCTTCCGGCACCGGGCAGGCGTCAGAGCGTATACATCGTCTTACGACTTCGCACGCTCCTGTGTTTTTAGTAAACAGTCGCTTTCCCCTATTCTCTGCGGCCTCTTCAGACTCAGAACGCGAAGTTCATCATCCTAGTGAGGCCCTCCTTCTCCCGAAGTTACGGAGGTATTTTGCCGAGTTCCTTAACCACAGTTCTCCCGATCGCCTTGGTATTCTCTACCCGCCCACCTGTGTCGGTTTGGGGTACGGGTTCCGTGCCAGCTCGCTAGAAGCTTTTCTCGGCAGCATGGGATTAGTGACTTCGCCTGTTACGGCTCGGCATCGCGTCTCAGGATTCATGAGGTCCGGATTTGCCTAGACCTCTCCCTACACGCTTACCCCAGGACAACCAACGCCTGGGCTCACCTATCCTCCTCCGTCCCTCCATCGCTTCCCGCCTTGGGGTGGGTCGGTTCGGCCCGAAGGCCAGCCCCTTAGTACCCCCATCTTGGGATGGGCGCGGACACGGTAGTACTGGAATATCAACCAGTTGTGCATCGACTACGCCTCTCGGCCTCGCCTTAGCTCCCGACTTACCCTGGGAGGATTAGCCTTCCCCAGGAACCCTTGGGCTTACGGCGGAGGGGTTTCTCACCCCTCTCTCGCTACTCATACCAACATTCTCACTCGACCACGCTCCACGACGGTTTACACCGCCGCTTCTCAGCAGGATCGACGCTCCCCTACCACTCCCGTTTCATAATTCCCGAACAAGTTCAGGTAAAACGGAAATCCGCAGCTTCGGCTATTAACTTGAGCCCCGTTACATTGTCCGCGCAGGACCACTCGACCAGTGAGCTATTACGCACTCTTTTAAGGATGGCTGCTTCTGAGCCAACCTCCTGGCTGTCTTCGCGTTCCCACATCGTTTTCCACTTAGTTAATAATTAGGGGCCTTAGCTGGCGGTCTGGGCTGTTTCCCTCTCGACTAACGAAGCTCATCCCTCGTAGTCTCACTGCCAGGCTCTAAAGCATCGGCATTCGGAGTTTGATTGGGGTCAGTAAGCTTGTAGGCCCCCTAGCCCATTCAGTGCTCTACCTCCGATGCTGAACGCCCAACGCTGCACCTAAATGCATTTCGGGGAGAACCAGCTATCACCGAGTTTGATTGGCCTTTCACCCCTAACCACAGGTCATCCCCCCTGTTTTCAACCAGGGTGGGTTCGGCCCTCCACGGGGTCTTACCCCCGCTTCAGCCTGCCCATGGCTAGCTCACTCGGCTTCGGGTCTACAGCATGCGACTAATTCGCCCTATTAAGACTCGCTTTCGCTTCGGCTCCCCATCTCTGGTTAACCTCGCCACACACCGTAACTCGTTGGCTCATTCTTCAAAAGGCACGCCATCGCGGCCATCCTAAAAGGATGACGACGCTTTGACTGATTGTAAACCAACGGTTTCAGGTACTATTTCACTCCCCTCCCGGGGTACTTTTCACCTTTCCCTCACGGTACTAGTTCGCTATCGGTCGCCTAGGAGTACTTAGCCTTACGAGGTGGTCCTCGCAGATTCACGCCGGCTTTCCCGGATCCGGCGCTACTCGGGAAATCCGATCAGAGTCCAATGCATTTCGCGTACGGGGCTGTTACCCTCTTCGGCGCATCTTTCCTGGATGCTTCCACTATGCAATTGGTTTTGTAACTCTGTGAAGGTTCTGATGCACCTTCCATCGGCTCCCACAACACCGCATTGGCAACGCCATCAGGCTTTAACACCAACACGGTTTAGGCTCATCCCGTTTCGCTCGCCGCTACTCAGGGAGTCACTGTTGTTTTCCTCTCCTCGGGGTACTGAGATGTTTCAATTCCCCCGGTTCCCTCCTCTGGTCCTATGCGTTCAGACCAGGGTGACACCCCATGACGGGTGCCGGGTTTCCCCATTCGGACATCCACGGATCCGCGCTTGGTAGGCAGCTCCCCGTGGCTTATCGCAGCCTCCCACGTCCTTCTTCGGCTTCAGGCGCCAAGGCATCCGCCGTTGACTCTTTATAACTTGGAGAACATAGATGCTCGTGCTCGCTATGGAATTCTCAAGGGGCGTACAACGCCCGCAGGGGACCGTGAACACCTAAAAATAGACCGGTGAACTGGTGCCTTTCGGGCGGACGAGCGGCCGGGCGGACCTCGAGGGTCGGCCGGCATCGCTTCGGAGGGATTGGATATCGCTCCAGGCTGCTCAACAGAGCAGGAACTAGAGGTCACTCCCTCAAAACGGAATAGTGATGCCCACAGCCAACCGCAGGGCCCACTGCCTGATGGACGGGACCTCCGAAGAGGTGCGGTCCGCCAGGGGCGGGATACAGCTGACAGCGAGTAGCCAGTGATCGACTAGGAGTATCTGAACCGGGATGGTCCAGACAGTGACTCCTTAGAAAGGAGGTGATCCAGCCGCACCTTCCGGTACGGCTACCTTGTTACGACTTCACCCCAATCACCGACCCCACCTTCGACGGCTCCCTCCTAAAAGGTTGGGCCACCGGCTTCGGGTGTTGCCGACTTTCGTGGTGTGACGGGCGGTGTGTACAAGGCCCGGGAACGTATTCACCC
>JBAXCY010000163.1:0-6557 GCA_037141235.1 Acidimicrobiales bacterium | reverse complement strand
GGGACGGTCGACGGGATGCCGGTTGACGATGGGACGGTCGACGGGACGCCGGTCTATGCGCCCCTTGGAGTGCTCAAGGCCGGTACGGCGTTCGGCACGTTCGTCCACGGAGTGCTGGAAGAGGTCGACTTCGAGGCATCCCCGCTCGAGGGCGCCATCGCTGAATCCGTAGCCAAGCAGGCCAGGCGCACTGGCCTCGACCTGGAGACGCTGGCACCGGCAGGTCTGAACGGACCGCAGCTACTCGTCGACGGACTTTGCGCCGCGATCCATACCCCTCTGGGTCCACTCTTCGCAGGGGCATCGCTGGCCCAACTCCAGCGGGCAGATCGCCTCGACGAACTCGGCTTTGACATGCGAATCGGCACCGAAGGGACCCATGCGACCGTCAGGGATATCGGTCGGCTGGTTGTCGACCATCTGCCCGATGGACACCTGCTGGGTCCTTGGGCCGATGCGCTCGCTGGGGGCTCCATCTACGTAGAACTATCTGGCTTCCTGACGGGGTCGATCGACTTGGTCGCCCGGGTGCATCATGACGATGCCCCGGACACTTTCGTGGTGGCCGACTACAAGACGAATCGGCTGACCAAACGAGGGAGCACCCAAGTCACAGCTGACTACAGGCCGGAGCGGATGGCCGAAGGCATGGTGGAGCATCACTATCCACTGCAGGCGCTCCTGTATGCCGCCGCCTTGCATCGCTATCTCCGCTGGAAGTTGCCGAACAGCACAGGACCGACACTGGTCAGTGGAGCCGCCTATCTCTTCGTGCGTGGGATGACCGGGCCGGAGGTGGCGATGACTGGCGATGGGCTCCCGAACGGGGTCTTCACGTGGGAGCTCCCTCCAGGCCTGGTGGTCGAGATGAGCAATCTGCTTGATGGGCGTCCCTCGAGGAAGGCGGCGCGATGAGTACCACCCCCGTGCCGACTTCGGCGTGGTCGACGGACCGTGTCGACGCGATCCTGTCGGAGTTCGTTGCCGCGGGGCTGGTCGGTCAGTTCGAACTGCAGCTTGCCGCTGCCGCCCTGCGAGCCGTGCCCGAGGCATCGGACGAGGTCTTGCTGGCCCTAGGCCTGGTCGCCCGGGCGACCAGGCTGGGCCACGTCTGCGTAGAGCTCGACCAAGTCCGCCAGCAGGTCCTGGCATCTCAGGACGATGACGGAACATCCGATGAGCTCCAGGTGCCTGACGCTCCGGCCTGGGTAGCGCATCTTCGTACTTCCGATCTCGTCTCGTTACCGGACACAGCCCGCCAAGCGCCGCTGCGGCCGCTGGTGTGGGATGGCGGCCGCCTGTATCTCCAGCGCTATTGGTCGTTCGAGATTGCCGTGGCTGATGCCCTGTCCAGCCGAAGCGGGACAACAGCGGCAGATGCGGACTCGCGGGCGGAGCAGGCTGAAGTGGATGCTGTCCTGACCTCGGTGTTCCCGGCGAATCTCTCGAGCGGCAACGATGAGCCCGATCTGCAGTTGGCGGCGGCTCGGCGGGCGCTCATTCACCCGGTCACCGTGATCGCCGGTGGCCCAGGAACAGGCAAGACGCACACGGTGGCCGGGATCCTGGCGGCAGCACACCGCCTGGCCGACGACCGTGGTCAGGGAGTGCGGGTGGCACTTGCAGCGCCGACCGGAAAGGCCGCTGCTCGCATGCAGGAGGCGGTGAGCGAGCGAGTGGCAGCCATGGTGGCCAGTGGGAGCATCGTCGACGAGCTCGCCGAGGAGATTCTCGACGTGCAACCCACGACGATCCACCGACTCCTGGGTTCGCTCGGTCGAACCGGATTTCGCCATGGCCGCGGAAATCCGCTCCCTCACGACCTGGTGATCATTGACGAGACCTCGATGGTGTCACTTCCGATGCTGGCCAGGCTGTTGGAGGCGCTGAGGCCAGCGGCGCGCCTGGTCCTCGTGGGCGATCCGTTCCAACTCAGCAGCATCGAGGCTGGGACGGTCATGGCCGATCTTGTCGGACCGTGGGGAGGTGCTTCGTCACTGGGAGACGGGCCGCTCCATGACCGGGTGACGGAGCTGATCAGGGGTCACCGGTTTTCGTCCGGTTCGTCGACTGCGGCCCTGGCTCTCGCCATCAGGAAGGGTGACGGAGATGCCGTCATGGATCTACTGGGTTCAGGGGACACCGAGGTGCACTGGGTGGAGCCAGGAGACAGGGCGGCGCTAGTGCACCTGCATCAACAGGTGACCGGTGCCGCCCGAGAGGTGGTGACTGCAGCCATGGCAGGTGATGGTGAAGCAGCGCTGACGGCCGCAGGACGGATCAAGGTGCTGGCCGCCGTGCGTCGAGGTCCCAACGGGCTCTTCGAATGGAGCGACCTCATCAGAGCGGCCGTCGAGGATGCCGTCCCTGCCGGCCAACGCAGTGGGCGGCCGTGGGTGGGCACCCCGGTGATGGTCACCGGGAACGATCCGGTGAACCGCCTGGCCAACGGCGACGTCGGCGTGGTGATCAACGACGAGGGCCGGTGGGTCGTCATCGGAGGCTCCGACGAGTTGCGGCGGTTGGCGCCGGCCCGCCTCGGCGAGTGGGAGCCGTGGTGGGCCATGACTATCCATAAGAGCCAGGGCTCCGAGTTCAGCCACGCCGTTGTGGCCATCCCGACCGTGGACTCGCCGATTCTCACCCGTGAGTTGTTGTACACGGCGGTCACTAGGGGAAAGCCCGAGGTCACGGTGGTCGGTTCCGAGGAGATGATCCGGCTGGCCGTGTCTCGACCCGTGACTCGAGCATCAGGCCTGAGTGACCGGCTGTGGTCCAAGGGCTGATCGTCAGCTCGTCAGATCGTCAGCTCGTCAGATCGTCAGCTCTGGTTCTGGCGCCGGCCCCGCTGGGCCGGGCCCTGGGGGTCAGTTCACTCGGCGGAGTACGAAGTACGCCTTGACCGACTCGTCCGTGGCCGGCAATCCATCCTCGTCGACTTCCTCGAGCAGATCGAAGCCGTCAGCCACCAGCAGTCGCACGCGATCGAGCGGAAGGGCGATCTCCCCGATCCGCTCGTGGCAGAGCTCGTAGCGAGATGCCTTCACTTGCTCGAACACACGTATATTCCAATCGGAGACGCCCACACCATGGGCATCCTCGGCGAACGTCACATCGATGATGGCCGTTCCGCCATCGAAGTCGTAGACCCAGGGGAGCTCGTCCCCGAGGCGTCGGAGTTCGCCGATGGTGTTCACGTCGAGCACGAAGATCCCGTCGTCGGCGAGGTGCGCGTGCACGCAGCGCATCAGAGAGGCCCAGTCGGCCACGTTCATCAGGTGATTGATCGAGTCGAACACGCAGATGATGACGTCGAACCGGCGACTGAGCTCGAACTCGCTCATATCCCCCAAGATCAGATGGGCGCCCGGGACCGTCCGGCCAGCGATGGCCAGCATCTCGGGTGACAGATCCAGCCCGGTCAGCGTGGCTGCGGTACTGAGCCGAGCCAGGATCGCCCCGGTCCCACAGCCGAGTTCCAACAGCGATCCGGCATCGGGCCGGAAACTCTCGATCGCCGCATCGACTCGCTGCGCTCGTGGCCCAGGATCGTCCATGACAACGTCATAGAACGCAGCGAAGTGCTCGTAGGCCGGCATGGGTCCACCGTGCCACATCTGGTTGGATGACAGTGCATCCTCGCTCGGGTGCCGGGGGTGCCTGCTGGCCTACGGTGTGGCCATGGACGAGCACACCTCCGCCATCGACACCGCCGCCGCCATCCGCAGCCGGGAGGTGAGCCCCCTCGAAGTCCTCGATGCCTGCCTGGCCCGGGTCGACGAGCGTGATCCTGCGGTCAATTCCGTGATCTGGCGTAACGACGACGAGGCCCGGGCCCAAGCCCGCGCCTTGGGAGAGCAGATCGCCGCTGGCGCCAGCGATCTCCCTCCGTTCGCCGGGGTGCCGATCCCCATCAAGGACCTCACGACGGTGGCGGGCCAGCCCTGCACCTATGGATCTAACGGGTCGAGCGACGATCCTGCTGCTACCACCGAGCTGGTGGCCCAGGCCTTGACCGGCGCGGGCTTCATCCTGACTGGGCGGACGAACTCGCCCGAGTTCGGTTCCATCACCATCACCGAGAATCTGCGGTTCGGTGCCACTCGGAACCCTTGGAGCCTGGGGCACACTCCGGGCGGATCGAGCGGTGGTGCCGCGGCTGCCGTGGCGGCTGGCATGTTCCCAGTGGCGCATGCCAGCGATGGAGGGGGCTCCATCCGGATCCCGGCATCCTGTTGCGGACTGGTCGGGCTGAAGCCCAGCCGCGGTCGGGTGGCCGACACCGTTCCCTACTGGTCGGGTCTGTCGACCGAGGGCGTGGTCACTCGCACCGTGGCCGACACTGCCGCCATTCTCGAAGTCATCAGCAATCCCGACCCCTATGCCTGGTGGAGTCCTCCCGGCAAGGAGCGACCGTTCACCGACGAGGTCGGTGCCGACCCTGGCCGCCTCCGGGTGGCCGTCAACACCGTGTCGGCTTTGGGCGTCGAGGTGTCTGGCGAAGCGGTGGCCGCCGTCGAGCATGCCACCCGCCTGCTCGAGTCCCTCGGCCACGAAATCATCCGTCTCGACGCGGACCTCTTCGATCCGGCTGGCCTGGGGTCGTTCCTCAACCTCATGAACTCCGGGATGGCCGACTATTCGGGCATCGACCCCGACCGCATCGAGCCCCATAACCGTGCCGCCCTCGGGGCCAGTTTGGCCCTCGACAGCCTGGCATTCTCGCGCTCGCTGATGGAGTTACAGCAACAGAGCCGGGCCGTCTTGGCTCGCTTCGACGATGAGTTCGACCTGTTGCTGACCCCCACCATGGCCATCGAGCCGCCCGAGATCGGGCTGTTGGCCCAGGTCCATGCCGAGCCCGACTTCCCTCCGATGGACATCGTGGCCATGGCCGCGTTCACCGCCCTGTTCAACATCACTGGTCAGCCAGCAGTGAGCCTGCCCCTCCACGTGTCTGCCTCCGGCCTCCCCGTCGGAGTTCAGATCGTGGCTGGTGCGTTCCGCGATGCCCAGCTCATCCGGGTGGCGTCACAGATCGAGGAGGCGGAACCTTGGGCTGGTAGGTTCCCGGCCGGCGTCTGAACCTGCCTCGATTGAACCTGCGGAGACGTGGCGGGGGAGAGTGAGGGAGCGTTGTGGTCCGGAGGTCGCCGTTCCTGGCTATCTTGATCGAACCACGAACATTAGGGAGGCCCTCATATGGCAATTGACGAAACGGTCCACCAGCACAAGTTCCTGCTCGAAGAGAGCGAAATGCCCACCGCCTGGTACAACATCGTTCCCGACCTGCCGTCTCCGCCTCCGCCAGCACTTCATCCGGGCACCCTCCAGCCGGCCGGTCCCGAGGACTTCGCTCCGCTGTTCCCCATGGACCTGATCCTCCAAGAGGTCAGTCAAGAGCGGTACATCGACATCCCCGGCGCCGTCCTCGACGTCTACCGCCAGTGGCGTCCAAGCCCGCTCTTCCGGGCCCGCCGGCTTGAGCAACTACTCGATACCCCGGCCCGCATCTATTACAAGTACGAAGGTGTGTCGCCAGCCGGATCTCACAAGCCGAACACGGCTGTCCCTCAGGCCTATTACAACGCCAAGGCCGGAGTGAAGCGCCTGACCACCGAGACCGGTGCCGGGCAGTGGGGCACTGCCCTGGCCTTCGCCTGTGCCCTCTTCGACCTCGAATGCGAGATCTGGCAGGTGGGTGCCAGCTTCGACCAGAAGCCCTATCGCCGCCTGATGATGGAGGCATTCGGGGGCAAGGTCCACCGGTCGCCGAGCGAACTGACCGCGGCTGGCCGTGCCATCCTGGCCGCCAACCCCGACAGCCCCGGGTCGCTCGGGATCGCCATCAGCGAGGCCGTCGAGATCGCCGCCCCCGATCCCGAGACCCGCTACGCACTGGGCAGCGTGCTCAACCACGTGCTGATGCACCAGACGATCATCGGCGAAGAGGCCCTACTGCAGTTGGCCAAGGCCGGAGAGAAGGCACCAGACCTCCTGGTGGGCTGCACCGGTGGTGGATCCAACTTCGGCGGGCTGGCCTTCCCCTTCATGCGCGAGAAGATGGCCGGAAAGATGAACCCGACCATCCGAGCCGTCGAGCCGGCTTCGTGCCCGTCGCTGACCCGCGGTGTCTACGCCTACGACTTCGGCGATACCGCCGGGATGACCCCGCTGATGAAGATGCACACGCTGGGCCACGACTTCATTCCGGACCCGATCCACGCCGGCGGTCTCCGCTATCACGGCATGGCGCCGCTCATCTCGCACATCTATGAGCTCGGCATGATGGAGGCCATCTCCATCCCCCAGACCGAATGCTTCGCCGCTGCCATGCAGTTCGTCCGCACCGAAGGGATCCTGCCCGCACCCGAGCCGACCCACGCCATTGCTGCCGCGGTACGTGAGGCGCTGCTGTGCAAGGAGACCGGCGAAGAGAAGGTCATCCTCACTGCGCTGTGTGGCCACGGTCACTTCGACCTGGCCGCCTACGACTCCTACCTGAGCGGCCGCATGGTCGACGAAGAGGTCTCCGATGCCCGGTTCGCCGAGGGGCT
>JBAXCY010000162.1:0-6592 GCA_037141235.1 Acidimicrobiales bacterium | reverse complement strand
CCGCCGCTCGATGGTGCCGCGCCACTAGCCGCGGAACTGGCCCCGGACCCCGAACCACCAGTCCCCGATGCCGACCCCGCCGACGCCGAGCTGCCGTCGCTGCTGGCAGATCCCGCACTGGTGTCGGCCGATCCTGCGCTGGCACCCGCGCTGGCAGACCCACCAGACCCGGTCGAAGAACTGCTGGCCGAACTCGACGGCGCCGGGGCTGCTGGCGGCACAGACATGTCCGAGTCGGCGGTGTGTCCGAGCCCGTTGGGGTTGGATCCAAGGGGACCCCCATAGTCGTTGGTCACTTCGCTGCCCGATGAGGTAGCGGCCATAGTGGCACCGACGGCCACGAGGACGGCCAGGACAATAGCGACGATAGCGGCGGCACTGCGGAAGGACGAGGATCGCACGCTACTGAGCATGCCAGAACTACCCGGACCGGCGCTGGCCGGTCCCCCAGTAAGTTGCAGGCTCCTGGCTGTCGCCGATGACGATGGCGAGGAGCAGGGCTGCCACCTTGGTCCTGGGGCGGACTCTGTTGGAGCGGACGCCGGTCATGACAGGGTCAGCCCACCTCGTCGGCGGACTCCTCTATGCCGTCAGCATCGGGATTCTCGGGTCCGCGGATGTAGGCGGGAGCAACTGCTGGTGGAGCAGATGACTCGTCGAGCGCGTCGATGGCGATTCGCATGGTGCGGCGTGGATCAATCAAGAGCATCGCCATGACGATCACACCGATCACCCCAAGAGCCGAGCCGACCGACAGCCCGTCGGCTACGAAGCCGATCGCCTCTTGGCCAACCGGGACGAAGATGGCGGGGATCAGGGCGTAGGCCGTCAATACCGAGTTGCGCGATCCGGCCGGAGCGAACATCTGGACGATGGAGCCAAGGATGGTGATGTTCATGTTGATGGTGAAGCCGACGGGGACGAGGATCAGGGCTGTCGCCACCAGGGTGAAGGTGGCACTGCCGTGCTGGCGAAGGACCAGGGAGATCCCCAGCAAACTGAGGCCGAACACGAAGAAGCAGATGCGCTGCGTGTGTCCCCATCCGATGCGACCGTGGATCTTCCCCATGGCCCAGCCGAGGGCCAGGCCGCCGAGGATGCTGGCCGTCTGGAGCACGGACAGGTACATGGCATTGGTGCCGATGGAGCTGGCGATGGCTGGAAGAGTGACGGCGTAGCCACCGACGATGAAGCACCAGGCGCTGAAGATGCAAGCGGCCTTCATCTCGGTATTGCCTCGGATGACGGCGATGCCCTGGCGGAACGGCTCCCGTGGCTGCCCCTTGATCGGTGCGCGCTTCAAGATGCGAGCGACCGACAGGCCTTCGATCATGGAGGCCAGGGCGCCGAACAGGAAGACCCAGGTCGATCCGACCAGTGCATAGATAGCGCCACCGAGCAGCAGCCCGATGATGGTCCCGGCCGATCCGAACCGGCCCAGGGCCCCGTTGAACTCGGGCACCTTGCCGGGTGCCGCGATCATGGCCCGCACCAGGCTGGTCGCTGGACCCGACAGGGCGTAGAGGATGCCGACCAGGAGGTACCAGAGCAGCAGGCTGGCCGTGGTGAGATCGCCCATCATCGACAGGACTACTGGGATCAGCCCGGCTACTCCGATGGCGGTGCGAGAGTAGACGTAGAGCTTGGGGCCACCCCACACCCGTGCGAGGTAGGTGGCCGGTCCGGGCAGTAGCAGGGCCGGCAGGTTGGAGCACACGACGATGAGCCCGGTGACAGCGACCGAACCAGACTGCTGGTAGATCAGGTACGAGGTGACGATCCCCACCATCGAGCTTCCGATGGAGAAGATGAATGTGCCCCATAGGTGCCGGACCCGCACGTCGGCGAAGAGATCCGGTGCTTCCTCGATACTGCTCACTATCTATCCCCCTATGCCTATTCCTTTGGACTGCTTGGCCCGGGCCACGACACCGATGACCGTCACCACGACTCGATTGTTGCGGCCTAGCGCCACTACTAGCCGACCACTCTTGAACCCGCCCGTCCAACCCCAGGTCGAAGGGAACGGTTCTGAGCGGACACAAGGTAGCACCGCGGATATGTGAGCACCCTGAGGGCATCCATGTGGTGGCATTCGTGTCTATCCATGCGCATCCATACGGATCGCCCCTGGCCCTCCATGATGCGTGTCACACCGGACCTCTAACGTGGCCGCAAGGCAGGAGACGATCAGATCGGTGGTGCAGCATGCAGACCTTCCTGGGCTTTGTGACGGGTTTCGTGATGACGATCCTTTTAGTCGCCCTGGTGGTCGCCCTCGTCACCGGGAACTGGCCGGCGGTCTGCGCGCTGATCCTCTTCATCGGCATCGCCTGCCCGAACTTCGCCAAGCAGGCGAAGAAGGACCGGGCGAAAAAAGAGCGAGAGTTGGAGCGCCAACGCCAGTTCCAGAGCATGTGTGGGCCTGGAGGCCACTGCGCGGGCTGTAACTGCCGCTAGGTTCGCCAACTTGGAGAGATAGATGTACCTAGAAAGACACATCCACACCTCGACCTCCGAACCGGATGCAACCACTCGTCTGCTCATTTGAGCGAACGCATCCCGGTCTTGCCTGGCCTCGAGTAGTCGGTTGGCCTCGGTGCCGAACTGGCCTGGTGCTGCAGGAAACACCAATGATTGAAAAACTGGTCGGATCTAGCATCGAATCAGATACCACTCCAGCGCCAATTCCTGCCAACGCCCACCGACATGGGAGATCGTGACCTTCTTGGATAGAGGCTTCACCAGCGACAACCCTCTTGGCCGGGCGGCGGCGGATGGACTCGACGAACGTCATCGACGACTTGGACCGGTCCCTCGAATTGAACCAGGGGAACCCCACGGGCCGCCCCTTGCGGTTCCCTTCTTGGACGATTACCCAGTTCTACGCGAACCGCGCAGCTCCGCAGTACGGCCAGAGCAGGAGCTCCTGGGCTGGCGTTGGGTCGAGCAGCAACAGCGCGCTACACAGCGGGCAGGATCTAGCCGCGCCGTCTAGCGTTCAGGAACGGATAGGGGTTCGGCCCCTGTGGGGCGAGAGCGAGGAGCGTCACATGCTCGATGTGGTCATCACGGGCGGCACAGTGGTGGATGGGACAGGGGATGCGGCCTACACCGCCGACATCGGGATCCGGGACGGCCGGATCGTCGAGATCGGATCGGTCACCGAGGCTGCGGATCAGGTGATCGAGGCCGATGGTGCACTGGTCACCCCTGGATGGGTCGACGTCCACACCCACTATGACGGCCAGGTCACCTGGGACGACGTGCTCGAGCCATCTACCTCAAACGGGGTGACCACTCTGGTCATGGGTAACTGCGGTGTCGGGTTCGCCCCGGTGCGTCCGAGCGATCACGACGCACTGATCGATCTGATGGAGGGTGTAGAGGACATCCCCGGGGCGGCGTTGAGCGCGGGCATACCGTGGGGGAAGTGGGAAACGTTCGGCGAGTACCTCGACCTACTCGACCAAGGGCGCTACGCCGTGGACATCGCCGCCCAGATCGCCCACGGGGCGGTCCGGTTCTACGTGATGGGTGAACGGGGAGCGGCCAACGAAGATGCCACGGTCGAGGACATCGCCGCCATGGCCACCATCGTGGGGGAGGCGATGGCCGCCGGTGCGGTCGGCTTCAGCACCTCGCGCACCATCGGCCACAAGTCGAAGTCGGGACGCCCGGTGCCTGGGACCTTCGCACCCGAGGAAGAAGTACTGGCCTTCGCCCGGGCGCTGGGCGCTTCGGGGCACGGCGTGTTCGAGGCCATCGTGGCTGGCACCATCGGCGCCCTCGAAGGTCTCGGAGGTGAGCGGGCCAAACTGATCGATGAGGTGCCGCTGCTGGTGGATGTGGCCCGTGCTAGCGGCCGCCCGGTGACCTTCACGGTGGCGCAGTTGTTCGAGGACCCCACGCACTGGCGCGAAGTGCTCGACTCGGTGGCCGAGGCCAACAGCACCGGGGTGATGCTCCGTCCCCAGATCATCCCTCGGTCGGTGACCATCATGACCAGCCTCGATACCTACCACCTGTTCATGGAGCGTCCCTCGTATCGGGCTATCGCCGATCTGCCGCTGGCCGAGCGGGTAGCCCAGATGCGCCGGCCCGAGGTGAAGCGGGCCATCGTGGGCGAAGAGAGCGTGGACGGAGGCCCCAACGACTTCATGGCGTTAGTGGTGGCCCTGTTCGGGCCGGCACTTCCGGTGACCTTTCCGCTGACCGATCCGGTCAACTACGAGCCGAGCTTCGATGAGTCGGTGTGGGCCCGGGCGATGGCGGTCGGGGCTGACCCCATCGAGTACATGTACGACCTCTTGCTGGCTGACGAGGGCACGGCGTTCTACGCTCTTCTTGGTTCGAACTTCGTCAACGGAACCTTGGACGTCTGCCGCGAGATGCTCCTGGACCCCAACACGGTTACTGGCCTGGGCGATGCCGGAGCCCACGTCAATCTGATCTCGGACTGCTCGGCATCGACGTTCCACCTCACCCACTGGGCTCGTGACCGCTCAGTAGGTGAGCGGCTGCCGATCGAGCTGCTGGTCCACAAGATGAGTGGCGCCAACGCCGAGCTCTACGGATTCGACGACCGGGGAACACTCTCCCGGGGTAAGCGGGCCGACGTCAACGTCATCGACTTCGATCGGCTGCGCATCTGCCCGCCGGTACTCCGCCACGATCTCCCGACGGGCGAGAGCCGGATCATGCAGCCAGCCGAGGGCTACTTGGCCACGCTGGTCAACGGCGAGGTGACGAGGCGCCACGACGCCGACGCCGGGGCCCGATCCGGGCGCCTGGTGCGTGGCTCGGCCTGAGCCTCAGCGCACCAGAGCGAAGAACGAGCGCAGCTCGCTGACGAATGCCTCGGGCTGCTCGAAGGCGGCGAAGTGGCCGCCCTTGTCGAGCTCGTTCCAGTATCGGATGTCGGTGAAGCGGCTCTCGGCCCAGCGCCGAGAGATGCGGATGATCTCCTTGGGGAAGATCGAGCACCCAGTAGGCACGGCGATCGTGTCAGCGGCACCTTTGTCGAAGCTGTGCTCGAAGCTCTCCCAGTAGAGGCGGGCCGACGATGCCCCGGTGCCCGGGAGCCAGTAGAGCATCACGTTGTCGAGGAGCTCGTCGCGGCTCAGGACATTCTCCGGATGGCCGTCGCAGTCGGTCCACGCCCAGAACTTCTCCACCACCCAGGCGCACTGGCCCGCGGGGGAGTCGACCAGCCCGTAGCCGAGCGATTGGGGCCGGGTGGACTGCTGCTTGGAGTAGCCCGCCTCCCACTGTTGGTAGTGGGCCATCGAGGCCAAAGCGGTGTGCTCGGTCTCGGTCATGTCCTCGAAGGACAGAGACGAAGGCGGTACCACCGGCATGTTCATGTGGATGCCCGCCAGGTGGCCGGGGTCCTCTTGGGCGAGTCGGCTGGTGACGGCTGATCCCCAGTCGCCGCCCTGGGCCCCGTACCGGTGGTAGCCGAGGCGGGCCATGAGCTCCGCCCAGGCCGCGGCAGTCCGCTCCACTCCCCAGCCGACCGTGGTGGGTTTGGCGCTGAAGCCGAAGCCCGGCAGCGACGGGCACACCACGTCGAAGGCGTCATCGGCGCTTCCGCCGTAGGCCACTGGGTCGGTGAGCGGGCCGATGACCTTCTGGAACTCAGCGATCGAACCGGGCCATCCATGGGTGATGACCAGCGGCAGGGCGCCGGGGTGTGGGGAGCGCACGTGGATGAAGTGGATGTCGAGGCCGTCGATTTCGGTGATGAACTGGGGGAAGGTGTTGAGGCGTGCCTCGGTGGCTCGCCAGTCGTAGCCGTCGGCCCAGTAGGCACAGAGCGCTCGGGTGTAGTCGAGGGGGATCCCCTGTGACCAGTCGTCGACTGTTTCGGCCTCGGGCCAGCGAGTTCGCTCTAAGCGGAGGCGCAGGTCGTCGAGGGCTTCTTCGGGGATGTCGATGCGGAAGGGCCGGATGGCGTCGCTCATAGCGCCAATGTAGAACTGCGGCAGTCCGGGTGCACGCCAGGCTCAAGACCGGGGCCTGGCTCTCCCTGGCCCCTACGCTGGCCGCCAGAGCCGACAAGTGGGGAGCAACCGTGGAGTTCACCGTCACCCAGACCATCGCCGCACCCAGGGAGCAGGTACTCGAGGTTCTGGTCGACCCCGGCTACTACCGCTACCTGGGTGCACAGTCGACGACGGTGCAGGCACCCGAGTTGCTGTCGGCCTCCGATGAGGGCGGCACCATCAGCACCCGGGTCCGCTACGCCTTCAACGGCACCCTCTCGGGCCCGGCTGCATTGGTGGTCGATGTCGACAAACTCACGTGGGTCATCGAAACGAACTTCGACCCGATGACGCATACCGGGACGGTGGTCGTGGTGCCGGATCACTATGAGGGGATGCTCCGGTGTCACGGCACCCTCACCCTCGACAGTGGCGACGATGCCGGCGACGATGCCGGCGACGATGCCGGGGTGACGGTAGAGACGGTGTCGGGCCGACTCGAGGTCCGAGTCCCACTGGTGGCCCGCTCGGCCGAACAGGCGATCTTCGGAGGTTTCCGCCGTCACCTCGAGGTCGAGGCGGCAGCCATGGCCGACTACTGCTCC
>JBAXCY010000161.1:0-6616 GCA_037141235.1 Acidimicrobiales bacterium | reverse complement strand
GCGGGTAACCGCCGGTGTGCCTCACCATCGCTGGTCCGCCGTTGCACCTGCCCTGGCCTCGATCGCCCTCTCCGGGCCACACCGCTAACTGCTACTTGACCAGTTTGCCGTTGCGGACTTCTGCGGTCGGGACGAAATTCCCTTGGTCGTCGACCCGGAACACGAACACGGCTCCGGCCTTCACTTCGCCAGTGCGGTCGAACTGGATCGTCTTGGTGAGACCGACAGAGTTGGCGGTTCGGAGCCACCGCTCGATTCCGGCACGAGTTGTCTGACCCGAGCCGATGGCGTCAAGGAAGAGATTGGCAGCGTCGTAGTACTCGGCGGCGAAGTATCCGGGGTCGCCACCGAACGTGTTCCGATAGGACTCGGCGAATGACGTCTGTTTCGCCGTCGTTGGTCGCGCCGAATTGACGCACGGGCACGTCATGATCGCTCCGGCCGAAGTACCACCGGAATCACCGATGAAATCGGGTGTGTAGATACCGTCACCGCCTACGAACGGCACGGTGATGCCCGCACCACGCATCTGGCTCAGAAGACGCCCACCTGGTTTGCCGACGCCACCGAAGTAGACGGCATCGACGTGCGCCCCGGCTATCGCGGCTGTCGCATCGCGATAGTTGACACTCTCTGGATCGACGCTGATACGAACCGCCACCACTACTCCGCTGGATTTGAGATTCTTTGTCGTGAGATCGGCGATCGTCTTTCCATACAGACCTGTGTCGTCGACTACCGCGACGCGGTGCACACCCAGTCGCTCCGTCATGAAGATCGCCGCGGCAGGCCCTTGGGCGGCATCGTTCCCGACAATCCGATGGAAGGTGGTCCATCCCTTCTGTGAAAGTGACGGGTTCGTCGCCGACGCTGTGATCACGGGGACGCCACCTTTGTCCGTGACCGGCGTCATTGCTGCCGTTTCACCGCTGAACACCGGCCCGATAATTCCGACGATCTGCGGGTCGGCGACGATGCCGTCGGCCAGGTTCAATGCATTGTCCGGAATTCCCTGGGTGTCGTAGGTGAGCAGTCCCACCGGGCACCCAGCGTGTGCGGCGTTGTACTTGCGCACGGCGAGCTCGGCGCCATTGCGCGGGGGACGACCGTTGGAGCTGTCGGGTCCGGTGACCGGCCCGACCGATGCCAGGGCTATCGATGTACATCCCGACGTGGCCTTGTCCAACGTGGCCTTGTCCGAGGTGGCACCACCGCACCCCGATGCCGTAACCAACATCCCGAGGGCGACGATGGCGGCCACGGCGGTGGGCAGGCGCTGGCTGTTGGTGCTCATGATGGCCGCCCTCCGGCGTCGTCGGCCGTTGGAGCCACTGGGTCGGGCTCGGGCTCGCTAGCGACCGCTACTGGGCTGGGATCCGAGCCATCACCCCTGGCCCGCATTCGCATCTCCGCTGCTCGGTCCTGAATCCCCTTGAAGAAGTCAGATTCTACGATGCCGTCGACGGACTCCTTGCGTCGCCCGTGGTCGATCTCCACGCGCATGGCACGAACCTGTTCGCGCAGCTTCTTCTCTCGCAGGGCGACCTGCTCGGCCATGTGCATGAACACGCGAGTCAGCAGTCCGATGTCGTCTCGGGCCCGGCCCAGCTTCTCCAACTGTGCGGTATCCGGCTCTTCATCGGCTTCGATCGCCTGGGCCGCTGTCGTCAGAGCGCTGACAGGGCGCGACAGCCTGCGGGCCAGTGCGATGGCAGCGGCTACGGCCAGGATCGCCACAATGATCAGAGCGATCCTGGTGGTGGCAGCCAGCCGGTCGATCGAGGCCAGGAACACGCTGCGTGGTTCGATAATGACGGCAACTGCGCCGGTCTTGGTGGTGGACCAGGCCACGACCTGATCACCTCGACCGGCCAATGCGACCTTAGCGATCGTTCCTTTGGGCGACTTGGCGGCAGCCCGGGCGACCGAGCCGAGCCCGATCTGGTCCAGCGTCTTCCCCAGATTGCGCTGATCGCGAGCCGCCACGATCCGGCCGTGGTCGGCGAGGACCGCCTGGCCGCCGGGGATCAGAGGGCTCTGGCTGAGGGAGTACATGACGTCATCACCGCTCACGCCGATGCTGACCACACCCTTCACGGCTTCACTGGGCCTGCGGGCGGGTGACGCCACCGTGAACACGTAGCGGCCACTCTTGGCATCCGCCGACACTTCGCCTACTGCAGGCTTTCCGCTGAGGGCAACACCGAACCATGCCGTGCGGGCGTAGTTGCGGCCCACGGCGTCGGACGGGAAGCCCGAAATCACCGTTCCTTGCGCATCGACCACCACGATGTTGCGGACGTCGGGTGATGACTTGGCCGCCCCGAACGATGGCTCCGGGTTGGTCGCCGGACTATCGATGAAGGAGACGACATCTGGCGCGGTGCCGAACTGCTCGGCACGCTTGGACACGCCGTCGAGATACTCCCCGACCGCCGACGACCCGACGAACGCCGACCCGAGCGCGTTCGACAACTCGGCGTTCTCCACTGCCATCTGACCAGCTCGGGTGGCGGCCACCGACACGATGGCCATCGGGATCAACGCCGCGGCCACCAGGGTCACGCCGATCTTTGCTCCGAGGGTCCAGTTGCGGGGATCTGCTTTAGCGAATTTCACTGTGGTTGAGAGTAACATTTAGCAGTTGGATGTGAACGACCAAGAGGGTGGATCGGCTCCATCCCGGTCCTCCATCGATTAATCCTTGCCGACAGGTCAGGCCGGTGTGGGCTGGCGAGGAACAAGGCCAGCCGCGACGTAGATGGCGTCGATTACCTCCATGGTCGAAATCGCGTCCCTGGCGGTGGTGGGAAAGGGAGTCCCGTCGACCACAGCATTGCGAAACGCCTCCATCTGAAAGGTATAGGTGGGAACTCGCTGGGCGTGCTCGACGCGTCGCATCGACCTGCTCTTCACCGTGATGCGGTTGAAGAACTGGGGACCGAGGGGATTGAACAGGGAGAGCGATCCCTTGGTGCCCGTGACCCGTCCCTTCAACTGAAAGAGCTTGGCCGACAGCAGCGAGCACTGCAGAGAACCAGTGATGCCGTTCGGGGTGGCGAGCGTGGCGGCCATGGCCCGGTCGATGTTTGCCGAGATGGTCTTGGCCTGAGCGGACACCACCGTCGGCTCCTCACCAGAAAGGGTGCGCCACAAATTCACGGCATAGCAGCCGATGTCCATCAGCGCCCCTCCGGCCAGGTCGAGCTGGTAGCGGATGTCGTGGCGGAGCGGCAAGGGGATGCACAGCGAGGTGTCGACGTGACGAACCTCGCCGATCTCACCGCTGGCCAGGATCTCGGCCGCCCGGATCATCATCGGGTGGTAGCGGTAGTGGAAGGCTTCCATGACGACCTTGTCCTGGGCGTCGATGACCTGGGCGACATGTAGGGCTTCGTCAGCGTTGGCAGCAAACGGCTTCTCGCACAGCACATGCTTGCCGGCAGCTATGGCCCGCAGAGTCCACACTCCATGGAGGCCGTTGGGCAACGGGTTGTAGATCGCATCAATGGCTGGGTCGGCGAGCAGGTCGTCGTAGCTGTCGTGGACGGTGCCGATCTGGTGCTTGGAGGCGAACTTCTGTGCCCGTTGTTTGTCGCGTGCAGCGATAGCGACCACTTCTACGCCGTCCGTGGATCTCGCCGGTCGGATGCAGGCGGCTGGAGCGATGCGCGCGGCCCCGAGGATTCCAATGGTGAGCGTCATGCGTGCACGGTATCGGGTCACGGCCAAGTAAGGGCATGGCCTGGGTCACGCCGTTCCTTCTTGAAACGCACGCCGCGTGCAGACACATGTGGCCCTGGCGCCGATACGTGTTGTCGAGCGCGTCTTCGTGCCCTCGATGGATGTCGGAGGCGCACTCGACCGGGGCGTCCGGATCACGCCCCGCCGCGTGGTGTCAGTTCGACCACGGCGTCCTCAACGCTCTGTCGGTCATCTCACGGGTGCCCGAAAAAGCACAGACGGACAGGTGAGGTGAGGTGGTGAACGCAATCGTCATGGGGCCTGAATAGTTACGACCCAAGAACGCCACCTCAGCAGGTGTCCACGATGTCGTGAGACATGGTGGACACATAGGTCACGGAACCGGACACTGGCGAGAGCACCAATGTTCTTCCCCTGGTCGATGTGTGGTGTGGACTCCTGAGTGGAGCAGCGTGCAGGTGGGAGCGGGCCAGGTAGGGTCGCAAGCATGACTAGCTCTTCCGAACTCCCGCTGTGCTTTCCGGCAGACACGCAAATAGTTGTTGCCGCTGGGCTTCTGGGGGTTGCCGACCTGGGTGACGGACCGACCGATGAGCAGTATCGGGTGGTCGCAGCGCTAGCCCGTAACCTATGGTCGATTGAGTTGCTTGGGACTGAACGCGCCAGCCCCGCAGAGGTCGCCGCCTCGCTGCCGGATTCAAGTAAGCGACGGTTCGTCCAGTGGGCCATGGTCGTCCAGTTCTGCCGTCATCCGGCTAGCCGTGACCAGGAAGAACGGTTGGTCGAGTACGCAACGGCCCTAGGAGTGGAAGGTCCTCCGTTGGATGCCCTGGCGTCGTGGATCTCCAAGGATGCGGTTGCAGCTTCGGCCGACTACGTCCGCAACTATCAGCGATTCATCAGCGATCTCTCTGAGCCGATCGAGATGTCAGCCGACGGGGGGGAAGTGCTGCCACAGGTCCGAGCGCTTTTCGACCTGCCTGAAGGGACACTGGGCTGGGCGTACTTGCAGTTCTATGAGCGACACGGTTTTCACCTGCCCGGGCCCCACACTCCCGAGCCGGCGTACTACATCAGTCATGACATGAATCATGTCATCGCCGGGTACGAGCCCGACGGCCCAGGGGAGATCGCTCTCGGGGCATTCAAAGTGGGCATGAGTGACTCAGACGCCAACTGGATGGCCTTCGTGACAAATCTCATGATCCAAGAGGCCGGGCTTATCAAGCATGGGCTCACCGAAGAGGCTCAGTTCGTCCCCTACGGTGGCGACGTCTACGGCGACGATCAGGGCCAGGGGGCGCTGCACCTCCCGGGAGCCGAAGCACTGTTGGCCGAAGCGTTACGGCGCGGTGCCTCGGTGAGGCAGGATTTCAGCCAGGTCGACCATCTCGCCATGGCCCACCGGTCAGTTGCGGATATCCGCGAGGAGTTTCACGTCATGCCCCGCGCCGACGGTTTTGACGAGGTGTTTCGACCCAAGTACCCGTGAACCGATCGTCTGATCGTCTGCGCTCGACTCAATGGCCCGGTCGGGCGATCATGTCGCTGGTGCCCGCCGAATCTCATACGGACGGACGGACGAAGTTGGCCCAGGGAGTAGAGGTCGAAACCTCCATCACGCCCCTGAACAGGCAGTACACAGAGCAGTCCCAACGGGGTTCGGACCCGAGCCGGAGGTGACCGTCGTGCGGCCCCGTCGATTCCATGGGGCCACGATCTGGGCGTCGACGGCGGCCCGGTCCCTTCATGGCTCTCAATCCGGCCTCGACTCGGAATCGGATGTCGGCGGCTCTCCCGATCCTCTTGAGTAGCGAGAGGATCGATACTCATGGACCCACTCCTTCGTGCTCCTCCATTGGCCGTCCGCACCCTTCTGGGCCCGGAGCCTCCCCCGTTCGGCTGCTGCCCTCAAGGAGGTGACCGTCACGTGCTTGCTCACGAGCGCAACCAGCGGGATCAACGAATCGGGTCCGGCCACTGCCGGATAGACGAATCGATAGAGATTGTCGAGCACAGCTCGGGCCACGATCTCGCCGAGAGGTCCTGGGTCGCCTTGATCGCATCGTTGAAGCGCCTGGAGGTACTTCGACCGCTGTCTGGTGAAGATGAGCGCAGGTGGGAGTCCACCGCGCATCAGAAGCAGGTTGAGGATCAACCTTCCGGTGCGGCCGTTTCCGTCGATGAAGGGATGGATCTTTTCAAAGGCTCCGTGAGCTGCAGCCACGGCCTCTACGAGACGTTCCGTGTCGCTGATCGACTCAAGAGAGTTCATCCAATCGACCATCGCCGCCTCGACTTCAGTCCAGGGTGGTGGCTGCATGCCACCGGGAAATCGGTGGAGATCGTGCCGGCGAAAGCTTCCGGGACCCTCCCGATCGTCCGCGTTCGGGTGGGGGGCCACCCCCCAGACTGGCCCAAGCGCCAATTCGTGGATGTGGCGAACCTCGGTGAGGGACAGCATCGATCCGCTTGTCCAATCGCCCGGGTCCAAGGCGTGGCCGTAGACCCATTGGGCGGCTGTCGCATACCCGGTGACCTCCAGGTACTCGGAAAGCTCCCTATCGCCGACTGCTCGCCCCTCGGCGAGCAGTGTCTCGACCTGGGCGATGACCAGTGTGTTGCCTTCGAGCGCGGTCGAATGGTGGGCTTCGAGGTGCCAGATGGACGTCCAGATCGCCTGAGCATCATTCGGAGTGGGCAATCCCCCGAGACGTTGGTCGAGTTCTTCGACGGCCTCGGAAAGGCGCTGGTAGACGAGGCGACGCGGTGGCCGGCCTCGGTCTGATTTGTTGAGTTGCACTGCTATTTAATGTAACACGACAACATACGCGACGATCGACCATGGGCGTGATCAACGGATCGTTGAGGATGTTGTGGTCCAAGTGACACCACTCAGCGGGACGTGATC
>JBAXCY010000160.1:0-6637 GCA_037141235.1 Acidimicrobiales bacterium | reverse complement strand
GACCCTGCGTGCACGGCTCGACGAGACTCGTAGGACTCGTCGTAGGACTCGTCGTAGGACTCGTCGTCAAATTCATCGTCATGGGACTGGTCGTCCTGGTAGTCCTGGTAGTCCGCGTAGTCGACGAACTGGGACCCCGGTCGCCCGTAGCCGGCACCGGATGGGTTGGCGGCGGGTACCACGGCGGCTACCGATGGATGGGGCTCACCCAGGAATGCCAGTGCCGCTTTGGGGAGCTCCTTGGCCCCGACCACGGTGAGCACCGGCGGCGCACCGGAAGTGGTGAACGTGATACCCGAGGCGGTAGTGCTTCCGTCAACGGCCCGTAGCCGGTAGGCCGGGGTTACGAGAGGCTCGGGGGCGGAATGCTCCAAGATGCGCAGCTGGCGGTGGAAGTGCGAAATGGACTGATCACCCCCGCTACGGGCACGGCGCTTGATCAGACTCGGTCCCAAGATGACGACCCACGCCATCAGGATGATGATCACCAGCACCACAGGCACCAACTCCTCAACCACTACTTCTTAGTCAAACGGTAGTGATATCGAATTCCCTAGTGGTGGATGGTCTCCACCGTCGACCACAGTTAGGGTCTGGCCGATGACCGTGTTCTGGATATTGATCGGGGTGGCAGGCGTGGCTGCCCTCGTCGATTGGACGGCGGTGGCTCGGGCCGACACTCGGCTCGAGTACGTGGCCAAGCCGGCCGTCTTGGTGGCGCTCACCTTGGCCGCCGTGTCCCTACCGGCTGCGCACACGGATCTGGTCGACCGGAAGTGGTGGTTCGTGGCTGCCCTGGTCGCCAGCCTGGTCGGCGATGTGCTGCTGATGCTGCCCCGGAACCTCTTCGTTCCAGGGCTCGCCTCGTTCCTGGTCGGCCACGTGCTGTTCATCATCGGCCTGCTGCAGCCGCCGTCACCTCCCGGCACGCCGCCCTTCTCGTTCTCGACCACCGGGCTGGTGGTGGCCGCGGTCGTGATCGGCCTGGCCGCGCTGGTCCCGGCATTCCTCATCTTCCGCTCGCTGGTCCGAGGCGGGCACCGCGAGCTCATCGCCCCGGTCGCCGTCTACCTGGTGGCCATCGCCACCATGGCCGTCCTGGCCTGCAACGTGGGCGTACCCGCGGCGGCACTAGGGGCGATCTTCTTCTTGGTGTCCGACACCGTGCTCGCCCTGCAACGCTTCGTCCGCCCGTTTCCCCAGGGGAACGTGGTCGTCCACGTCACCTACCACCTGGCCCAGGGGCTGCTGGTCTTGTCGCTGCTCGGCTGATCCGACACAGCGAGCGCCGACGCCCGTCAGGCATCCGGCGTCAGGCGTCAGGCGTCAGGCGCTCAACCACAGGTTGGCCGGGAAGAAGACGCCTTCGTTGTAGGCGTACCCCGGGGTGCCATCAGGAAGCGTCCGGCGACGGATCCCTTGAACACGCTGAGTGGCAGCGAACGGAAAGACGTCCCGTCCGATCCACACATACGGCAGATCCTGGGCCAGGCGCTCGTTGACCGTCCGGTAGGCAGCGATGCGGGTTGCGCTGTCGAGTGTCGAGCGGCCGGCACGCAGGGCTGTTTCGATGACTGGATCGCTGTTGCGGGCAAAGTTGAGGCCAATGGTCCCAACCGGTTGCACCGTGGTGGTGCTCAGCCACGGATAGTTCAGGTCAGGATTGACCGCCCCGAACATGGCCGACGGGGCAGCCTGGAAGTTGCCCTCCACCAGGTTCACGATGCCGTCGGCCTGCTGGACCACGGAGATACTGGCCTTGATGCCGACTCTGGTCCACATCTGTTGGATCACCTGGATCAACTGGGTCACCCTGGGATCAGGGGTCGTGGTGAGCTCAATCGCGGGCTGGCCGTGTTGGGCTGTGTAGGCCCGGATGAGGGCGGCCGCCCCGGACGGATCGTGCCTGGGGTAGCCCGTAGGGCGGTAGTAGGGGGACTCAGGGAGGAACAGCCCATCGATCATGTGGACGGGTCCGCCCCCGAATACCTTCTGGATGGACCGCTGATCGGTGGCTTTGGCCAGTGCCAGGCGGAGCTTCGGGTCGTTCGTCGGTGCGCGCACACAGTTCAGCATGATGAAGCCCATGGTCGGCCCGCCAACGACAGGGGAGGTCTCGTAGAACGACTGGTACCCGGCTCGATCCTTGAAGTGCTGATAGGTCTGCGAGTCGATGGAGATGATGGCGTCCACCGCCCCGGTGCGCAGGGAGTTCTCGCGCTGCACCGTGTCGACGATGGGACGGAAGGTGACCTGGTCGAGGTGGGGAAGTCCGGGCTGCCAGTAGTGCGGGTTGCGAGTGGCGGTGAAGTGCCCGTTGGGCTGCCAGTCGCCGAAGACGAACGGTCCCGTGCCTACGGGGGTCAGTTGTTTGCCAGGCGAGGCAGCGGTCTGGTCGAGTGTGGACTGGGACACCACGTAGCCGACCTGGGTGGTAAGGCCGGCGGCGAACCCGGTGGTCGGCTCCCTCAAGGTGAATACCACGGTCATGGCGTCCGGGGTGGCCACCGAGGTGATCCCGGTCAAGGCCCCACCGGTCAGGGGTGAGGTCCGCAGCGCCTCAAAGTTCGCCTTCACCACGGCGGAGTCAAGGGCCGAGCCGTCGTGGAAGAGCACGCCAGGGCGCAGGGTCATGGTCCACTGGTCGTTGGCGGCGTTCGGCGTCAGGGACTTCGCCAGATATGGCTGGATGGTCCCGTCCACTGCCACCGCCATCAGCGGGTCATAGATCGTGTTGGCATACAGCAGTCCGTTGGTGTCCCAGCGGTTCTGCGACGGGGACAGTCCGTCGATCTCGGCCATGGTGCCGATGGTGATCGAGCCGCCCCGCACCGGCTTGCCCGTCACCCCCGCACCCGCACTCGTTGCTGTTGTCGACTGACCGGCATCGGACCCGCAGCCGGCCAACCCGGTGGCGGCTGCACCCGACAGCGCCACGGCACCAGCGACCGCAGCGCTTCGTCCCAAAAAGGCGCGTCGGTCCATGCTGGGCTCAACCATCCGAGCACTCCCCCTGATCGTCTGGAACTACTGGCCTGGTACTGCCAGCGGTCCCCCCGGCCCGATGGCGCGCTGCCAGCATGCCAGTCCGCATGGGCTGTCGCCACTGTTTCGACGGGGCCGGTCCAGCCGAGCCAATGGCGGGCCGTTCAGTCGAACGAGGGCGCTTCGGTCCGAGTCCGCTTCAACTCGAAGAAACCTGGCGTTCCGGCCACGGCCAGGACGCCGTCCCACAGGCGGCCTGCAGCCTCGCCCTTCGGGGCCGGAGTGACGACAGGGCCGAAGAAGGCCACGCCGTCGATGGCCACCACCGGGGTGCCCACTTCCATGCCGACCAGGTCCATACCTGCATGGTGCGAACGCTTGAGCGCTTCATCGTAGGTATCGGTATCCATGGCATCGGCCAGGTCGATCCGCAGGCCAACGTCGGCCAAGGCGGCTTCGACCGTGGCCCGGTCCTTGTCCTGGCCCTGGACGTGGAACCGAGTGCCCAGTGCGGTGTAGAGGGGGCCCATCACATCGGGGCCGTGGGCCTGCTCGACGGCAACTGCGACTCGGACCGGACCCCAGGCCTGGGCCAGGAACTCCCGGTACTCCTCAGGTAGGTCATCGCGGCCCGAGTTCAGGTAGGCCAACGACATCACGTGCCAGCGCACATCGAAGTCACGGACCTCGGCGGCGTTCAGGATCCACCGCGAGGTGATCCACGCCCACGGGCAGAGCGGGTCGAACCAGAAGTCGGCGATAGGGCGCTCGTCAGTGGTGGTGTCGGTCATGGGGACTCCTCGAAGAGCGGGGTGGGGGTGTACCTGCTGTTCAACCCCGGGCACACTGTCGTTCTTCCCCTACGTGCTGATGGTCGTGTTTCTCAGACGTTCTTCCCAGTTGCTGCGCCCTCGACCAGATCGTTCCAGCGGGCGAGCGGATCAGCGGGCCCGGGCCGCCCATCGGCCGTCCCGGCGTTCGACGGATACATCGACGCCAAATGCCGACGACACCGAGGCATCGGTGAGTACTGAGTCGATCTCTCCAGCCGCCACCAGTCGTCCACCCCGGAGGAGGGCGGCATGGGTGACCCCAGGGGGGATCTCCTCGAGGTGGTGGGTGACCAGGATCATGGGCGGAACCGTCGGGTCGGCGGCCAGCTCAGCCAGGCGTCCGAGTAGGCGCTCGCGGGCACCCAGGTCGAGCCCGGCGGCCGGTTCGTCCATCAGGATCAGCTCCGGGTTGCCCATCAGCGCTCGGGCCAGCAGCACCTGCTGGCGCTCACCCTCGGACAGGAGCCCGAAGGCACGGGCGGCAAAGACCGGTCCGCCGAATCCGGCGCCGGCCAAGAGACCGGCGGCTCGCTGGCGATCCTCGTCGGTGTACTCGTGCCACCACGTCTCGAGGGCAGCGTGGCGGCCGGTCAGGACCACCTCGCCAGCAGCCTGGGCGGGGCGGAGGTTCCGCCCCACCGATGCGCTCACCACGGTGATCCGTTTGCGCAGCTCGCGCATATCGACCCGGCCCAGGCGCTCCCCCAGGATCTCAACCGTGCCACTGGTTGGCCACAGGCCAGCACTGACCACTCGAAGCAGGGTGGTCTTGCCGGAACCGTTGGGGCCGAGCAGGGCCCAGCGCTCGCCTGGGCCGACTTCCCACGACACGTCGTCGAGGAGTGCGGTGCCGTCGCGCACGACCGATACCCCTTCGAGCCGGACGGCCTGGTACTCGCTCGTGTCCATGGGGATGGACCCTACCCGTGGGTCAATATCGGGGTCGTGCCGATCGGCAACGTCGAGATGGCGGCACACCGCGCTCGATGCATGGCTTTATTGAGCCCCAGCCGACGATCTTTCTCGGATATCAACAAGGCCGAGTGCGATGAAAATTGCATCGGTTGCCCTTCCCTCAAGCCTGATGACCTCACCAAACAGGCGCCTTACACCATTTTCAAAGAAATTTGTTGCATTTAGGTTGCAGCGACGATATCGTGCGCCTGCATTCCTCACTCGGTGATCGGCGGATCACGTTGTCGTGCCGGTGAGGAACTGGGTCATACAACAGTAATGGCCTACACATCCTGCCCAAGGAGAGAATTGATGAATCGCCAGATCAATGCCGAAGCGAATGACGCCCCTGACACCAATCGGAGTCATCGCAGCGTGCGACGGGGCATCTCCGTCCTCGGACTCGCGTTCATTACGCTGCTCTCGTTTGTAGGTGTGCAGGCAGCTACCCAGCAGGTGGCCGGTGCGGCAGTACCCACGACACCCTTCATTGATCCCCTGCCCGCTTCGGGCATCTTCGGCGGTGCCTTCACCCCGACTGTCACCACCGACAGCGACGGAGCCACGTCGGTGACCTCGGACACAACCTCGGTGTGCACGGTGACTGTCGGAGTTGTGGACTACATCGGCGTCGGCACCTGCACCCTGGTGGCGCATGTGGCCGCCACCATTGCCTTCGAGCCAGCTGACGGAACGCCTCAGGACATCGTCATCGCCCAGGCCACACCAGCCACACTCACCATCGACAATCTGCCCCTTTCGGGCACCTTCGGTGGTGGCTTCAGCGCGACGGTCAACACCGACAGTGACGGCGACACTTCAGTTACCTCGACCACACCCCTGGTGTGCACGGTGACTGTCGGAGTTGTGGACTACATCGGTGTTGGCACCTGCACCCTGGTGGCCCATGTCACCGCTGGCACCAACTACCTGGCCGCCGATGGCTCAGATCAAGACATCATCATCGCCCAGGCCACGCCAGCCACACTCACCATCGACAATCTGCCCGCTTCGGGCATCTTCGGCGGTGGCTTCACCCCGAATGTCACCACCGATGGTGACGGCGACACTTCAGTTACCTCGACCACACCCCTGGTGTGCACGGTGACTGTCGGAGTTGTGGACTACATCGGCATCGGCACCTGCACCCTGGTGGCCCATGTCACCGCTGGCACCAACTACCTGGCCGCTGATGGCTCAGATCAAGACATCGTCATCGCTCAGGCCGCACCTTCTACGCCCACTATCTCTAACCTGCCCGCTTCGGGCATCTTCGACGATGGCTTCACCCCGACTGTCTCGACCAATGGTGATGGCGTCAAGTCGGTCACCTCGACCACACCGCTGGTGTGCACCGTGACTGTCGGAGTTGTGGACTACATCGGCATCGGCACCTGCACCCTGGTGGCCCATGTGGCTGCTGGCACCAACTACCTGGCCGCTAATGGCTCGAATCAGAACATCACCATCGCTCAGGCCGCACCTTCTACGCCCACTATCTCGAACCTGCCCGCTTCGGGCATCTTCGGCGACAACTTCACCCCGATTGTCTCGACCAATGGTGACGGCGACACTTCAGTTACCTCGAACACACCGCTGGTGTGCACGGTGACTGTCGGAGTTGTGGACTATGTCGCTGTTGGCACCTGCACCCTGGTGGCCCATGTCACCGCTGGCACCAACTACCTGGCCGCCGATGGCTCAGATCAAGACATCGCCATCGCTCAGGCCGCACCAGCCACACTCACCATCGACAATCTGCCCCCTTCGGGCATCTTCGGCGGTGGCTTCACCCCGAGTGTCACCACCGATGGTGACGGCGACACTTCAGTTACCTCGAACACACCGCTGGTGTGCACGGTGAC
>JBAXCY010000159.1:0-6670 GCA_037141235.1 Acidimicrobiales bacterium | reverse complement strand
GCTGGGGGAGGAGCGGCCGGGCTGCGCACCCATGCCACCCATGCCTCGTACAACAACGAACTGGGCGTCCCGCTGACCCTGCTGGGGGCCCCCGATGACGTGGAGGCGGTGGTGGTGGAGATGGGCGCACGGTTCCCCGGCGATATCGCCCGGCTGTGCGCCATGGTCCGCCCGACCATCGGGGTCATCACCTCCATCGGGTCCTCCCATCTGGAGCACCTCGGGGGCCCCGAGGGTGTGGCCGAGGAGAAGGGATCGCTCATTGAGGGGTTGCCGGCCTCGGGCTATGCCATCCTGAACGATGTGGAGTGCGGCCCAGATGTCCGGCGTAGGACGGACGCGACGATTGTGACTTTTGGGACGGCATCCGGCGACGTTCGTGCTCGTGTGGTCGGACGTGACCTTGATCTGCGACCCACGGTGCACATCGAATCTCCCTGGGGGTCGGGCGAGGTGGTGCTGTCCGTGCGCGGTGATCATCAGGCGGTCAACGCCGCCGCCGCTCTCGCCGTTGCTGCTTGTGCCGGCGTCGACTTCGATGCGGCACTTGCCGGAGTGGCCACAGCAGAGGGATCGCAGATGCGAGCCGAGTTTTGGCGAACCCCCACCGGACTCCGAGTGCTGAACGATTCGTATAACGCCAACCCCAACTCGATGGAGGCCGCGCTCCGCACCCTGGCCCAGGTAGATGCCCCGCGTCGAGTGGCTGTCCTGGGGGAGATGGCCGAGTTGGGCGCATCCGGCCATGCCGCCCACCAACGGATGGGCCAACTCGCTGATTCGCTGGGGATCGAGGTGATCGCCGTGGGTGTACCGGGATACGGCGGAATCAACGTGGCCGACCAGGCCGAGGCGCTCGACCTGGTAGTGGCCCTCCCCGTCGACAGCGTGGTACTCGTCAAGGCCAGTCGCTCTGTCGGGCTAGACAAGTTGGCCGATCGCCTGCGCACACCAGGGGCGACCACCTGATGAAGGTGATCATCTTCTTCGGTGGCCCGAGCGAGGAGCGCGATGTCAGCGTCGGCTCCATCAAGCCCTGGGTCACCTACCTCCAGGCCGACCCGGCGTGCGAGGTGACTGTGGTCTTCGTCGACCGGGAGCTGCGGGCGTTCCGGCTCCCGCCGGTCTATTTCTATGCCAATACCTGTGCGGACTTCGAGACCCAGCTTCGGGCGCTGGGGCTCGAGTTGGCGTGGGACGAGGTGGCCGAGCTGGCTGGCACCCACGACGTGGCCGTGCCGCTCATCCACGGCGAGTTCGGCGAGGACGGCGCCCTGCAACGCCGGTTGGACGCCTGGGGAGTCCCCTACGTGTTCAGCACTCCCGACGCCCTGGAGCGGACGTTGGACAAGGAGCAGTGCTACGTCGCACTGAGGGATGCCGGGTTCCCGGTTCCTGCCTATCGGGCAGTTGCGCGCGACCGGTGGGCAGCTGATCCGGCTGCGGTGCTGGATGAACTGGTCACGCACGTGCCCGCTTTGCGGATGCTCGGTGCGGAAGACGGCGACGGCGATGGCGGAGGCGATGGCTACGGCGATGGCGACGGCGACGGCAACGCCAGCGGTTCCGCCCGGCTGGTGGCGGTCAAGCCGGTGGCCGGCGGCTCGTCCTTTGGTGTGGGTGTGGTGCCGCTCCACGGGGATCGCCTGACGGCGGCCATCGACGAAGCGTTCGCCACTACCGCTGGTGCTGTACTGATCGAGGAGTTCATCGTAGGGACCGAGTTCTCCGTAGTGGTGCTCGATGGGCCCGGCGGAGTGCCTACGGCCTTGGCTCCCACAGAAGTGGAGAAGCCTCCGGGGAGCCAGGTCTACGGCACCGAAGAGAAGTACCTGCACGGATCCGGAGTCATCCACCACACGCCCATGCGAGTCGATGAAGCCATGCTCCACCGCATTCGTCGGCGAGCCGCTGAGGCGTTCTCGGTGCTCGGTCTGCGGCATATGGCCCGCATCGACGGATTCCTCACGGCGGGCGGCGAGATCGTGGTCACCGATGTGAACGGTATCGGCGGGATGGGTTTCTCGAGCTTCGTGTTCCAGCAGGCGGCCATGGTCGGGATCGATCACCGTCGGTTGATCATGGGGCTGTTGCGAGCAGCGCTCGGCACACCTGATGTCACTGCTCAGGATGCAGCCGGCCGCCCCGATGGTGCCCGCCGGATCCATGTCGTACTCGGTGGGACCACCAGCGAGCGCCAGGTGAGCCGGCAGAGCGGATGTTTCGTAGGGCTATCGCTGTTGGCTTCGGGCAGCGATGTCCGCTTCACGCTGATGGACCTGAGGAGCCGGTATACCGACATCGGTCTGTTCTACGTCCTCCACCATGATGTCGAGGAGATCCAGGCCCTGGTCGATGACCCGGTGCGACGGAGGACCATCGAAGCGGTCAGCCGGAGCATCCGGTCCGACTTCGCCATCACCGACGCAGCTGGCGATGCTTCGTTGTCCGTAGGGAACCCGATGTCCCTGGCCGAGTCAGTGGCAAGTGCGGACTTCGTGTTCCTGGCGCTCCACGGTGGTCCAGGAGAGGACGGCAGACTGCAGTTGGCGCTCGAGCAGATGGGCCGGCCGTTCAACGGATCCGGTCCAATGGCCGCTCATGTGGCCGCCGACAAGGCGGTGACGGCACAACGGGTGCGCGCCCTGGCCCTGGCGGGCATAGAGGCGCCGGACCAGCGCGAGGTGGACGTATTTGAGATCGGGACGTGGCTCGACGAGATCGATGGAGCCGAGGCGGCGGCCCTGCGGTATCGGGCGCTGTGCACGCAACTTGGTGCCGAAGCGCTGGTGTGCAAGCCGGCTACCGACGGGTGCTCCACGGGGGTGAAGCTCCTCAGGAGGCCCGAGGTGATGGAGCGGTTCTTCGCCGCCATCGTGGCCGAGGCCCCGGAGTTCGCCACCGACGAGACCCGGTCCGACCTGCGGGATCGAACCATGACCATCGCCATGCCTGTCCCCACCCCGGTGCGGTGGCTGTTGGAGCGGGCCTTCGTCGATCCGACGACAGTGGCCCTGCCGACGGGGGACCTCAATCTGGAGACGTTGCGCCCATGGTTTGCGGCCAAGCGGTTCATCGAGTTGACGGCGGCCGTGCTGGACCGTCCGGGCCGAGGGCTGGTGGCGGCGGTGCCGAGTGTGACGGTGGCAGCCGACGAGCTCACCCTGCAGCAGAAGTTTCAGCAGGGGGTGGGGACCAACCTGGCGCTCGACCTGTTCGTTCCCGACGCTGTAGCTGAAGGGGTCCGAGCCCGGATCGAAGCACTGGCCCGTGCGTTCGGGATCGAGGGGTATGCGCGGTTAGACGCCTTCTGGGACAGCGTGGATGACGTCGTGCACCTCCTCGAGATCAACTCGCTCTGCGGCCTGACCGAGGCCACCGTGTTCTACTCGCAGTGGTTGGCCGACCCGGACTCGCTACCTCCTTGGGCGGTTCTGGATCGGATCGTCGAGGCCGGGCTGGAGCGGTTCGACCGACGAGGCAAGCCCGATGAAGCGGCCTGGACCACCTGATGAACGCACGAACCTGGCCATGATCCGCTTCGACGACCTACAGGCGGCCAACCCAGAACTCGACGTCCACGGGCCGAGCCCCGCTGACCGCTACAGCCGGTTCTGCTTCGACTCGCGCCTGGCAGAGGACGGGGATCTCTTCGTGGCCGTGCGTACAGAACGCGGGGACGGCCATGACTTCGTGGCCGATGCGCTGGAGCGGGGTGCGCTGGCAGTCTTGGTGGACAGTCTGGATTCGGTGCCTGATGGTTGCACGGCTCTGGTCGTGGACGACACCGTGGCCGCCATGGAGCGCTACGGAGCCCACGTGCTGCGCACCTGGCGCCCACGGGTGGTGGCGGTCACCGGCACGGTGGGCAAGACCGGGACCAAGGAGCTGGTCGCCGACGTGTTGGCCACCGGGTTCACGGTGTTTCGGACGCCGGGCAATTACAGCGGACGATTTGGACTGGCCGTCGCCCTGGGCGGGCTGCGGCCCGAGCATGAGATCGCCGTCATCGAGATGGCCACTGGCCACTTCGGCGAAATGGATGCCATGTGTGCCATGGCACCGCCGGAGGTGGGGGTGGTCACGGCTATCGACGCCGCCCACCTGGTGGCCCTCGGAGATGTTGATGGGGTGGCCCGGGAGAAGGGGTCCCTGCTGGCTCACCTGGCCATCGACGGTCTGGCCGTGCTCAACGCCGACGACCAGCGTGTCATGGAGCTCGCCGTGCGCAGCGCCGCTCCAGTCGTCACCTTCGGCCAGTCGCCAGGGGCCAGGTACCGGGCCGATGACGTGGTCGTGGTGGCGGACAGCACCACGTTCGTCGGCCACCACGACGAGTGGAGCCAGCCCGTCACCGTTCCATGGCTGGGTAGCCACACCGCCACTTCTGCGCTGGCCGCGCTGGCCGTGGGCGACCACTTCGGGATCGACCGGGACCAGGCCGTCGACGCCATCGGGTCAGCCGGGCCTGTGCCGGGCAGGTTGCGTCCCTTGGCCGGCATGGAGGGAAGCCTCATCCTCGACGACACGTACAACGCGGCCCCCCGGTCCGTCCACGCCGGACTCGATGTCCTGGCGCTGCTACCGGCCACTTGTCGTATCGCCGTTCTTGGAGACATGGCCGAGTTGGGAGATGTCTCCGAGGAGCTGCACCGCCACGTCGGCGATCATGCGGCTCAAGTGGTCGACCTCCTCGTCACCCAGGGAAATGCCGCAGCCTGGATCGCCGATGCTGCGGTGCGGGCAGGACTTGCCGCTGACCAGGTGGCCATCACGTTTACTCCAGACGACGCCGCCGCCGCAGTGGCGGGCCGGCTCGGGCCAGAATCGGTCGTGCTGGTCAAGGGCAGTGCAGCGGCACGGATGGAGCGGGTGGTGGAACGACTGCTCCCCGACGGTGGGGCGGCCGACGGGCTGCTGGTGCGCCAAGACCGGGCATGGCAGTCGATACGGATCGTCCAGCCCGATCGGCCCACTTGGCTGGAGATCGACTTGTCGGCCATCGGGCACAACGTGCGTCACCTGGTGGAGCGGGCCGATGGATCTGAGGTCATGGTGGTGCTCAAGGCTGATGCCTACGGGCACGGAGCGGTACAGGTTGCCCACACTGCGCTGCGCAGTGGCGCCACTCGCTTGGGTGTGGCTTGTGTGCCCGAGGCCCGCACCCTGCGAAGAGCCGGCATCCGGGCCCCCGTGCTTGTGCTCGGGTACACACCGGGCTGGCAGGGTCGAGAGGCCGTCGGGCTCGACGTGACCGTGTCGGTCTTCGACCTCGGTACCGCACGAGAGTTGGATCGTGCCGCCCAGGCGCTCGACTCCACCCTGGCCGTCCACGTCAAGGTCGACACCGGCATGCACCGGCTCGGTGTCCACGCCGATCAGGTCGTCGCCTTCGTAACCGCCCTCGGTGCACTTGATGGCCTCGAGGTGGCCGGCCTGTTTACGCACCTCGCCTGTGCTGACGACCCTTCTCCGGGCACGGTGGCCGCCACCGACCGGCAGCTCGAGTCGTTCCGGCGGGTCATCGCTGATCTGGAGTTGGCCGGCATCTGCCCTCCGCTCGTACATGCGGCCAACAGTGCCGGACTGCTGTTCAGAGACGACGCCACATTTGCCATGGCACGACCAGGAATCGCCGTATACGGCCTCCCCCCGGGACCCGAGGCAGCGGTCACATCGCTGCTACCGGCGCTGGCATGGAAGGCGCAGGTGGCCCAGGTCCACGATCTCGACCCAGGCGAGTCAGTTGGCTACGGGCACACCTGGACCGCCCAGCGTGCGAGCCGGGTGGCCACCGTCCCCGTCGGGTATGCCGACGGATTCCGACGAGCCCCGGCTACGTGGCGCTATGTGCTGATCCGCGGCCAGCGGGCGCCTGTGGTCGGACGGGTGTCCATGGATCAGATCTCGGTGGATGTGTCGGACATCGACGGTGTTCGCCAAGGTGATGAGGTCGTGCTGATCGGGCAACAAGGCACCGATGAGGTGGCGGCCACACTGGTCGCCGAGTGGTTGGGGACCTCGTGCTACGAAGTGGTCTCCGAAATCCTGGCCCGGGTACCACGCGTCAACTGACCCCTCGCGGCCCACGGTGGGTAGGTCGGTGGACGGCATGGGCCACCGAATGTCTGCTATCGAACTGCAACGTTCCAGCCACCGCAATACAACTCTGAACCGGCATGATAGTAGCGAGGTATCGGGCAGATACACGTTGCAGGTGCTGGAAACCACACTTGGCGGGATCGATGGGGCGGCTCATTTGAAGCCGCACGATCGCACGGCGCAGAGGGGCAACTCTGATGTTTCGCAAGAAGAAGATCATTTGGTGGGAGACGGAACCCATCGTGGCCGGCGCCGAGCAGGCGCGGGCTCGCGGATCGCTCGAAGACTCCGGTCGGTGTCGTGCGAGCACTTCTCCGTTCTACGGGCCCATCACGGTCATGATGGAGTCCGACGAAGCCGGCGGAGCCGAGTCACTCGACCTCGCCAAGAGTTAGTTCGCGTACCCGAGCTCTCGGCTGACTATCGGGGCTGCAGCCCCTCCGTCTCGGTGCATATCGGACTGACCCGGGAATCGTCGTATCCTCCAAGGCGATGAACGACCGCTCCGTACAGCCCTCATCTGAGCACGGCATGCGCGAGCATTCTGATCCGGTCGATCCGGTCGATC
>JBAXCY010000158.1:0-6705 GCA_037141235.1 Acidimicrobiales bacterium | reverse complement strand
TCACCCTGGCCGTCGACCCCACTCCCCCTCGAGGGGCCCGACCGATCAGCGCCACGGGCGGCTCAGGGGAACCCTCGATTGTATGCGCCCCAGCGCACGCCCGCACCGGTGCCCGCAGGCGCCCAGAGCCGGTGCCCCTGCTCGTAGACTCCTTGCATGTCCACCGCTGCACCTGCATCACCTCGCCAGTCCGCGTCCGCTCCCGGCCGCTTCGACGATGCTCCCTTCATCCAGGCCTGTCGTAGCCAGAGCGTTGCCCACGTGCCGGTGTGGTTCATGCGCCAGGCCGGTAGGTCGCTGCCGGAGTACCGGGCCGCCCGCGGCCCGGGAAGCATCCTCGACGCCATCGCCCAACCCGAGCTGGTGGCCGAGCTGACCCGCCAACCTGTCGACCGCTACGGCACCGACGCCGCCATCTTCTTCAGCGACATCGTGGTGCCGGCGGCAGCCATCGGCTTCGGCGTCGATGTCGCCCCGGGCACCGGTCCAGTGGTATCCGAGCCCTTTCGCTCGGGCGCTGACCTGCAGCGGCTGCGCCCCCTCGAGCCGACGCTCGACACCCCCTATGTCATTGAGGCCGTGCAGCACCTGGCCGGATCACTGGACGTACCGCTCATCGGGTTTGCCGGCGGGCCGTTCACGGTGGCCAGCTACCTCATCGAGGGCGGGCCGTCCAAGAACTTCACCCGGGTCAAGGCTCTGATGCACGCCGATCCCAACCTCTGGCACGACCTGGTCGAGCGGCTCACCGACATGGCGCTGGCCTCGTTGCGCTCCCAGCTCGATGCCGGGGCCTCGGCCATCCAGCTGTTCGACAGCTGGGCCGGAATCCTCACCCCTCGCCACTACAAGGAGTTCGTCCTGCCCTCCACCAGTCGGATCTTCGCCGAGATCGAGTCGTCGCACCCCGGCACCCCCACCATCATCTTCGGGGTGGGCACGGGCGAGCTCCTGGCATTGATGGCCACGGCTGGAACCTCGGTGGTCGGCATCGACTGGCGGGTCCCGCTCGACCAGGCCCGCACCCGGATCGGGGTTGGCCAGGCCATCCAGGGCAACTTGGACCCGGCGCTGTGCCTCGGGACCTGGGACGTAGCCGCGGCAGAGACGAGGGAAGTGCTCGAGCGGGCCGGTACCGCCCCCGGGCACATCTTCAACCTCGGCCACGGCGTACTGCCCGAGACCGACCCAGGCATCCTGGAGCAGGTGGTGGCCCTGGTGCACGCCGAGGGCCGGGCCGGCGTGGGGGCATCGGCATGAGCGACGCCCGGGTCGAGGCCCCCATCGGCGTCCTCGTCATGGCGCACGGGACCCCGGACACCCCCGAAGAGATCGAGGCCTTCTACACCCGGATCCGGCGGGGACGGCCACCGACCCCTGAGCTCCTCGACGAGCTCACCGAACGCTACGAGGCCATCGGGGGCACCTCACCACTGACCGGACGCACCCGCGCGCAGGTCAACGGCCTGGCCGCCGCCCTCGAGGCAGCAGCGCCCGGCCGTTTCGTGGTCCGTCTGGGGACCAAGTACGTCCAACCCACTATCGAGGAGGGGACGGCCGAGTTGGCCGCCGAGGGAGTCGGCCGGGTGATCGGAGTGGTTCTCACCCCCCATCAGTCGTCGATGGGCTCTGGCGAGTACTTTGCCCGGGCCGAGGCAGCCGCCATCGCGGCCGACCCACCCCTCCAGCTCACCGTCATCCCCTCGTGGCACCGCACCGCAGAGTTCCCCCGGATCCTGGCTGAGCGCACCGCGGCCGTCCTCGGCGCGCTCAGCCCCGAGGCCCGAATGCAGACTGCGGTGTTCTTTACTGCCCATAGCCTTCCCCAACGAGTGGTGGCCGAGGGCGATCCCTATCCCGACCAGGTTGCAGAGTCGGGTGCTGATATCGCTGGCCTGCTCGGACTCGACAGCGACCCCACCATCTCGTGGGGTACGGCGTGGCAGAGCGCTGGGCGTACCGCTGACCCGTGGATCGGACCCGACCTCCTCGTCGAGATGGAACGGGTGGCCGCCGAGGGAGCCACTGCGGTCGTGGTGTGTCCGGTGGGATTCGTCTCGGACCATCTCGAAGTGCTCTACGACCTCGACATCGAAGCCCTCGACAAGGCCGACGCTCTCGGGATCGCCTTCGCCCGGACCCCGTCGCTCAACGATGACGCCGGGTTCCTCGCCATGCTGGCCGGCGTGGTCCAGGACGCCGCTGACATTCGATCGTGACCCAGCAGACCCCCACCCCTGACCTGGTCATCGCCGTGGTCGGAGGGGGGATGGCCGGACTGGCTGCTGCCTGGCAGCTAGCCGATGATCTAGGCGCTAGCGGCAGCGGCAGCAGCAGTCGTGCCCGCATCGTCGTGCTCGAAGCCAGCAGTCGTGTTGGAGGGAAGGTCCGTTCGACCGAGTTCTGCGGCCGCACCGTCGATGTAGCGGCGGACGCCTTCCTGGCCCGGCGGCCCGAGGCGACCGGACTGTGCTCCGAACTCGGTCTCGACGACGCCCTGGTCTCGCCTGGAGCCTCGGGGGCAGCCCTGTGGTCCCGAGGTCGCCTGCGGATGATGCCCGACGGTGTCAATCTCGGTGTGCCCACGAAGTGGTGGCCGCTATTCCGCTCCGGCATCCTCAGCCCCGGCGGATCGGCACGCGCTGGCGTCGACCTGTTCCGTCCGCACCGTGCCACCCCGGGGGCACCCATCGACCGCGCCGTGGGTACGGTCGTCGCCGCTCGACTGGGACGCCAGGTGGTCGAGCGCCTGGTTGACCCTCTGGTCGGGGGCATCCACGCCGGTGGAGTGGACGAGCTGAGCGCCGAGTCCACGTTTCCGCCGCTGCTGGCCGCCGACCGCTTGTCCGGCAGCCTGATGCGCCGACTCGGTCAGCCGCCGTCACCGGCACAGTCTCCGCCCAAGCCTGCAGCGGCACCGGGAACGCGACCCACGCCTGTGTTTTGGTCGCTGGAGGGAACTGCGGCACGCCTGCCAGCCGAACTGGCCGTGTCACTGATGGCGCGCGGGGTGGTCATCCACACCGGGGTAGCCGTCGAGTCGATGGCCCGTACGGCGAGTGACGGATCAGGGCTGGGCAGATGGCGACTGATCCTGGGCGGCGATGCCGCCGTGCTGGCCGGCATCTCGCATACCTCTGGTCCAGTCGAGGCCACCGCCTCAGTGGATACGACCGCCTCCATCAATAAGACCGCCTCCGCCGATACGACAGCAATCCTCCACGTCGATGGAGTCATCCTGGCTGTACCGGCCGGCCAAGCCGCAGGCCTGCTTACCGACCACGCTCCGATGGCCGCCACGTTGCTCGCCGACATCCGCCACGCGTCGGTGGCCGTGGTGACGCTGTCCATGCCCACCGGTGCTATTCGCCGCGACCTGGTCGGTACCGGCTTTCTGGTACCTCGCACAGCGACGATCGCTGGCCGGGCCGCACTGATCACCGGGTGCACCTACCTCACCCAGAAGTGGCCTGGCCTGGCCCGTCCCGACGACGAGCTGATCCGTCTGTCGATCGGACGTCACGGCGACGTCCGCCAAGATGAGCTGAACGACGATGAGCTCACCGCCGCCGCCTTTGGGGAGCTGGCCGGGATCCTCGACATCGTCGGACAGCCGCGCCACTCGATGGTCACCCGATGGGACGGCGCCTTTCCGCAGTACGCCGTGGGGCACCTCAGCCGGACCACCCGGATCGAACAGTCGGTGGCCGAGTTGCCCGGTGTGGCCGTGGCCGGTGCCGCCTACCGAGGTGTGGGAATTCCGGCCGTGATCGGGAGCGGCCGAGCGAGCGCCCGGGCCGTCCTGCGCTCCCTCGACGGCCCAGTTACTGGCCGACCGGGTCGATGATCCCGGAGCCGACCGATCTAGGGGATCAACCTCGCCCGATGGACTCGGCGGCCACGAGCGGCGGTCCCGGATCCGACGGCTTCGCCGAGGCGAACCAGCTCGATGACCGCACCGCCCCTCCGTGGCGTCCGTCACGGATCCGCATGACGATCGACCAGTCCGGGTCGATCACACCCGGTCGGGGTCGAGTGGCCGTTCCTTCCTTGGCGGCGGGTGCGGGGTTGGCGTTGTCGTTGCCCCCGTGGGGATTCTGGTTCCTGGCCTTCCCCTCCGCCGGCCTGCTGTGGTGGCGGCTCGGTGGCCTACGACCCCGGACCCGGCTGTGGGCCGGATGGCTGGCGGGTCTCGGCTGCTTCGTACCTGGCCTGATGTTCGCCCGATCGTTCAGCCTGCCCGGTGCCACCGTGCTCATCGCCATCGAGTCGCTGGCGGTGGCGGCCGCCTGCCTGGCCGTCCCCCGTGGGCCAGTAACAGCCCGGGCACTGGCCTTTCCGGGCGCCCTGGTGCTGACCGAGGCAGTCCGTCAGTGCTGGCCCTTCGGAGGGCTTCCTATCGGTGGGGTATTCCTGGGCCAGGCCAGCGGTCCGCTCCTCGGAGTGGCCCGACTAGGTGGCCCTCTGGCCCTGACTGCCATCGTCTTCGTCGGAGGTGTCGGCTTTGGGGCGCTAGGGACTGCCCTTGGTCGGGCCGTGCGCGATGGTCGGCGCATCCGCCGGTTCGACCGACTCCGCCACGACGGGGTGAGCACACCGCTACGAGGCGCGTTGGCCGGGCTGGGGGTGCTCGCCGCCACTGCTGCCGTGACGCTGACGTTGGTGGTGATGAGCGGTGTCGTCGGCAATGGCGCTCCTGATGGGGGGCCGTCGATCGGCACGGTGTCGGCGGCGGCCGTTCAAGGCGGAGGGGTGCGCGGCTTCTCTAAGTCCCAAGTCGACCCGTCCACGGTGCTGGCCGCGGCTAGAGCGGCCACCGACGAGCTGGCCCGGCGGACGGCCGCCCACCCGCTGGATCTGGTGCTGTGGCCCGAGGATGTAGTCGACTTGGACGGGCCACTGCTCGGCTCCCCGGCGGCCGACGCCCTGTCTGCGCTGGCTCGGTCGCTCCACTCCACCTTGGTGGTCGGAGTGACCGAGACGCTCTCCTCCACCTCGTTCCGAAACGAGGTCGTCGCCTTCGGACCCCATGGTGCTGTTGTCGACCGGTACGAGAAGGTCCACCGGGTGCCGTTCGGGGAGTACGTGCCCCTGCGGTCGTTCTTTGCTCGGCTGGGCGACCTTTCGGCTGTGTCCCGCGATGCCGTGCCGGGAACTGGCACCGGCGTGCTCCACACGCCGGCTGCTCCGCTTGGAGCGATGATCTCCTATGAGGTCTTCTACGCCGATCGCGGCCGATCGCCGGTGCGGGCTGGTGCACAGATCTTGATCGTGCCCACCAATACCTCGTCGTACGCCACCGCCCAGATACCCACTCAGGAGATCGCCGCTAGTCAGGTGCAGGCGGTCCAGCAGGGCCGGGACCTCCTCCAGGCTGCGCCCACCGGGTACAGCGCATGGATCACCCACCGGGGAACGCTGATGGCCCGCTCTACCCTCGGGATCCGCCAGATCGTGCCGGCCACTCTGGAGCGGCGGACCGGCGACACGGTCTATTTCCTCTGGGGAGATACACCGATTCTGGGAGCCGCCGTGTTGGCCTTGGCCGCTGGGTGGTGGCTGGCCGTGCGGTGGGCCAGCCGCAGGACGCATCCTGCTACCTAGGCCATCGTCCTGCTACCTGGGCCATCGGGCCGTGAGCTCAGCTGGAGCCCACGTCGGCCACTGCGGAGGCCCGGCCGGCAGCCCGGCGATGAAGTGCGCCGCCTGGAGCGGACCGTCTCGACCGGAGTTGTCCCAGAACGTCGCCACGTGCGACCTGGGCACGGCAGAGACCACCGTGGTCCACAGCCGTTGGTAGCGCCCACGGATCTTGTCGACCGGGACGTCGTGGCCCCCTTGTGCATGCCGCCGGGCCACTCGGGCGACGGCCAGATCCTCGGGGACCATGAGCACGTGCAGGGCGACGTAGAACCCTGCCGCCGTCGCTGCGTCCATCAAGTCGAGCTTGGACGCGTGAGAGAAGACGGTCTCGGCGATGAAGGGACGACGGAAGACGATGAGCTGCTCTCTGGTGCGCCTGGCCAGTTCGGCGGCCTCATAGGCGTGCTCGAGCTGGCCTTCGGGCCACCGCTCGGCGGCGATGACGTCCGCGTTGACGAAGACCGCACCTGTCCGCTCCGGTGCCATCACCAGCCGCACGAAGGTGGACTTGCCGGCGCCGTTGGGGCCGACGACCAGGTCGAGGCGGGTCACACCCCGTTGGCTGGCCCGACGACCACGATCGATCCGTCCGGACGGTGCTCCACCAGTGATCCGTCGTCAGCCAGCGAGACGGTGGTCACGCCCTCGGCGGCCAACTGCTCGGCGAAGGAGAGGGCGGTGGCCCGCAGTTCGATCGTCACGTCGAGGTCGACGTTGGCTACCAGGCGCTCGTACTCGGTCAACGACTCGAACGGCAGCTGGCCGACCAACGCGGCATCCACCCGTCGCCGGGCGGCGGTCTCGTTCATGGATACGGCCCGGCCCAACCTGGCCCAGTAGTCGAGCTGCTGCTTGGCCGAGCGGCTGTCCAGGCGGCCGGACACGGCGGCGGCGTCCATCAGATCTGCGGCGAATCGGGTAGGACGGTCCACGGGCATGATGTGCTCCCTTGATCAGTATCAGAGTGCTACGAGCGTATCATTCTGATACCGAGGGCGGTCTGCAACCTCGTCCCGTCCCTACTCGTAGTACCCCGAGTGGATATAGACGCACGGGATGCCC
>JBAXCY010000157.1:0-6720 GCA_037141235.1 Acidimicrobiales bacterium | reverse complement strand
GCCGTGCACGAGGCCTGTCCGGTCTGGGCGCCGAACCAGGTGCCTCCGGTCGGTGACCACCACATGATCCAACAGGTCGCGTTGCTCGACCGGGCCGCCAACGCCGCACCAGTCCCATCGGTGGTGGTCGCCACGCTGATCGTGCCTGGGCCTGTGGACGCTCCCGAGGTGAAGGTCAGTGCCGGGTCGGCGGCCTGCAGCGCGGACGCGTCTGGTGCGGCCTGGCCGCCGGCCGCGGCTAGGCGAACCGAGGTAAACGCGGTGGACAGGTTCTGCTGAGCCTGAATGGCATCGGCGGCTGATGCTGGTCGGTCCGGGCTGTTCGACGGGGACCCCGACCCGGACGACAGGGTGGCCTTGGCCACCCACAGCACGAGCAGGGCGGTGATGATCAGCCCGAAGGCGACCACCAAGAGCGAGAGTCCCTGATCGTCGGGGGACCTCGGATGTGAATCGATGGCTGATGGTCGGTATCTCATGGTGCACTCCCCATAGTCCGGCTTCCGGTCCGATGTAGCTGGCCAGACACCGTTGTCGCAGGTCAGAGGCTATCGTCCGCGGCATCTGGGTGGTTCGGACGCTACGGTTCGGACCATGACGGAGCAACGACACGGTGGCGCATCCCTCGACGGACTTGGCCTGTGGCTGGCGGCACCCGCTCCTGGTGACGACACCGACGGGATCCTGGAGCGGGCAGCTCGTGCCAGTGAAGTAGCCGAGCGGGCCGGCTTCACCTCGTTGTGGGTGTCAGAGCCGGGTGGTCGCCAATCTGAAGGTGCGCCCTATGAGGCCTACTCGTTGCTCGGTGCGCTGGCTGTCCGTACCGAACGGATCCACCTCGGGGCGCTGGCCGACGGCGCAGAGCGGCGCCCCCCTTCCATCCTGGCCAAGATCGTCACAGGGGTCGACGTCATCTCCCATGGCCGGGCAATCTTCACGTGGGACCCGGGCGCAGGCTCGGTGGACGATCTGGACCGTCTGGTCGAGTCGGTGTCAGTGGGCCGGGCCGTACTCGACGATGAACGTCCGTCATTGTCGGGCCGTTATTACTCGATTGACGGGGCGGTCAACCGTCCGGCACCAGTGCAGATCGGAGGCGTCCCCAGCGTCGTGGTCGTCAGCGGGGATGGCCAACGTCGAGCAGACGTGCTCGACGCGGTGGCTGGACGGGTCGATGCCGTGGTCGTCCACGCTGGGGCCGACGGGGTGGAGGAGGCAGTCCGGGCGATCGGGGCTCGTGGGGCTCAAGGCGCAGCCGATGCGAGTAAGCGTCCCACCCGAGTGGTCGGCGTCCTGCGTGCCAGCGGAAGTCCGTCCACCCATGGCCAGCGGGCGGCGGAGCTGACAGCGGCTGGGGTCGCTGGCTGCCTGATCGAGGTTCCCTATCCATGGAACCCAGCGGCGGTGGAGGCGTGGGCAGAGCGCAGGTGAGGACCCTGGACCCACCCGGGGTCCGGCAGTATCAGGCCTCGTGGTGCGACTGCATCACGACCCGGTCGGCGGTGATGACGTACTTGATGCGGACCTCGTCGGGATGGCGCATCGGGTAGCTGTCCACGCCCATGTACTTCTTGGCCAGCCCGTCGATGTGGGCATCAGCACCCTCTTCGGTCCCGCTGACGGTCCCGCGCACCACGACCACGTTGAACGGATCGTCCGGGTCCACCACTGACACGGCGACGTTGGGGTTCTTCTCCATGTTGATCTGCTTCACCCGGCCCTTGGCCGTGTTGAAGGTGAGATCTTCGCCCTCGAGGCCTATCCACACGGGCGTGACTTGGGGCCGACCGTCAGGGTCCACCGTGGCGATGTTGCCGAGGATTGGACGGTTGACGAGCTCTTTGGCCTTGGCCGACAATTGGGTAGTCACGGGTCTCTCCTTGATGGATCCCATCAGACGATGGGTGGCGATCGCGCCGATCAGACGGCCACGATCACCGGATCGGGCACTCCCACGATATGCGGCTCACCTCCCTCGTCGTTCGCCCCGCATCGGCCGGCGAGCGCCACTGCTACGGTGCGGCCATGTTGATCGGAGCGCATGTACGAGCAGGAAAGGGCCTGGTCCCGGCCCTGCAGCACGGGGCGGACATCGGTGCTGATGCCGTCCAGATCTTCACCCAGAGCCCCCGGATGTGGAAGCCGTCCCAGTACAGCGACGAGGTCCTGGCGGGCTATCGGGCAGCCCAGGCCGAGCATCCTTCCGTAGTGGCTACGTTCTGCCACGCCACCTACCTCATCAACCTGGCCTCGCCCGACCCCGAGTTGGCGGCCAAGTCCCAAGCGTGTCTGACGGCCAACCTGTCCACGGCCGACGGTATGGGATCTGACGGTCTGGTCCTCCACATCGGCAGCCATCGGGGGAGCGGCTTCGAGACTGCGCTGCCGGCCGTGGCCCAAGCCCTGGTGACTGCACTCGACGAAGTGGACGCCGATATCGAGAGCTGCCCGATCCTGCTGGAGAACGCCGCCGGCGCCGGCGACACCGTGGGGCGGTCCTTCGAGGAGTTGGCCCAGGTCATCGATGCCGCTGGGGGAGACGAGCGCCTGGGTGTCTGCCTCGATACCCAGCACCTGTGGGCCTCGGGTATCCCCTTCGGCACCGTCGAAGAAGCCGACGCCCTCATCGAGCTCATCGAGAGCACGGTCGGCATGGCCCGGCTGCGCTGCATGCACTTGAACGACTCCAAGGTCGACTTCGGAGCCAACAAGGACCGCCACGAAAACATCGGGGACGGCACCATCGGCGCTGACGGTCTAGCGGCCCTGCTCGGCCACCCGGCCCTGCAGGGCATCCCGGCCATCTTGGAGGTCCCCGGTGAAGGAGACGGTCCCCGTACCGAGGATGTAACCACGGCCCGTGGCGTGCTCGAGGCCGGTCTGGCACTTCGGGCCTGAGGCGGGCCGTATCACGAGGCTCGGCCTGAGGGCCGGCGCTTGGTGTCAGTTTGGAGAAACTGGACCGGGTTCGCTCGCCATGGAGGTCAAGGCACCGCGTTGTGCACGTTGATGTTCTGACCGACGCTGTATCCCACCGTCCCTGAGGCGTCGTAGGCGGCGCTTTCGATCGCATAGGTGCCATCAGGTAGGGAAGTCGTGTCCCATTGGCCGACCCATCCGCCTGGCGTGGCGGTCGCCGTGGCCAGCAGCATGTCGCTCAAGAGCCCGCCGGCAACCCGGAACTCGACCTTGGTGATCGCCACATTGTCTGATGCCGACGCGGTGAGCGAGGTGGTCCCGGAGACCGTGGCGTCGGGGGCCGGCGCCGTGATCGCAGTCGACAGTTCGGTCAGCGTGGTGGTTGGGTAGACGGGCAGCACTACCGCAGGTCTCGGCTTCTGGGTGAAGTCGAACTCGTTGACCAGGTTGCCTAGGGCCGGGACTCTTTCGCGGACGGTCGGACGGGGGTCGGGGCGCCCGTCCGTTGCCGGGTCGAGGCGGGCCCCCTTCAAGAAGTCATCCTCGATGAACTTGAGGTACGCATCGAAGCTGAGCGTCTGATGGTCGATGTAGCCCTTCCGAGCGTACGGGCTGATCAGCAGTCCAGGGACCCGCAGGCCGTAGCCGTTTGCGTCTACGGTCGGCGGGTTGACGTGGTCGTAGAACCCACCCCAGTCGTCCCAGTTGACGAATATCGCCGTCGACTGCCAGTCAGGGCCTTGCATGACCGCGTTGACCAGGCTGGTCACGAAACTTTCACCTACGCTGACCTGAGAAGGCGGGTGTTCGCTCATGTCGCCGGACGGCACCACCCAGGAGACCTTGGGAAGTGTTCCGCTTTGGGCTTGGGAATAGAAGTTCGACACTGACTTGATATTGCCGACCTGCTTGTCTGCCTGGACCGTGTCGAAGCTCGGTAGCGGATTCCAGATGCTGGAGGTAGTCGGATTCTGCTTGACCGAGAGGCACGACAGGGCTTGGGGGTTCTCGCAGTCCGGCTCGGTGCCGTTTGTCACGTAGTAGCCCCAGCTCACGTGACTGCGATGGAGCAGGTACGTGAGGTCCGTCCATGCATAGACGGGCGCCGGCTGCGGGGTCGACAACCAGCCGGGCCAGGGGTCGTCCAACGCATTGGTGCAACTCGACGCGACGTGCTGAGTACAGGAAGCCGACCAACCCGAGACCTGGAACAGGTGGGATGGAAGACTCCACGAGGCATTCGGCTCGAACATGTGGTCCTGGAGGACGAAGTTGTTTGCATAGGACCAGTAGTTCGGGATGTCCGAGCCGGTGTGATACCCCATGACATCGGGATGAGCGAAGAACGTTGCGCATGCCGGATTAGTGAAGCCGATGCATCCGATCGACGCCGCCCCTCGGACCTGAGATATGTAGCCGTTCATGGCCCCGCCGTTGATGTCCGCAGTCGATGCGACCCCACTGTGGGTTCCGCCACCGTTTACGTCCGCATGATCGACATAGGGCTGTTGGCACAGGCCCGTGGTCGGGTCAGGCGAGCAAACCGTCGGGACCCCGTTGGACATCGGGATGCCGTCGGCGCCGGGGTACGTGCCGAAATAGGAGTCGAACGAACGGTTCTCCTGGGAGATCATCACAACGTGCTTGATCTTGTGGATGCCTCCGCTTCCACTCACCTGGATCAGTCTTCCTCTGGTCGCAGCGGGACTGGTGGTCGGAGTCGGAGAGCTTGTTGTGGGAGTAGCAGAGGCTGAAGTGGCTGCAGTAGCCGCCGATGACGCGGCGACTGCGCTCAGCGCACTCACCCCCAGCAAGCTCGTGGCGATTCCAAGTCCTACCAACACGCGCGTACGTCCAATACTGCGACGCGAGGCACCATTGCTCTGCGAGTCCATTATCCTCCGCCGGCCTTCCCACTGAATGCGTAGAACGCACTTCCCCACGAGATTTCAGGGGGCACTAATCCAATTCTGTCACGGTGGTTACACATCGGCAATGAGCAATCCTTTATTGAGCAAAACGTCTTTGGGCAATATCTGGAGAGATGCGATGAGGGAAGGTTCCGCTCTCGTGGCGGGTCATCTGGCCCCAGGGGCGCGACGATTCCCGATGTTCGCCGACCAGGGGCGTGATTGTAATGAGAACCATTCCCATATAAGTTTGCCTCATGGCTGCGTCCGCTCCATTGTTCTCACGACTGACCCCCGGGCGGTTGCCGTGGACGAATCGATCTGGCCTGGCCGCGTCGGTGATCCCCCTCATCATCTCGGTGGCACTGGCCGGATGCGCCATGTCGCCCCCATCGGGCGGCCAGGGGTCGGCCCCCTATGCACCACGGGTGGTCCGGGTGGTCGCCGGGGAGAACGTGTGGGGCAGCATCGCCGCCCAGATCGGTGGGGCCCACGCCGCCGTCACCAGCATCATCGCCAGCCCTCAGACCGACCCCCACGCCTACGAGCCGACCGCAGCCGATGCTCGTCGTTTGGCCGATGCCCAGGTGGCGGTGCTCAACGGGGTCGGTTACGACCCGTGGATGAACCGGCTGCTGGCTGCGGATGGTGGATCCCGCAGCGTGCTCGACGTCGGCGAACTGGTCGGCGTCCCCCCCGGAGGCAACCCCCACCTCTGGTATGACCCGGGCTACGTGGCGCAGTTCTCCAGTGCCATCGCCAACGCCATGGCACGTGTCGACCCCACGGACCGGGCCTACTTCCTCGGACGCCAGGCTCACTTCGACAACGTGGCGCTCGGCCCGTATCACGATGCCATCGTTCGCATCCGGGCTCGGTACGCCGGGCGCCCAGTCGGGGCGTCAGAGTCGGTGGTGGTCTACCTGTGCCGTGCGCTCGGGTTGGAACTGGTCACCCCGCCGACCTTCCTGCGGGCCGTCACCCAGGGGACTGATGTGTCGGCGGCCGACAAGGTGACGATCGACGCCCAGATCCGAAACCGTGCCATCGACGTCTACTTGGAGAACGTCCAGAATTCGACCCCCGACGTCCAAGCCCAGGTCGCCGCGGCCCGTGCCGCCCAGATCCCGGTCGTCGCCATGACCGAGACACTGCGACCGGCCGGGGCCACCTTCCAAGCGTGGCAGACCGCACAGCTCCGCTCTCTTGAGTCCGCACTGGAGTCCACACATGCCTGATCCCCTGACAGCCCCACGGGTCAGCAACCCGGCCGTCCGCTTCGACGGAGCTACGGCCCGCTTGGGTGGTCGGGACATCTGGTCCGGTGTGGACCTGACTGTCGAGCAGGGCACGTTCGTGGCCGTCCTGGGTCCCAACGGCTCTGGTAAGTCGACGCTGATCAAGGCTGTCCTTGGCATCCTGCCCTTGTCGGACGGCCACATCGAGGTATTCGGTCAGCCACCGGGGGATGGCGGCGGCCAGATCGGCTACCTGCCTCAGCGGCGGAACTTCGATCCTGGCGTACGGGTCCGGGGAGTGGATGTGGTTCGGATGGGGAGCGACGGCGACCGGTGGGGCATTGCGCTGCCGTGGGGGAAGGCGCGCCGAGCCCGTGATGCCCGAGTGGACGAGGTCATCGATCTGGTCGGGGCCAGCTCCTATGCGGACCGGCCCATCGGCGAGGTCTCCGGTGGTGAGCAGCAGCGCTTGCTGATCGCCCAGGCGCTGATCCGCAGTCCCCGGCTGCTCCTCCTCGACGAGCCGCTCGACAGCCTCGACCTGCCCAACCAGGGAGCGGTGGCGACGCTGATCGCCGACATCAGCCAGTCTTCGGGCATCACCGTGCTGATCGTGGCCCACGACGTCAATCCGATCGCCTCGGCCCTCGACG
>JBAXCY010000156.1:0-6738 GCA_037141235.1 Acidimicrobiales bacterium | reverse complement strand
TCAGCGACCTCGTCAGCGACCGCGTCCGTGTCTGAATCCGTGTCTGCGTCCGTGTCTGAATCCGTGATCGGGACCCCACTCCCGTCGCCCTTCGGCACACCCTTCGGAGCTGACCACCGTTTGAACCAACGCTTGGTCATCGTGCGGTAACCAGCAGGCAGTACCGGCCCGCCATCGGCTCAGAACTTCGCACGGACACCACCGTCACGCCCCGGTCGTCGCTGGCTGCTCCTTGCCGAGGATGGTGTAGTAGCCCGGCGGCAGTGAGGCACCCGACTTCTGCACGGCACCCTCCACGGCGTTGGTGAATGCGGCGATCGAGTGATCCCACAAGGTGGCCTGGTCGTTGCGGGCCATAGCCACCCGATCGGGCCCGATCGCACTGGCGACCTTGACGGCGCCCGTTCCGTAGACGATCTCCGCCATCTCGAGCTCGGTGCCGTCGGACTGGACGTGCTCGATGGAGAACGATGGGAATGCCGGAGCCCCGGGATAGCCCTTGGGGGCGAAGAAGCCCGACCCCGATCCTTCAGCCACCGCGGTGGCCCACGGCCGCAGTCTGATCTGAGCCCGGGTGATGCCCAGCCCAGCCAACTGGGGGAAGAACTCCGCCGAATGGTCCGTGGTCGTCACCCGGAGCTGGGCGGCCTGCAGGCCAGCCACCGAAGTGAGGAGGTGCATCACCGTGTCCGTCACTTGGTGGGCCAGAGCCGGGGTGGTGGTGTCCATGCACAGCATCGAAAAGATCGGCAGGGTGCCCGGGACATTCCGCTTGGCCACGTCCTCGACCCGGGCGGCGGTCTGGACCACGTAGCTCTGGCCGGAAATGGTGCTGTCGTCCACGTCGTACATCAAACCCCCATTAAAGGAGTTGCCGGTCGTCAGTGACGAGGCCGTCACGGGGGTATACCCCCGCTGATGGAGTGCGTTGGTGATTTCGCTGATGTTCTGCTCGACAGAGATCAGCTTGCTGGTTTGCGGAGGAGTGGTGGGCGTAGTGCCGGCAGTGGAGTCAGACGCGGTGCTGCACGCGGCCAGGCCCAGTGCACTGACACCAAGGACGGTTCCGGTCGCGAAGAGCTCGCGTCTCGACATGCTCATCTCTACGGTCCCTTCGATCTATGGGCTGTAACATGTTGCACGCTACACATGCCAGTAGCAGGTTGCCGATCGGATCTGCTCCCGCTCGTCCAACTATTGGCATGACAACTAACCAAGGCTCAAACTATCTCTGCATGTACGCCATGCAGTCGGAGGACATCATGTGGATCATCGGGGGACTGCTCTTTCTCGTCATCTGGATCGCCATCGCCTTCTGGCCGGCACGGGTGGCCCGTCGCAAGGGGCACAGCTGGCTCGGCTACTTCGTACTCAGCCTGTTCTTCTTTCCGCTGGCGCTGATCCTCGCCTACGTGGTCCAGGACAAGTCTGGCAGCATCGCCTGATCTGAACCGGCTGTTCGGAGTCGTCTGCGTGGGGCGGATCCGTCGGCCCCACGCAGGTCGGCTTGCCGAAGCGATAGGGAGTTACCAGCGCATCAATCGGTGGACGGACCATAAGCGGGTCGACCCCGTCAACATATCCAGGTCTACCCGATTAAATTTCTAGTCATTTGCTTCCCAACTTCTAGCCAGGCTCGTCTATATTCAGTAGTAGTTGCACAAGCGATAGAGACAGTCCGGATCCACGGCGAACACGGATCCACAGGCGAAAGGAAGCGGGCGTGGCCATCGATCGGGAGTTGTCCCCCTACGAGATCAATCTGTGTGCGGCCATGGCTGCACGACGCGATGCGGCCCATCGCCTGAAAGCCGCCCTCGAACACGACATAGGTGGCTACGAGGAAAATGTCGTCGGCGTCCAGGACGGCCGGGCGATGGAGATCCTGGTTCCCCCGCTGTTGGGGACGATCCGCAAGGAGATGAGCGATCTCCTCAGCGAGTTTGAGGCTGACCGCCACCAGTTCCGCCTCGCCCTGGTGGCCGTCGGCATGGACAACGGCATGTCGGCCCGTGAGATCGCCGAGTCGTTCTCCTTCTCCAGGCAACTAGCCAGCCGCTACGTCAAAGAGGCACGAGAGATGTGGCCCGACTTGGAGCATCAGAGACCCGTCTTGCCGCCCGCAGTCTGATCGCTATAGCGACCGGCCACCGGTTTCGCCAGGGGGCGGTATTGCGCCGAGGCCCGGAAGGTGGTTTGCTATTGGCACTCGACACCCACGAGTGCCAACGATCACGGAGGAACACCTGATGGCCAAGCTCATCGCGTTCGACGAGGAGGCCCGCAGGGCCCTCGAGACCGGAATGAACAAGCTCGCCGACGCAGTCCGCGTCACCCTCGGCCCGAAAGGCCGCAATGTCGTCCTGGACAAGAAGTGGGGCGCTCCCACCATCACCAACGACGGTGTGTCCATTGCCAAGGACATCGACTTGGAGGACCCTTTCGAGCGCATCGGCGCCGAACTGGTCAAGGAAGTCGCCAAGAAGACGGACGACGTAGCCGGTGACGGCACGACCACGGCCACAGTGTTGGCATGGGCCATGGTCCACGAAGGCCTGCGCAACGTGGCCGCCGGTGCCAACCCGATGGGCCTGAAGAAGGGTATCGAGGCCGGAGTCGAGGCCGCAGTCGCATCGTTGCGGGGCATCGCCAAGGAGACCGACTCGAAGGAGCAGATCGCCCAGGTCGCTTCCATCTCGGCTGCCGACACCGAGATCGGCCAGATGATCTCCGAGGCCATCGACAAGGTGGGCAAGGACGGCGTCATCACGGTCGAGGAGTCCCAGACCTTCGGCATGGACATGGACCTCGTCGAGGGCATGCGCTTCGACAAGGGCTACATCTCCCCTTACTTCGTCACCGACCCCGAGCGCATGGAGGCTGTCCTCGAAGACACCTACGTGCTCCTTGTCGGCTCGAAGATCACCGCCGTGCGCGACCTCCTGCCGATCTTGGAGAAGGTCATGGGGTCGGGCAAGCCGCTGATGATCATCGCCGAGGACCTCGAGGGCGAGGCCCTGGCCACCCTGGTGGTCAACAAGATCCGTGGCACGTTCCGCAGCGTCTCGGTCAAGGCCCCTGGCTTCGGCGAGCGTCGCAAGGCCATGCTCCAGGACATCGCCATCCTCACCGGTGGCCAGGTCGTGACCGAGGAGATCGGTCTCAAGTTGGAGAACATCGGCCTCGAGTTGCTGGGCACGGCCCGCAAGGTGGTCGTCACCAAGGACGAGACCACCATCGTCGAAGGTGGCGGGTCCCGTGACGACGTCAAGGGCCGTATCGCCCAGATCAAGGCCGAGATCGAGAACACCGACTCGGACTACGACCGGGAGAAGCTCCAGGAGCGTCTGGCCAAGCTGTCCGGCGGTGTCGCCGTGATCAAGGTCGGAGCCGCCACCGAGGTGGAGCTCAAGGAGAAGAAGCACCGCATCGAAGATGCCGTCTCCACCACCAAGGCGGCCATTGAGGAGGGCGTGGTCCCCGGCGGTGGTGTGGCCCTGCTCCGCTCGCAGGCCGCCGTGCTCGAGGTTGCCGACAAGCTGGAGGGCGACGAGGCCACCGGTGCCCGCATCGTGGCCAAGGCCGTCGAGGAGCCTCTGAAGCAGATCGCCATCAACGCCGGTCTTGAGGGTGGCGTCATCATCGACAAGGTCCGCAACCTGAAGAAGCCCTCCGAGGGCCTCAACGCTGCCACCGGCGTCTACGAGGACCTGGTCAAGGCTGGCGTCATCGACGCCGTCAAGGTGACCCGCTCGGCACTGCAGAACGCGGCATCCATCGCCGCGCTGTTCCTCACCACCGAGGCCGTCATCGTGGACAAGCCCGAAGAGGGCGGCTCGGCGATGCCCGGAGGCATGGACGACTTCTAGTCCCCCGGCACCCAGTAGTTCTGACGAAGGGCGCCCTCTCGGGGGCGCCCTTCGTTTGTTTCCCTAGACTGTGGCCGTGATCGATCCCCTGGCTCCCTCCGTCGGTTTGGGTGTGCTCCACCTCTTCTGCAAGTTCGCCCCCGCCGATGCATCCGGCAACGGTGCCGGCGTGGCCCCCCGACGGGACACCGACGCCGTAATCCAGGCCGTCAAGGATGCCGAGGCCGACGATGTGCAGGTGGTGACGGTGGCCATGTTGGGCCATAAGTCTGATCTGTGCGTCATGGCACTAGGTGCCGACCTGTGGCGTCTGCGTCGACTCCAGTCCGATCTCCAGGCCGCCGGTCTGGTAGTCGTCGACTCCTATGTGTCGTTGACCGAGGTGTCCGAGTACGCCGCCGGCGTCCCCGAAGAGATGAAGCAGGCCCGCCTCTACCCCGTGCTGCCGCCCGAGGGGAAGATGGCATTCTGCTTCTACCCGATGTCCAAGCGCCGGGGCGATACCGAGGGCTCCAACTGGTTCACCATGCCCTTCGACGACCGCAAGGAGATGATGTACGGCCACGGGGCGGCGGGGCGGAAGTTCGCCGGACGCATCGTCCAGGTCATCACCGGCTCCACCGGCATCGACGACTGGGAGTGGGGCGTCACCCTGTTCGCTGTCCATCCCGACGACCTGAAAGAGTGCGTCTACACGATGCGCTTCGACGAGGGCTCGGCCCGTTTCGCCGAGTTCGGCCCCTTCTTGACCGGCATGGTCGCCCCGGTCGAGGACGTGCTGGCCCAACTCGCCCCTCAGGGTTGAGCAGCGGCATGACTGATCTGGCGCTACCGCTGCGATCGGGTGCTGTCGTGCGTGCCGCTGGTGTTGGGGGCGGAGGCGACGACAGCCGAACTAGCGGCGACCTCGACCGATTGCAGGCCGAGTTGCGCCTGTTGGACCGTGTCGTGGTGGCCTTCAGCGGCGGGGCCGACTCGGCCTTCGTGGCCAAGGTGGCCACCGACACCCTGGGAGCCGATCGAGTCCTGTGCGTCACGGCGGTATCGCCATCGTTGGCTCCTGAAGAGCTCGCCGACTGCCGAGCCTTGGCCCGCGAGTGGGGACTCCGCTATCTCGAAGTAGTCACCGATGAGTTGGCCGACCCGGCATACGCCGTAAATGACGGCAGTCGTTGCTATCACTGCAAGTCGTCGCTCATGGCCGCGCTCGGCCCCGTGGCGGCGCTTGGTGCCTCGGGGGCAACGGTGGTGCTCGGTGTGAACGTGGACGACCTGTCCGACCACCGCCCCGGCCAGTCGGCCGCAGCCGAACGAGGAGCGGTCTTCCCTCTGGTGACCGCCGGGTTCACCAAGGCCGACGTGAGGTCGTGGTCACGCACACTCGGTCTGCGCACCTGGGACAAGCCGGCCGCGGCCTGCTTGGCCTCTCGGGTGCCCTACGGTACGCGGGTGACCTTCACCACCTTGGACACCGTGGCCCGGGCCGAGTCGGGCCTGCGCTCCCTCGGCTTCGACGAGTTGCGGGTGCGCCACTACGGCGACACCGCCCGCATCGAGGTTCCTGACTCTGACCTGGCCCGTGTGGTCGAAGCGCGTCAAGCAGTGGCTACCGCGGTGCACGATGCCGGTTACCGATACGTGACCCTGGACCTCGACGGGCTCCGATCGGGCAACCTCAACGACGCGCTCGGCGCCGGCCCGAGCGACAGCACCGAAACCACGACCGACGTTCCCGCAGACCGTACGAACACGATGGAGGCGACCGCATGATCGGAGTCCGAGTGAGGCTGACGTTTCCTGAGGAGCTGGTGCGCGAGCCGATCATCGCCCGCATGACCGACGCGTTTGCCGTGGTCCCCAATATCCGCAAGGCGGACGTCGGCCAACAGGGCGGTTGGATCGTGTGCGAGCTCGACGGGGATGCCACGGTGGTCGACCAGGCCATCGAGTGGCTGCGGGCCGAGGGGATCCGAGTCGACCTGCTCGGCGATATCGTCGAGAGCTGACCAGGGTGGCGGCCGGTACCGGAGCCAAAGGCCCATTTGGCGGAACTCCTGGTGGCGCCTCCCCCGAGGGCGACCCTGATCCGTTGGCGGCCAACCTGCACTGGTGGGACTCCACCGTTCCTGTGCATGTCGCCTCCGACTTCTACGACGTAGAAGGGTGGCTGGCTGACCAGCGAGGGCCCAGGGCGCACGAAGCTGCTGTGCTCGGCGATGTGACCGGGCTCGACCTGGTCCACCTGCAGTGCCACTTCGGCAAGGACACCCTGTCGTGGGCCCGAGCCGGGGCCCAGGTGACCGGGCTCGACTTCTCTCCTATCGCCATCGAGGCGGCCCGCCATCTGGCCGAGCGAGCCGGGCTGTCCAGCGTGTCCACCTTCGTGTGTGCACCGCTGTCCGACGCCGTCGATGTGCTCGGAGCGGGCTCCTTCGACGTGGTCTATGTGAGCCTGGGTGCCCTGTGCTGGCTTCCGAGCATCGACGAGTGGGCCGGACAGGTGGCCGGTCTGCTCCGCCCCGGTGGGCGACTGTTCCTCCACGAGGTGCACCCACTGAGCGCGGCCCTGTCTGACGACGACCTCACTCTGGTCTATCCCTACTTCGAGGAAGCGGCCGGGGTTTTCGATGCCGAGGCCGGCTCCTACGCCGACCAGTCGGCCATCGACGCGCTTCCGGGAGATCCGACCTACACGTGGAACCACGGAATGGGCGAGATCATCGGTGCGGTGGTCAGCCATGGGCTGCGCATCGACCGCCTCGACGAGCACGACTGGACCAGCTTTGCGCGGTATCCGTGGCTGGTGCAGCACGGTGAGGAGGAGTTCGTCACCCCCGCCGATCGCCTACGGATTCCGCTCTCGTTCACC
>JBAXCY010000155.1:0-6771 GCA_037141235.1 Acidimicrobiales bacterium | reverse complement strand
AGCCGGAGGAGCCATGGGCGGTGGATAGCCACCACCCTGTGGCGGTGGCGGTGGATAGCCACCACCTGGAGGAGCCATGGGCGGCGGCGGATAGCCACCAGGCTGTGGGTATCCGGGCTGTGGCGGATACCCCGGTGGCGGGTACTGGCCGAATGCGTTGGCCATGGCAGCCGGCCCCTTCGGTCCCAGGTACTCGCTCTTACCCAGCCAAAGGATGAACCAGAAGATGAAGGGGAGCAGCACCAGTCCGACGGTGAACCCTCCACCGTGCCCGAAGCTCTTCGACACATCGTTGAACACGATGATCGAAATGACGAACAGGGCGAGGCTCCCCAGATAGGGGACCAGAGGCAGCAACAGGAACCATGCCCAAGTCTTCGGCCGGCCCGCCACCCGGAGCAGCACGATGAAGTTGTAGATCGGGACGAAGGCAGCCCAGGCGGGCTCTCCTTGTGGCGACGCCTTCTGGTAGGTCCCCCACACGGGCAGTGTGAAGAGTACGTAGAAGAAGATGAGCAGGATGAAACTGAGCCCGGCCCCCCCTCCTGACGAGGTTGCTGCGATCAGGTGCTCCATGGATGCCTCCTGGACTCACGGGTCCCACCGTCGGGAGCCTGCACCATCGTGTCACCCGGACGAACCGGGGGCCGGGATGGATCGGTCTTGCGCAGACGGAGGCGGCCCTCAGCGCTTGTAACACCCCCTGACTAGTGTCGCTCACTGTGATGCATCTCTACTCAGCGGACCGGGCGGAGCCGCTGGCCAAGTGCTTGGCCGACGTCCTGTCGACGGATCCCCGCGACCCGATGGCGTCCGAGTGGCTGGCCGTGCCCACGGAAGGCATGCGCCGCTGGCTCACGTTGGAACTCGCCAAGTACCTGGGGTCATCGAGCCCTGGTGCGGTGGATGGGATCGCCGCCAACATCATCCGAGCATTCCCAGGAACGCTCAGGAGTGCGGTCCTCGAAGCCGGAAGCGGTGGTGGACTCAGCCCCTGGCACATCGACCGAATGGTCTGGTCGCTGATGCCGGTGTTCGACGATCTGGCCGACCGGGGGACTGAACCACAGTTCACCGAACTTGCGGATGGTGCGTCTCGGTACTCGCGGATCCGGGCCGTTGCCGATCTATTCGACCGCTACCACCTCCACCGGCCCGAAATGATCCACGCGTGGGCGGATGGCGCGGCCATCGACGGCAGCGGAAAACGCCTCTCCCCGCACTTGGCGTGGCAACAGCGGGTATGGACCCAGCTGCGGGACCAGATCGCACGCCCGAGCCCCCCCGAACAGTTCCGCGCACTTCTCGAGTTGGTCCGCAGTGACGAGCTGTCGATAGACCTCCCCGAGCGCCTGATCCTGTTCGGCTTCACGTCACTGCCCGGCAGGGACTTCCTCGATCTTGTCTCGGCTGTTTCCTCCCACCGAACGGTGCACCTGTTCCTGCTCGAACCGTCCCGGCTCGACCGAACCCGCCTACTCGAGGCATGGCCAACGCCCGACACCGGGATGCACCGCCTGAGGGCCGAAGACTCCACCGAAAAGCTCGTGCATCAGCCCCTACTGCGGACGTGGGGTCGTCTGGCGCGTGAGACGACCATCCTTCTCGCCGATGCAGCATCCGAGGGCCTTCCGTCACCGGTGGATGTAACTCCTGATGCCGAACCTGGGCCGACATCGTCGACACTCCTCGCTCGGCTGCAAGGGGACATCAGGAGTAACAGCACACCCCAGCCAGCAGTGGTGGATCCCGATGATCGGTCCGTCCAGTTCCACGCCTGCTTCGGCCAGATGCGCCAGGTCGAAGTGGCCCGCGACGCACTGCTCCACCTCCTCGACGCCGAGCCAGATATCGATGAGGAGGACATCCTCATCGTCTGCCCCGGCCTGGAGTCGTTCGCTCCGCTGGTGGAAGCGGCTTTCGGGTCATGGACCCAACCCACCCAGGAGGGTGATGAAGGCGGGCCGGTAGTACCCCGACTCCGCTTCCGGATCGCCGACCGTTCGATCAGCACGGCAAACCCAGTCGTCGGTGCGGTGGTCCAGTTCTTGGATCTCCTGTCCGGAAGGTTCGAAGTGACGCCAGTCGTCGACTTCATCTCCTCCCTTCCAGTGCGCCAACGGTTCGACATCGACGATGACGCCATGGCCGCCATGATCGACTGGGTAACCCGCACCAGAGTCCGCTGGGGACTCGACGTCACGCACCGGGCCAACTATTCGATGCCGGTGGCGATCACGGGCAACACCTGGCAAGCCGGGCTTGATCGGTTGCTCATGGGCGCAGCGGCCGAGGGTGACGAGTTCGTCCTTGCGGTAGGAGACATTGCTCCTTGCGCCGTAGACAGCGGCGACGTGGAGACACTCGGTTCGCTGGCGTTCGTGCTCGGACACCTCGCTGAGTTCACGCAGTGGGCCGAGTCCGGACGGCATCCCGTCGCTGACTGGATCTCCCGGCTGCGGGCGAGCTGTCAACGTCTCTTTGCGGTGGAGGAACCATTGACGTGGCAGGTCGATGCGCTGCAGCGGGTACTTGGGGACATCCTCGAATCATCGGGTGCCATTGGTGACGGCATCACGCCGATGGTCGACCTCTTGGATATGCGGAGGCTCCTGGCTGGCAAGCTCGCAGATGAAGCGGGCAGACCGGACTTCTTTCGCGGAGGGATCACCGTCACTTCGATGACACCGCTCCGCTGGGTCCCGTTCAAGGTCGTCTGCATCTTGGGGTTGGATCAGGAGTTCGTAGGCTCGTCAGCGGCTGATGCGGCTGATCTGGTAGCCGCATCGCCTCAGGTCGGTGACCCGGATCGACGGATCGAAGCGCGCCAGTCCCTCCTCGAAGCGGTCCTTGCCGCCCGGGACCACCTCATCGTCGTTCGCGAAGGGCAGGATGTCCGCTCGAACCAGTTGGTCCCTCGGGTGGTGGCCGGCGCGGAGCTGTTCGATGCGGTGGTGGCCCTGGCATCCCCAGCGCAACGGGACGACCTAGCCGATCGACTCGAGATCACGCACCCTCGACATACATTTGATGAGACGTGCCTCCATGTGGGAGGCCTGATGCCTGGAATCGCCTGGTCCTTCGACCCTGGGGATCAAGATCGGGCAGAGGCACGGCGGGCTGGTCTGTCCGTCGAGCGAGTCTCCGCCCCCCAGCGCATTGCTGCTGGGCCGACAGACGTTATCGATCTGGCCGATCTTCGGGCATTCCTCCTCGATCCGGTCGCCGCCTTTGCGTCGGCTGCCGTGCAGATGTCGTTCTCCAGACCGGCCGAAGCCGACGACGTCGTCCTCCCGGTCGAACCCGGTCTGCTGGCCAGGGCTGGACTCGGCAGGAGGCTCCTCGATGCACGACGAGCAGGTGTGACCTCGGACGAGTGGCTCGCCGTCGAGCGAAGGGTGGGTACCCTCCCTCCCCACGCACTGGAGCCGAAGATGACCGATTCCCTCGTGACCGGAGTCAACGAACTGGTTGATGCCGCAGATCGCTTGGGAGTGCGTTCTGGAGAGGCCGAGTACCAGGACATCGACGTGGTCCTCGCCGATGGAACCCGGATCGTCGGGTCCGTGCAGTTGCTGCTGGCCGATGCCACACCGGGACCGGCCCGGATCAGATACGTGCGACCCAAACCCACCTTCGAACTCGAGGCATGGCTGGATCTGATGGCCTTGGTGGCGACAGACCCTGGTCGCTCGTGGAGGTCGGTTTCTGTCAGCAGGGGAGAGGGCGACGACCCAACAACGGTGATCGACCGTGTGGTCGGAGGCGACCCCGCCCAGCACGCCGCCAATGCAGCCAGGGCACTAGAAGTAGTTGTCCACTGTTTTCGGGCCGGCATGCAGGAGCCGCTCCCGCTGTTCCCGAACTTCTCCAAGACAGTGGCCGATGGTGATCCGAACTGGGCGAAGTGGTCGAACTACAACGGCTGGGGGGACGCTGGCAATCCAGCCACCGCATTCTTCTTCGGTGCGTACACCGGAGCTGAACTGATGGCCATCGCCTCGGTGGAGGGAGACCCCCCAGGAGTCGGCGGCAGGGTGAAGCTCTGGGCGCACTACCTATGGGACGCCGTCGGCGCCACCAGTACGGAGTATGCACAGTGACGACTGCCACCGACACACCCTTCCTGCCCTTTGGACCGCTTCCCTCGGGACGGGTCGCCATCGAGGCCAGTGCGGGGACCGGAAAGACCTTTACGCTGGCCGCCTTAGCCACCCGGTTCTTGGCGGAACAGGACATCTCGCCTGCCGATCTTCTGATCGTGACGTTCACTCGGGCGGCGACGGCGGAGCTGCGGTCTCGGATCCGGGACCAGATGGTCGAAGCAGCACGGGCCCTCGCCACCGATGACTTGGGGAGCAGCGAGTTGATCCGACACCTAGCGGCAGGTGACCGAGTGCGCTCACAACGTCGCCTTGAGCAGGCCGTCGCCGATTTCGATGCCGCCTCCATCTCGACGATTCATGGATTCGCCACTCAGGTCCGCAAGACACTGGAACTCTCCTCGGCGATCGACCCAGACGCCATGCTGCTGGCCAGCTCGGAAGATCTGATCATCGGTGCATGTGCTGATGCGCTTGCTGCGGCATCCGTCCGTCCGTTCGACTCCGCGGACTTTCCTTCGATGGACGTGCTCGTCCAAGCCACCAAGAAGAAAGTGGCGTGTCCGGACCTCATCTTGGTGCCGGACGGCACGGACCCGGACGTCGACGCCAAGCACATCCTGGCTCGTGAACTGGTCGAGGACGCACTGGAGCGGCTGGCCGCTCGTCGTCTGAGCGAGGGGACGATGGGGTTCGACGACATGTTGATCCAACTACGCGACGCGCTCAGCAGCAGTGACTCATCTGCGGTGGTGGCTGCACTGCGGTCCCGCTACAAGTTGGTGCTGATCGATGAGTTCCAAGATACCGATCGCGTGCAGTGGGAGATCTTCTCGTCGCTGTTCGGTAGGGCTGACTCCGGAAGCACATTGGTCCTGGTCGGCGACCCCAAGCAGGCCATCTACCGGTTCCGCGGAGCAGACATCGCCGTCTACCTCGATGCCATCAGGGGGGAGTCGGTGCAAGGGCGGTTTACGCTGAACACCAACTGGCGAGCCGATGGCGCGTGCCTCCATGCCCTGCGCCACTTCTTGGATGGAACGTCCTACGGTGATCCAGCCATCGGCTACGTCGATGTTGTGCCCGCCGCCATCAACAACGATCGGCGGATGCTGGACGGATCGGGCGCCTCGCGTTCGGGGCTCGACCTGCGTATCGCCCCGAAGTCGACTCTCCCGGAGAAGTCGGACGGAAAGATCGACAGTGACGAAGTCGATCGGATGGTCGAACGGGATCTGGCGGCCCACATCCGGGACCTGCTCGAGCAGACGACCATTCCGGCGTCCAAGGACAGCACTGAACGTCGAGATCTGGCTCCTTCGGACATTGCCGTGCTCGTCACGTCGTGGAGCCAGGGCTACAACATCCAGTCAGCCCTGTGGCGTCAGGGGATCCCGGCAGTAGTGGCCGGTTCGGGGAGCGTGCTGAAGTCCGACGCCGCCGGCCAACTCCGCCATCTCCTCGATGCCATGGAACGACCAGGAGATCTTCGTCGGGTCCGCACCTACGCGCTCTCGTGGTTCGAGGGCTGGTCGGTCGAGGCCGTGGCTTCCGCTGACGACAAGGCACTCGCTGACCTACAGGGACGTCTCGAACGGTGGTCCAACCGTCTGACCGATCACCCGGTTGCCGAAGTGCTGGCACAGATCTGGCGGGATACCGGTGTGGTGGCTCGAGCGCTGGGCCTCGCTGATGGTGACCGCAATGTGACGGATCTCGATCATGTCGCCGAAATACTCCACGGATGTGCCCCCCAAGGACGCTCCGGGGTCGCCGGATTGGTGGCGACGATCGATGAGCCTCCAGAGGGTGAAGGGGATGCTGAGTCCGACGCCGACCTGACGGCGCGGCGTATCGAGTCCGAGGCTCGCACGGTCCTGATCACGACCGTGTGGAGAGCGAAAGGACTGGAGTTCCCCGTGGTCTGCGTGCCCATGTTGTGGCACGGGGTGAAGTCCCGCAGCGCACTGGTGTTCACCGATCCTGTTACTGGTGAGCGGAAGCTCGATGTCACCAGGAGTGGGGAGTGGCCAGACAAGAAGTCACTCAAGAAGCGCAAGGACATCGCCACTCGGGAGGAATCGGCCGAACGGTTGCGAATGCTCTATGTGGCGCTGACCCGTGCCCGCCACCACACCGCGCTGTGGTGGGCCGGAAATGCCTTCAGCACCAATGCCCTCACCCGTCTGCTGTTCGCCCGGACAGCTGAAGGGGTGGTCATCACCGAGGACCTGGACCCATCGGGCACCAAAGCGAGCAAGTGCAAGGCCCCCGCCGATCCGATCGCAGCCCTGGCGCCGCTGGTGGCTGCATCCAACGGGGCGATCGTGGTCACACCAGTGGCGAACCGGCCGAACCCGCCTGATCAGTGGGTCGCCCGATCCGACGGAAGGCGCGTGCCCGCACTCGAGGTGGCTCCGTTCACCAGGGAACTCGATCGCTCGGTCAGCCGTTGGTCGTTTTCCTCGATCACCCAGCACGCCAGTAAAGACCTCGCAGACCCGTTCGACCCGACCGGGTCGGACCGCGGGGCTGCAGACGAATCGGAACCGAATGCTGGGGTCGAGATCGAACTCACAGATTCCGAGGAGCCGGTCGACGGGACGGTCGATGGGACGCCGGTCGACGGGACGGTCGACGGGATGCCGGTTGACGATGGGACGGTCGA
>JBAXCY010000154.1:0-6859 GCA_037141235.1 Acidimicrobiales bacterium | reverse complement strand
CTAGGGGACCTGGCTGCCGAGGGTACCGCCTAGCTGCGCCGATGCCGACTCTCAGAGGATGGCCCCGACCTCCTTGTAGGCGATGATGGCGTCCCAGTCGAAGCCCATCTCCAGGAGGATCTCCTCGGTGTGCTGCCCGTGGTCGGGTGCGGGCTGGAGCTGATCGGCCGTCTCGTCCATCTGCACCGGATTCACCACCAGGTCATAGGACTTGCCATCGCCCCGCTCGACCCGGGACAGGTACCCATTGGCGGCCACCATGGGATCATCCACCAGCTCACTGGCCATCTGCACCGGTGCCCACGCTCCCGTCAGGCCACGCAACATGGCCTTCCACTCCTCGTAGGTCTTGGTGGCGAACTCCGCATCGAGCTCCTGCACACACTCCTCGCGATTGGCGAACCGGGCGCCCCCATCGACGAACCGCTCGTCGGTGATCAGGTCACTTCGTCCGATACAGGTGCAGAACTCAGGCCAGTAGCGATCCGACTGCAGCATCATCAGGGTGATGAACCGGTCGTCGCTCGTGCGGTAGCTGCCCACCAGTGGATTGGGTGAGGAGTTACGGCTGAACTTCGGCATGGGGTCTCCCCCGTAGAGCCCCGAGGCCACGATGTCTGGGGACAGCTGCCACATGGCCAGTCCGAGCAGCGACACATCGATGACCGGAGCCTCCCCGGTGCGAGCCAACTGCAGGAGGCCTGCGGCGATGCCGCCAGCAATAGCCATCCCGCCGGCCAGATCGCCGAAGGCGGCCCGCCCACCGATGGGGAACTTCGAGTCCGCCGGAGTGAGGGCGTTGGCAATACCGCCACGTCCCCAGTAGACGGAGCCGTCGTAACCAGGTCGCTCGCGGTCCACCCCCACTGGACCCTGCCCTGATCCCCGGGCGTAGACGATGGTCGGGTTGATGGCCCGGATGTGCTCCACGTCGACCTTGAGCCGCTGGCGCACCGCAGGCAGAAAGCTGGTCAAGAAGACGTCAGACGACTCGACCAGCTTGTAGAGGATCTCGAGCCCCTCGGTGGTGCTGATGTCAATGCCGATGCTTCGCTTGCCTCGGTTGGGCTGCTCCATGATGTAGTTGACGGCGTCCGGCCCACCAGGGATGAGGCCCATCGACACCAGGCCGCGCTGGGGGTCACCCATCTCGGGGTGCTCGACCTTGATCACATCGGCCCCCCAGTCGGCAAGGACCGCCCCAGCGGCAGGAACGAACGTCCACGCCGCCACTTCGAGGACACGGACTCCAGCGAGTGCTTCAGACATGGGTTTCTATCCTTTGTTCGGGCAACGTGCGCAAGATGCCGACAGTCGATGACGCAGTAGAGGTGGGCGTTGGGTCCCGGACGTAGCGGGGTCGGGCTAGTCGCGCCCGGCGGCGGCGGCCAGGTCACTGGCCAGGATGCCGCGCTTGGCCACGTTGGCCCGGGCTTGGGCTCGGATCGACACGTCGTGGCCTGCCGCCTGAGCCCGCAGACTCCCGACGGTGCAGGCCTCCCGGCCCCCGAGAGCGGTGAACGGGTCGTAGCGGAAGTGACGCATGGCATTGAGGTGGGTCATGCGGTCGATGTCGTGGTCGTTGACGCCGCCCAGGCTCTCGGCGAGGGTCTCCGGCGCTGTCGGCCAGGTCGAGTCCGAGTGTGGGTAGTCGCACTCCCACATCACGTTGTCCATCTCCAGGAAGTCACGGCTGGCCACACCGAACCGGTCGTCGATGAAGCAAGTCAGGATATTACGGTTGAACACCTCGCTCGGCAGCTGGTTGCCGTAGTCCTGACCGGTCCACAGGTGGTGTCGGTCGTAGTTGTAGTCGATGCGCTCGAGGAAGTACGGAATCCAACCGATTCCCCCCTCCGACAGCGCCACCCGAAGATCAGGGAACTTGCGCAGCACCGGAGACCACACCAGATCGGTGGCTGCCTTTACGATGTTCATAGGCGTCAGGGTGATCAGGCAGTCCATGGGTGCATCCGGTGAGGTGATGACCAACTCCGAGGACGATCCGATGTGCATACACACGACCACCTCCTCTTCACTGCAGGCACGCCAGAACGGATCCCAGTGGTCACTGTGGACACTGGGCCAGCCGAGCTTCGATGGGTTCTCCGAGAAGGTCACGGCATGGACGCCCTTGGCCGCCGTGCGACGCACCTCGGCAGCCATCACCTCAGGGTCCCAGATGGCGGGCAGCACGCACGGGATGAACCGGCCCGGATGGGTCCCGCACCACTCGTCGATGTGCCAGTCGTTGTAGGCCCGGACCATGGCCAGGGCCACGTCCTTGTCCTCAGTGCGGGCGAAGAGCTGGCCGCAGAATTGTGGGAACGATGGGAAGCACAGCGACCCGAGGACGCCGTTGGCATCCATGTCCTTGACCCGCTCGTTGATGTCGTAGCAGCCAGGCCGCAGCTGGTCGAATGAGGTTGGCTCGATGCCGTACTCCTCGCGTGGGCGACCGGCGACGGCGTTGAGGGCCACGTTAGGCAGAACCTGTCCCTCGTAGAGCCACGAGTTAGTCCCGTCGTCGTTAGTGATGAACTGCGGGGCCAGGTCGATGTACTTGGCCGGCAGCCGACCATCGAACAGCCCGGGCGGCTCGACCACGTGGTCGTCGACGCTCACCAGCACCATCTCGTTGATGTCCATGACGCGCACTCCCTTTGCCCCCCCGGGGCGTAGTCACGCCGAGTATCACAGACGGGGCAACCGGTGTCACCTCACTTCGATCATGTCCGTGCAGATCAACGACGTGCCGCACCAGGGGCAAGACAGTGGTCAGGGCCCGTCCACCATGCTTGCGGCCACATCGGCCATCGACGCCACCAGCAGATGCTCGCCGCCGTCGGCCAAGGCTGCGAGCACAGCTGCCGCCGCCGCCAGTCCAGTCAGTGGGTCGGCCACGGCATCGGCGCAGAAGCAAGGACCCTGGTCGTCCCAGACAACCAACCCGCCGGCGGCCGCAGCGTCGTCACCGAAGGCCACCCGGTCCTCCGAGTCCGGATCGGTGCCATACCCGGTGATCGACACCCAGATGCGGGGGCGCTCTGCACGCACCAACTCGTCGAGGTCGAGACCGAGCTGCTCCAAAGCGCGATGACGAGACGAGGTGATCACCACGTCGGACTCGGCCACGATCCGGTGCAGCCGGTGGCGCCCGGCGACTGTGCGTAAGTCGACCGACACCGGTACCTTGCCAACATCGAGCGATGCGAAATGCTGCGGCGAGCCGAGCCGGGCACCATCGGGCCGCCACGGTGACTCCACCTTGATGACCTGGGCCCCCGTTGCAGCCAGGACGGCACCGACCAACGGGCCGGCCCACAGCGCACTGAGATCAGCTACCACCAGTTCGCGCATGTCATCCGCCGCACCGGCCGAGGCTCCGATCCGCTGTTCGGTGACTCCAGGGAAGCCAGGCATGCCGTCAGTCGATGGCCGGTGCGTCCGTCGACTGGAATGCCGCTCCCCCACCTGCGCCACCGGTAGCCCGAGTCCGGTCGACCGATCCAGCAGTTCGTCGACGGCAAGATGGTCCACCAGCCGCGCCACCGGCGACCAGTTTTGGGCTTCCACCGCTCCGGCCATCCCGAGCCATGCCGGCACCAGTTCCCAGTCCGAAGGTCGGGGCAGGCTGATCACCATCCATCCATCAGCGGCGGGGAGCATGCGGGCTGATCCTCCACAGCTGACCGATCCACTTCGCTGCAGGCCCGCGAAGTGGGCCCGGGCGGCCAACACTGCGAGGGGATCCACATCCACTGCCTGACCGATGCGGGCCGAGTCACGAGCGATCGATGCAGCCAGGGCGTGCACCCCGGGCACCAGGCCGGCTGGCGGGCCGAGCCCGGGCACCTCGCTCCGTCCCGTGAGGGCCTCTAGGCCCGAATCAGACCAGGTCGAGCGTGGTCGTTCGGCTGCGCCAGAACTCGACCCCGCTGTCCGATGCTCGGTACCATCGACACGGCCGCTCATGTCCGGCACACGTTACCCTCGGTCCATGGACCTGATCTCGCTGGACGGACCGACGTTCAAACAGGCCGTGGCCACCGGCGATGTCTACGAGCGGCTGGCCAGTCCTTCTGGGAGCGTGGTGGTGGTCGAAGCCGACGATCTTCCCGACAGACTCGACGTCGGCGACATGGAACGCCTGTCCACTCTGCCAGCCGTAGTGGTGGCCCAAACCTCAACCCCGGGTCGTTTCCCCCTGTGGGCCGACCTGGTGGCTGCTCCGGACGACCCAGTGGCCGACGTCGTGGCCAACACGGTGGCTACCCATCCGCTGGCCTCCATCGTGCTGACGCTGCTATTACGAACCGGAGGGGGCAGGACCATCGCCGAGGGCCTGGTGGCCGAGTCCACCGCCTACGGGCTCCTGCAGTCTGGACCCGAGTTCGCGCGGTGGCGGGCCTCCCGGCTGGTCCGATCCGGAGCAGGCGACGACGGCCCGCCGGTCCTGGTCACCCGCAACGACGGCGAGCTCGAGGTCACCCTCCACCGGCCCGCCGTCCACAATGCGCTGAACTCGGCCATGCGCGACTCGTTGGCGGAGGCCCTGGCTATCGCGGCACACGACCCGTCGATCACCGTCGTCCACCTTCGGGGAGCTGGCGACTCGTTCTGCGGAGGTGGCGACCTCGACGAGTTCGGCACCCGCTCGGACCCCGCAAGCGCACACCTGCTGCGCATGCTCATCAGTCCAGCCCGGTCGGTGGCCGCAGTGGCCGAGCGCACCGTGGCTCACCTGCACGGAGCCACCATGGGGTCCGGCATCGAACTCGCCGCGTTCGCCCACCGAGTAATCGGGACCCAATCCACCCAGATCGCCCTGCCCGAAGTGCATCTGGGCCTGATACCCGGGGCTGGGGGCACGGTCAGCCTGCCTCGGCGCATCGGTCGTCATCGCACGCTCCGCCTAGCGCTCTCGCCTGAGCCGATCGACGTCGGCACGGCCTTGGAGTGGGGACTGCTCGACGAAGTAGTCGACTGAACGCTCCCGATCGAGGAGAGGTAGCAGTGTCGAGGGCGACCAGTCCCACCGGCTGATTGCTATCGTGCGGTGGTGTCGGGCACGCCCCGTTCGCCCCGTTCGTCCCGGGTACCCCGTTCACCCCGTGCGCCCCGGGTACCCCGAGCGTCCCAACCGTCCCCGAATCCACGCCGTCGGGGCCCGATCCCATCGTGCGGTACCGCAACACCGTGGCACTCAGCACGCATCGAAGGGGAAGCACCCATGAACATCGCACTGCTCCTCGACCTAGTCGCTGACACCTTCGGCGACCGAGTGGCGTTGACCGACACCTCGGGTGACCTGACCTACGACGGGCTCCGGTCCTTGGCCCGTTCAGTCGGTCCGGCAATAGGCTCGACCGGCACGAGCACAGGCACGAGCACAGGCACAGGCTCCGACGCCGGTACTGGCACCCTGGCCTTCGTCGACGTCAACTCAGCCGCAGTTCCCACCGCCCTGTTCGGTGCGGCATGGGCAGGGGTGACCTATGCCCCCTTGAACTTCCGGCTTCCGGCTGACTCCCTGTCGGCTCAGATCGCCCGCCTCGATGCACCATGGGCCATCGCCTCACCCGAGCTCACCGGTCGGCTCGGACTCTCCCTTGAGCGGTCCACCCAGCAATGGATGGAAGCCACCGCGATCATCGGGTCGAGTAGTGCTAGCGATGGCATCGGTGGTGACTACGTGCCCGAACCGGAACGGCCCGCCGTGATCCTCTTCACCAGCGGCTCCTCGGGAACACCCAAGGCGGCCGTGCTCACCCACGAGAACCTGCTGTCATATGTGATGGAGACCGTCGAGTTCGCCGGCGCCGAAGAAGACGAGGCGCTGATGCTGGCAGCTCCGCCCTTCCACATCGCAGGTGTGGCCGCTGTGCTCAGCTCGGTCTACTCGGGCCGACGGATCCTTCCCCAAGCCGGCTTCGACCCCGAAGAGTGGCTGCGCCAAGCCCGTGACCAGCGCGCCACCCACGCCTTCGTAGTGCCCACGATGCTGGCCCGGATCGTCCGGGCCATGGCAGCCGACCCCGGTCTGCGGGTCCCCACACTGCGCTCCCTCTCTTACGGGGGAGCCCGGATCTCCCTGCCCGTGCTTGAGCAGGCGCTCGAGTTGTTTCCGTCGGTCGATTTCGTCAACGCCTACGGCCTCACCGAGACATCGTCGACCATCGCCGTGCTCGGTCCCGAGGAACACCGGGACGCCATGGCCAGCACCGATCCCATCGCCCGCCGACGGCTCCACTCCGCTGGTCGCCCACTGCCCGGGGTGGAGGTGGCCATCTTCGGAGACGACGGGAGGGCTGTCGACGTAGGTGCCACCGGCCATATCCGAGTCCGAGGCCCTCAGGTGAGTGGTCGTTACCTGGACTCGGCGTCAGGGGTGGACGGCGATGGCTGGCTCATCACCGGTGACGTGGGGTCGATCGATGCTGACGGATACCTCTTCGTGGACAGCCGGGCCGACGACGTCATCATCAAAGGTGGGGAGAACCTGTCACCGTCGGAGATCGAGGACGTCCTACTTCGTCACCCCTGGGTAGTGGCGGCTGCCGTGGTCGGCATCCCCGACGAAGAGTGGGGCGAGACAGTGGCCGCCGTCGTCGTGGTGGACATCAACACGGTCTCCTCCGGTGGTAACGCGTCGGTCGCTGACCCAGCCGTAGAACTGATCGCCTGGGTCCAAGAGTATTTAGGCTCGTTCAAGGCGCCCGCACGCGTCGTGCTGGTCGAAGAGCTGCCCACGACGGCGACCGGAAAGGTACTGCGCCGCACTGTGCGCGACCAGCTCTCCGGCACCTGACCCGCGGGCGTCAGCCCTGCGTCAGCCCTGCGTCAGCCCTGCGTCAGC
>JBAXCY010000153.1:0-7029 GCA_037141235.1 Acidimicrobiales bacterium | reverse complement strand
CCGACATACCGACATACCGACATACCGACATACCGAAGGGATCAGGGATGACCACCTCACCACATTTGACCTCGCAGTCGACTCCTGTCGATCCATCTCGGCGTATGCCCTTCGTCCTCGTCCTCGTCCTCATCCTCATCGCCGCCATCGCCGCCGTGGCCGCCATGGCCGCCATGCCCGCAACAGCCACCCACCGGCCCGGCTCCTCCGCTACCTTGATCGGGACGTCGGCCCGATCAGCCCATCTGCCGAGCATCGATGGCTACTGGCAGGTTGGTTCCGACGGAGGCATCTTCGCCTTCGGCGGTGCGCAGTTCTACGGGTCCACCGGTGCTCTCGTGCTCAACCAGCCAGTGGTCGGCATGGCCTCGACTCCGGATGGTCTCGGCTACTGGATGGTGGCCGCCGACGGTGGAGTCTTCAGCTACGGCGATGCCCAGTTCTATGGGTCCACCGGCGACATCCACCTCAACCGACCGGTCGTGGCCATGGCCTCTACCCCGGATGGCAAGGGGTACTGGATGGTGGCTTCCGACGGCGGGATCTTCGCCTTCGGCGACGCCGCGTTCTATGGATCGACCGGAGCCGCCCACCCGGCGGCTCCGATGCAGGACATGAGCGCCACACCAGACGGCAAGGGGTACTGGATGGTGGCTTCCGACGGCGGGGTGTTCAGCTACGGCGATGCGCAGTTCCATGGGTCAGCCGCGGGGATGGCCCGCAACAGTGCGGTGACCACCATCACCTCTAGTCCTGATGGCGGCGGATACTGGATGGCGGCAGGTGACGGCGGTATCTACAGCTTCGGTACTGCCCCGTTCTACGGATCAGCCACTGCGCTAGGGGCAACCTCCCCGACCGTCGACATGGCCGCGGTGCCTCAGGGGGGTGGGTACTGGCTCACCACTGCCGCCGGGGCAGTCACCACGTTCGGCACTGCGCCGTGGTTCGGCTCTGCTGCAGGCCTCGACCTCAAGGGACCCATCGTCGGCATGGCCGTGGCGCAGACGCCGACACCCGACACCAGTCAGTCCTTCACTATCGCCGGCGCCCTCGAGGGCCCACTCCTCCCCGGTCGGAGCCACCGGATCAATGTCCAGATCACCAACCCCACCTCGAGCCCCATCACCATCACGAACCTGACCACGACACTCGCCACGTCGAGCCGGAGCTGTGACCCCTCCAACTTCATCGTGGCCCAAGGGTTCACCCGACCGGTGACGGTGGGGGCCGACACCACCGCGACGCTGTCGTCTCTCGGGGTAGACCGCAGTGACTGGCCAGAGGTGACCATGCGCGACACCGCCACCAACCAAGACGGCTGCAAACAGGTGGTACTGGAGTTCGTCTACCAAGGAGTAGCAGCCCGATGAAGCGCCGATCCTTGCTCATGTCCGGCTTGGTCACCATCGCCTTGGTCATCACGTCGACTGCGGCATGGGCATACCTGACCGCTCCTGCCTCCGGTCACGGTTCGGGCACTGTCGCCAGGTTGGCCTCCCCCTCGAGCGTGGCCGCCAACGCCACCGGCCATGCCGTTGCTGTCACCTGGACCGGGGTCGGTGCGCCCGCCCTCGGGTCGCTCGGCTACTTCGTCACACGGACCCCTACTCCTTCTGGTACCCCCAGCGCGGCCTGCGATAGTTCGCCTACCGCTCTGCTGCCTGCCGGGCCGCTCTCCTGCACTGACGATGTCAGCTCCGCTGGTACCTACACCTACGCGGTAACGGCGTCCTATGCAACGTGGACAGCCACCAGTGGCCCCAGCGCTCCCGTGATCGTCGGCCGCGCGCAGACAACGACCAGTCTCTCGCTGGCCACTACCTCGGTCGCCTACGGCAACGAAGACGCCGTGACCGTCACCTCGTCAGTCCTCCCCCAGTTCACCGGGACCCCGACGGGCACCATCGCCATCACCACCGGCTCCACTCCGGTATGCACCATCACCCTGCCCGCCACCACCTGCACCACGGCGGCGGTAGCGCTGGCCGCGGCGGCGTCGAGCTATCCGATCATCGCCTCCTACTCGGGAGACGCCACCTTCCTCGGATCGGCATCGACCTCGAGCAGCCTGACGGTGACCACCGACTCGACCACGGCTGTCGTCAGTGTCGCCCCGAGCACGGTCACCTACGGCTACGAGCACGCCGTCACCGTGTCGGTCACCGTGGCCACCAGCCATCACGAGGTCATCCCCGTCACTGGCGAGCAGATCTCCATCACCGTCGGCTCCACGTCATGCACGGCCACCTTGACTCCTGGCGGCCATGGCGCCAGCGGCTCGTGCACCATCGCCAACACGGCCTTGGCTGTGTCGGCGAGTCCCTATGCCGTCACGGCTACCTATGGGGGCGACGCCAACCTGGCTGCATCCTCACTGGCCACCGCATCCCCCGGGCTCACGGTGGTGACCACGCCGACGGTGACGACAGCGTCGCTGGCCGGTGCCACCCGGACGGAGACGGGCTACTCCCAGAGTCTGCGTGCAGTGGGCGGGAGCACGCCGTTCACCTGGGCCATCATCGGCGGATCCCTGCCGGCCGGTCTGACCCTCGATACGTCGGCGGGTTCGATCACCGGAACGGTCGACCTGGCCGCTACCACCCAGACCTTCACCGTGCAGGCCACTGATGCCTTTGGTGCCACCGCCACGGCCACGCTCACCATCACCGTGGCTGCTGCCCCATCCATCACCACGTCCTCTCTGGCCAACGCTACCCAGACGGAGTCGGCCTACTCACAAACCCTGGCAGCATCCGGCGGGTCTGGCAGCCTGACGTGGAGCATCTCCACCGGATCCCTGCCGTCCGGGCTGTCGCTAGCCAGTGCGACCGGAATCATTTCGGGGGCGGTCGGCTCCTCGGCCACCAGCACCACCGTTACTGTTGCGGTGTCCGATGGCAACGGCGCTACTGCCACTCGATCGTTTTCCCTCACCGTCGTGACCCTGCCCGTTCAGCAAGCCGGCACGATCGGGTCTGCGGTCTCCTCGGTGTCCGTCACTCTCCCCAACGCCGTGGCTGGTGGAAATACCCTGATCCTGACGTTGGCGGGCACCTGCACCGGTGGGGCCCATGTCTCGGGGGTGGCTGGCGGTGGAGTGACCACCTGGTCTCCGGCAGAAGTCTCCACCTCGTGCACCTCAGCCGGTGGAGATGCGGAGATCTGGTACGGAACCAGCCCCTCGGGGTCGGGGGCCAGCCCAGTCATCGCCATCACGCTCACCGGTGCCACCGATGTCCGGATGGCGACGGTCAGCGAGTACGGCGGCGTGTCCGGACTCGATCCCTCAGTCAACTCCCGTTCCACCAAGACTGGGACCACCAGCACTAGTGGGGTCCCGATCTGCCCGTCTGCGTGCATCGTGACGCCGTCACACGCCGGCGAGCTGGTCATCGCCACGGCCTATGCCGCGGGTGGAAATACCACCCAGCCGGCGGCGACCAACGGACCGACCAATCTGATGGAGCAGGCCGGCAGCGATACCTACTACCGGGGATACGGCTCCTATCGGCTCTACAGCCGATCGACTTCGCTCCTAACCACGTGGGCGATGCCGAACTCAGGAATCTGGGCCGAATCCATCGCCTTCTTCACCATGGGTGCCTGAGGTCGGACCCGCTCGCCAGACCGACGTCTCGAGTAGCGAACTACAGTTCCACAAGCCCACGGCACCCCCTGTACCTCGAAGGAGCCTCATGTACGGAGTCATCCGCACCTATACCTACGACCGCAAGGACGGCGCACTGCTGGCCAAGATCAACCGCGAGGAGTTCCTCCCTCTCGTTGAAGCACAAGAAGGCTTCCACGAGTACCACTGGATCGATACCGGCGACGGCGAGGGTGCATCCATGGCCATATTCGACTCCAAGGAGTCAGCCGAGGCGTCGACATTCCTGGCCGGTGGCTACGTGCATGACAGGGTGGCCCAGTACATCCACAATCCTCCACACATCATCGAAGGGCCCCTCTGAGCGACGTCGGCGACTGGCCCCGCATCGGTCCGAGGTGACACCCAAAGTCCGTCCCGATGACCATCAGTCGGGGCTGACGCTGGCCACTTCGTCGAGGTTGGCTCGTTCGACTTCCTCGAGTTCGGCCCTGACCCCGAGCTCGGCCTGCAGCCGACCGGGCAGGAGCATGGCGGGCAGAACAGCGAGGGCACACACTCCGAACGACCACCAGAACGACGTACCGAACGCCGAGGCCAGACGATCGACCACGGTGTTGCTCAGGTGTCCTGTGCTGAGGGTGCTGAGCGAGGTATCCGTCCCGGGGAACTGCTTGGAGATCGACTGCTGGAGCACGACGGCGAAGAGTGCCACGCCGATGGAGCCGCCCACTTGGCGGATGATGTTGGTCGCCGTGGTGGCCCGAGGGATCTCCTCATGAGTAAGGCCTCGATAGGACGCGGCGAACACCGGCATCATGCCGAAGCCAAGGCCGATGCCCCGGACGAACAGGGCGATGGCCAAGAAGATGTAACTCGTGGTGCCAGACACCTGGGTGTAGGCCAAGGTGCCGATGGCCAGCAGGGCCATGCCGATGGGCACGGTGATCCTGGTGCCATAGCGATCGGACAGGTTGGCGGCTGGCCGCATGACCAGCGCCGCCCCGATGCCCTGGGGCGCCATCAGCAGCCCGGCCATCCACGGAGACTCGCCTCGGACGATTTGGTAGTAGAGCGGCAGTAGAAACATCGTTCCGTACAAGGTGGCGCCGGTGAGGAAGATGCAGATCGTGGCAATGGAGAAGTTCCACCGTTTGAACAGCCGCAGGTCCAACAGGGGCTCTACGGCTCGGAGCGATCGCAGGATGAAAGCCACGATGAGCAGGACGCCGAGGACCAGGCTGATCTGGACACTCCGAGCCGAGAATCCGCCTTCGTTGCCCACTTCGGACAGGCCGTAGACGACCAGCGCCAGTCCCGGGGCCAGGAACGAGAACCCCAGAATGTCGAGCTTGTGGTCCTTGTCCCGGCCGCTGCCGGGCAGGAACTTCATGGCGAAGTAGAGCGCCACCATGCCGATCGGGATGTTGACGAAGAAGATCCACCGCCACGAAAAGTTGGTCACGATGATGCCGCCGATGACCGGGCCGAGGATGGGTCCGAGCAGGGTGGGCACCCCGATGAGGGCCATGACCTTGTTCATCTTCTCGGGACCGGCGCTCCTCGCCATGATCGCCTGGCCAACCGGCATGATCAGTCCGCCACCGAAGCCCTGCAGGAAGCGGAAGGCGATCAGTGTCGTGGCCGACCAGGCCAACCCGCACAGGATGGATCCTCCGATGAAGAGGGCCAACGACGTGATGTAGACCGGCTTCGCCCCGAAGCGGTGCACACTCCATCCACTCAGCGGAATGACGATGGCCAGAGCAAGGAGGTAGCCCGTCGTCACCCACGAGATGGTGTTGATCGTGGTGTGGAAGTCACGGGCCAGGGTCGGTAGGGCCACGGCCACGATGGTCGTGTCCAGGATGGCCATGATCGTGCCCATCACGACGACGACCCCAACCCGCTTTACCTCAGGGCTGAGTTTGTCGTCCGTTGCAGGTATGGCTGGTGCTGACATGAGTGCTTTCTGCAACGGGTAGGTGTCCTTGAGAGAACACCGGGTGCGGCCGGGCTATTCCGAGGACGTCGGTCACACCCAACCGAGGCGGCCCTTACGAGGCGAGGACGACAACCACCGTCTGCACGATGATTTTGCCGTCGCGCACGACCAAGGTGTCGCTACCGAGTTCGATCCCGTCGGCCGTCCAGGTGACGAAGTGCGTGTCGCCCTCGGTGTACGCGGCGGTCTCGAGGAAGCCTGGCATCGTGCCGGAGGCCTCGAAGAACGGGCGGATGGCATCCTTGCCCTTAAACACGCCCCCGAGGTTGATGATGAAGACGGAATCGTCGGTGTAGTCCTCCATCACACGATCGATCTCGCCAGCCTGCAGTGCGGCCATGTGCCGATCCACCACGTTGCGGGTCTCCTCTGCGGACATGGGTCCCCCTTCGTTGTCAGGGGTGCAAACACCCCGGTTCGGACAGTCATTGTGCCCCAGTCGCTCCGATGACGGCCAAAGCAACGTGCACCCGATACTGGGGAACTCAGGCTGGGACGCAACTGAGGCGTGGCACCGAACCCGCTTCTCGGACTGGCTGCCGAATCTGGCTGGAGTTGGACAGCCTCAGAGTCGGCCCTCTTGGCGTACCCTCCCGTTGACAGCACCTCAGGCGGGCGCAGACTGCGTGCGCTACCGACGCCATGGTGCGATGTTCCGGACGCGCTGCGGGACGGGGCAACGCCCCGTCCCGCAGCGACAACCCTGGACAGCGATTACAGCGACAGCGTGCCTCGGACTGGGATGGAGGTCACTGCTCCGCCCAGGCACGAAGCCTGCACCGAGGCGAGGTCGGTCGACGCCGACAGACCCGTGCTCGATCCCGTGAACGAGCCCGAGGTGACCGAACTGCCCGTGTAGGTCACCGAGAGGCTCGTGCTGGCCACCGACAGGGATCCACCGGTCAGGCCAACGCCAACCGAAGCGGCCACCTTGGGTCCGGGAGACCACGCAACTGCTCCGCCAGCCAGATCGGCCAGGGTCTGGGGCGAGGTGACGGCAGCAGCCACAGCAGGGCACAGGTCTGTGGCGACGACTCCCGGCACGGCACTGGTCGGCAGTGTCTGGTTGATGTGGCCCGTCCTCAGCAACGACCCACCCTTGCTCGTGCAGGCAGCAACGCCGTGGCTCGGAGTGATGTTTCCAGACAGCGACAACGATCCATCAGTGTTGAGCACCAGTTGGCCGTGGAAGTTACACGTCGTCGTTCCCGTGGCGGTGACGGCGGGAGGCTTGCCGCGGGCCGAAGCAACACCGGTGCCAACGGTGGTGGCGAGGCCGAGCGTCAATGATGCCGCTACGGCGACCTTCAGGAAGTTCTTCATACCGATTCTCCTTTTGTCGCATTCAAGACTGGAAGAATGAGGTTCCCCAAGGAAAGTGGACACCCAACAATCCGACTCACGGGTCGGGTGG
>JBAXCY010000152.1:0-7079 GCA_037141235.1 Acidimicrobiales bacterium | reverse complement strand
GGCCGGGTCCGGTCAGGTCAGGCCTGGTCGGGGCGATTGATGAGGGGATTGATCGACCCCTGGGCCGCCAGTGAACCCGTCTTGCCTCCACCGGGTCCCCGCAACAAGAAGGCCACCCCTACGGCCAGCACTGCCCCCAACAGGGGGGCAGCAAGGTACACCCACCAACTCGTGAGATCGCGTGACACCAGGTCGGGTCCGAGGGTTCGTGCCGGGTTCATCGATGCACCCGATATCGGACTGGCCCACAATCCGGCCAGAGCGATGTAGCCGCCGACGCCGATCGCCCCGAACAGGCCGACCTGCTGCGCCCCCGATGCCGTTCCCAAGATCACACTCACCAGGCCCAGGGTGAGGACGGTCTCGAGCAGGAACGCGTCCAATGGGGTATGGCTGGCTGCCGGATAGCTCGAACCGTACGAGGCCGACACGTGGATCACGGCCTCCAGAAACCACGCGGCCAGCAACGCCCCGGCCAGTTGCACGGCGAGATAGGCCGGCACACGTCGACCGGGGAAGTCGCGTCGGAGCCAAAACGCGATGGAGACGGCCGGATTCAGATGGGCACCGGACACCTTTCCCATGAAGAGGATGATCGACATCACCATCAGTCCTGGCGCCACGACCGCAGCGGCCCGTCCCACCGATCCAGGGATCGAATGGTCGATCATCGGCCCCCCGGCTGCTACCAGTACCAAGAAGAAGGTCCCCAGCAGTTCGGCGCACAGTCGACGCCACTCCTGGCTCGGATCCTCGAAGTTCCGGATCATGAGGGCGACCCGTTGTTGTGCGGTCGCCAGTGGCGACGTGGCGTCCGAGTGCCCAGGGGCTTCAGGATCGATGAAGTCGTTTCCGCCTAGGTCAGAGTTCATGCCCGCATCAACGCCAACGCTACCAACCCAAGACTCCCCCAACACCCCCCACGGATCACATCCGCTAGGGCCCGCCGCCCAGGAGACTAGCCAGCGCCGAAGAAGGAGGCTCCGTAGGCGAAGACTCCACCGTCAACCGAGAGCAGCCAGTACCCGCCCGTAGCCGGATCAGCAGTCACCGCAGTCACCGGAGCGGCCGGCGCCAGTGGGGCGATCGGTCCCTGGAACACAGCGTCGCCGTAGGCATAGACGGATCCGTCGCGGGTGACCTCCCAGAAGCCCTTTCCGCTGGCGGTAGTCGCAATCGATACCACCGGTGCGGTGGGCAGATCGCCGGCCGTCGGGCCCATGACCGGTGCGTTGAATGCGCTGACGGTGCCGTCAGCCGCAACTAGCCAGTAGCCACCTGAGGCCGAGTCGGCCGCCATGGCGACGGTCGGCTGAGCCCCAGGCATACCAGCCAGCGACCCGGCGAACACTGCATCGCCGTAGGCGAAGACGCCTCCGTCGGCCGCCACCTGCCAATAGCCTTTTCCGTCAGAGGTTGCGACCATGTCAACGATCGGCGAGTTCAACTTTTCGGTTGATGCCGCGCCCTTGAAGGTGGCAGTCCCGTAGGCAAAGACACCACCATCGGCAGCCACTTCCCAGTAGCCCGGGCCCATGGGATCAGCCACGATCTTGACGATCGGCGCCGCCAACTGCTCGGTGGCCGTCGAGCCCAAGTCGGTGGCCGAGCCGTGCGGTGAGACTGCGCCGGTGGCGGTGGTCAGCCAGTACCCGGTGCCGTCAGCTGTCGACGCCATGGAGATGACCGGGCCCAAGAGCTGCCCAATCGGGGCGTACCCATTAAAGGGAATCGCCGAGACCTCGTTGGAAGCGGACGAGGCGAGGAGACCGGTACGGGCCCGGACCGTGAAGTAGTAGGTCTGTCCGGCGGTGAGGCCCGTCACCAGGTAGGAGTTGGCCACCACTGGAGCGGAGCCGTTGAGGGCGATCGGAAACTCCATCCCCGGGGCGAAGCCGACGAACACGTCGTAGCCGAGTGCCGTGGAGTGGACTGGCTCCTGCCATGTAACCAGGGCGGAATCGATGAAGGCGGCGGCGCCGGTGACCAGGGGGGCCGGAGGCGGTGTGACCGGGGCCACCAGGTTGCTGAACGCACTAATAGAGAACAGCGGAATTGCCACCACTGGTCGGCGGGCGGGCGGTGGGGTCGGCCGGGGCGCCGGGGGCGTGGCCACATCCCAGTTGTCGTTCACGGTCGGCGCCGAGGAGTCCCAAGCATCGACGGGAGCCGATACCGGATCCGCGGCGCCGTCGTTCGCGCCCCACGAGCTGGCCGCCTTCTTATTAACGCCATTTCCCGTTCGCTTGACGAACGGGTCGAATGCCACCGAGCTACTCGACGGAACGGTAGAGGTCGGATCGACCGGGGCGATGACCGCAGGCGTGGCCGCAACGGGGGTGGTCACAACGGGGGTGGTCGTCGGCACCGTGAACGACGACGAACTGGCATCGTCGGCGGAGGTCGAGGTCGACTGCGGCGGGGCCGCATTGGCCGAAGGACTCGAGGGAATGGCGGCCGGTACTCCGACAGCAATGACCGCTGCGGCGGCGACGGTGCCAGCCAGCATGGCCTTGGATCGACCGTCGGGAAGCGGCGCCTCACCCAGCAGCCACTGGGACCACTGTTTCATCGCCTGCAGCCAGTTGTTCACAGCGGTGCCCCCTCGTATGCAGACGTACTCACCGACGAGTTACGCCCACGCCCTAACCACCGCTCACGCGCCACGCACCGGAACCCCTGGTGCCCTGCCTGAACAGTGGACTCTTAACGCCCTAACTATACCTGGCATCACCGAATTTTACGAGTGCGACCCAGGGTTTCTAGCGGTGACCAGGGAGAATGCCTAGCGATGCTCCGGACTCGATACCGGCCTGCACCCAAAGTGGTGCACATGGGGCTTGGGAGCGGAGTTCGTTCCCTGTTCGCACGTCCTGTTCGCACGTCCTGTTCGCTAGGGTCGCGCCCCATGGAGATCGGCATCGCGCTTCCCACCATGGCCACCGGATTCACCAGGACCACCTTTGTGGAGTGGTGCCGAGGTATCGACGAAGGCCCGTACTCCAGTGTGTCGGCCGGCGAACGGATCACGTTCCACAATCCTGAGCTCCTGGTGACCAATACCGCGGCGGCAGCCCTGACCGAGCGGGTCCAGGTGATCACCAACATCGCCGTCCTGCCCCTGCACCGGCCTGCCCTGCTGGCCAAGCAACTGGCCACGCTCGACGTCCTGTCGGAAGGCAGGCTGGTCGTAGGTGTGGGGGTGGGCGGACGGGAGCAGGACTATCGCTCGCTGGAGGTTCCCTTCGAGGGTCGCCACCGCAGGCTCGATGCCGATGTGGCCGAGCTCCGACGACTGTGGTCGGGCGAGCCCGCCTATGACGGCGGGCAGCCGGTGGGGCCGGTTCCATACCGTCCCGGTGGGCCGCCGTTGCTGGCCGCGGCCATGGGACCGAAGTCGATGACTCGGGCGGCCCAGTGGGCCGAAGGGATCACCGGGTTTTCCATCGGTGCCGATCCAGGGGAGATCGGCCGCGGCAATCAGATGGCCGTCGATGCATGGGAGGCGGCTAGTAGGACGGAGCGGCCCCGGCTGGTCAGCGGATCCTTCTATCTCCTGGGTGGCCCCGATGCCGATGCGGAACTCAAACGCTTTGCTCGCGCTTACCTGGACGTGTTCGGCGACCGAGCAGCAGATGCACTGTCCCAACTGGTGAACTTGAGCTCCCCCGCCCGCCTCCTCGATGCCCTGGCCGCGGCTGAGGCGGCCGGGTGTGACGAGTTCATCTTGGTGCCCGGCACGGTTGACCCGACCTGCCTGGAGATGACGACCGCGGCACTGGCTGGCTGAGCAACACCGCCAGACCAGTTCCGAGCCATCACCGGATGGCCAGAACCGCCGCACCCGCTAGTCGACTGCAACCGTTTGGACCTTGCCGTGGTCCATCCCCGGCGTACAGGCTGGAGTCAGGCATCCTGAACGAGAGCAATGCCCTCACTGTGGCAATCTCCTCACTGTGGCAGGCGCCAGCGGTGGCCGGAACTCGGTTCGGCACGGGTGACCCGCCATGAAATTTGGATCAAGGTCTTCGACGAAGGGAATACAAATGGGTGGAAGTTGGCTCCTGCGGATCGGGGCCGCCCTAGCGGCCTGCCTGGCAACATTCGCAGTAACGGTCGTCGAGGCCATCCCGTCTGGGGCCGCCGTCCCCGCCCTCTACGCCTATGCCGGTGGCAGCGCCAACCCGACCGACTGCCCCTTGCAAACCATTCCGGCCCGAGGATGTTCGCTGGACCGAGCCCTAGCGCAGGCCACCAAGTTGGCCGCCACCAGTCGCACCATCGACCTGGTGACTCCAGGTGTGAATCTGTCGACTATCGGGGACCCCAGCCACTACGTCGGCAACTGGAGCGTTCTCCTCAGCCGCACCACCTCACTGGAGCCGCTCGTTATCCAACCGCTGCCAGGTCTGACGACCGCACCGATCCTCGACGGCAACGGCGGGACCACCGATGCCACGTGCCTGACGCCGGTGGTGAACCCGGACTGCACGGGAAGCATCTTGAACATCACCTCGGCCGGGTACATGACCGTCCAAGGCTTCATCATGGCCAATGCCAACAACACCTTGACTGACGGTGGTGGGGGCATCAACAACGGTGACGGGGTCGCCGGCGGAACCATCACCGTCTCTGCGATGACCTTCACCAACCTTGTCGCCTACGACGGCGGCGCCATCAACAACGCCGACGGGACCACCACGCCTGGCAGCGGCTCGATCACGGTCACCGATTCGAGGTTCATCTCCAACTCCGCCGACGACGGTGGGGCCATCGATAACGCCGACGCATCATTGGCCCCTGCGAGTGGTTCCGTCACCGTCACCGGTTCGACGTTCACCTCCAATAAGGCTAACTACGGCGGCGGGGCTATCGACAATGGGGACAATGGGGGATCCGGCAGTCTGTCCGTATCCAACTCCACATTCACGTCCAATAGCGCCGGCTTCGACGGTGGGGCCATCGACAACGCCGACAATGGCTTCATCGACGTGACTGGTGGCACCGGCGGGACCAGCACGCTGGCGGTATCCGGGGCAACGTTCCACTCCAACTCATCGGGTTCCGATGGCGGCGCCATCGACAACGCCGACATGTTGGGGATCGGCACCCTGGCCATATCTGGATCGATCTTTTCCGCCAACACGGCCGTCGACAACGGTGGGGCCATCGATACCGCTGACAACGGTGGCACGGCCAACGGCACGACCGTCGTCAACTCGGTGTTCGACCATGACTCGGCTGGCAGTGATGGTGGCGCCATCGACAACGCCGACTACTCGGGGATCGGCACGCTGGCGGTGACCGGGTCGACGTTCTCCTACGAGAGTGCGAGCTCCAACGGTGGGGCCATCGACAACGCCGACAATGGTGGACCAGGTGCCTCGGGCGGACTCACGGTTGCCAACTCCTCGTTTACCTCGAACTCGGCCACCTACGACGGTGGGGCCATCGACAACGCCGACTACGGCGGCATCGGGACACTGGGAGTATCGGGTTCGACGTTCACCTCGAACACCGCAGGAGCCGATGGCGGAGCCATCGACAATGGAGACAGTGGAGGCGTCGGCAGCGGCACAACGGTGACCAACTCGACCTTCACGTCCAATGTGGCGGACGTCGACGGTGGGGCCATCGACAACGCCGACTACGGCGGCACGGGCACCTCTGTGGTCATATCTGGCTCGACATTCGCACAGAACGCATCGACCACCAACGACGGTGGGGCCATCGACAACGGTGACAATGACGGGGCTGGTGGCCTGGCCGTCTCCACCTCGACCTTCTACGCCAATACGGCTGCATATTCGGGTGGGGCCATCGACAACGCGGACAGCGCCCAGTCCAACACGGGCGCCGTCACGCTCTCCGTGGTGGCGACGACCTTCGTCGGAAACTCCGCCTTAGTCAGTGGCTCCACTATTGCCAACATGGCAGCCAACACCTTCGGGGTCGGATCGGTCACCGTGGCCGCCAACCAGTTCGCCGACGGCTGCGACCAGGCCAGTGGTACGTGGACCGACGCTGGATACAACGTCGGTGATGCCACGTGCTTGAACGGCGGCGTGGGCAGCACTGCGGACGCCACCTTGTCGGCCCTCATCGGACCGCTGGCCAATCACGGTGGGCCAACTGCGACCATGCTCCCTCTGTCGGGAAATCCGGGCATCTACCTCATTCCCAATCCGACCTCGGTGGCCGTGAGCGCTCTATCGGTTGCGCTCTGCCCGACGACGGACCAACGAGGAACGACGAGCACCGCCCAGAGGCCCTGCAACGCCGGGTCGATCCAGGCTCTCCCCGACAAGATACTCATCACCTCGGCCCCGCTGTCGATGGCCGCCACCATCTCGGCCACCCACGCCATCTCGATGGCATTCCAGGATCCGTCCGGTGGTCTGAACTCTGTCGGAAGCGACACCACGATCCACCTGGCCACCTCATCGGCCACTGGCACGTTCGCCACTACGTCGGGGGGTGCCTCGGTGACCAGTGTCGTCGTCCCTGCTGGCTCAACCGGGGTGACCATCTTCTACGGTGACCGCACGGCGGGAACACCCACGGTGACGACATCGGCCACTGGCTTGATCTCTGCCACCCAGATCGAGACCGTCACACCCGGCCCTGCGGTCTCCTTCACCGTGACCGGCCCCGCCACCGTGCTCGTCGGCGCGACCGCATCGATCACCATCACGGCCAAGGACGCCTACGCCAATGTCGCAAGTGGCTATCAGGGCACGATCCATGTGACCTCTTCGGACCCCTCGGCCGCCCTGCCTGGTAACTACACGTTCGTCGCCGGTGACAACGGCGTCCACGGCACGTCGGTTACCTTCAACACCGGAGGGTCGCGGACGGTGACTGCTACCGATACGGTGACTGCATCGGTCACCGGGACGTCTGGTGCCATCACCGACCCTCCCAACCAACTAGCCGTCACCTCGGCCCCGTTGTCGATGGCCGCCACCAGCTCGGCCACCCACGCCATCTCGGTGGCGCTCCAGGACTCGTCCGGAGGTCTGACCTCTGTCGGAAGCGACACCACGATCCACCTGGCCACCTCATCGGCCACTGGCACG